>PLDW01000151.1 GCA_003136315.1 Gemmataceae bacterium | reverse complement strand
GCAAAACCTCCTGTCGGGTGACACATCCCCGGACGCCCAGCCACTCGACCCTGGGGATGGCTTCCTGGGCCACCCGAACCACCACGCGAGGATCGAGACGGACAGGAAGGGTGAGGGCGATACACTACCCCGACCTTCCACTCTTACACGGAACTCCAATGCCATCCCCCCTCACATCCCGCCTCGTCCGGCTCGCGGCCCTGGCCATCCTCGTCTTCGGACCAGTGATCGCGACACCAGCCGCGGACCCACCAGCCCCCAAGCCGATCACCCACTCCTTCCTCGCCACCGGCAATGAGACCTACCTTGTCGATGGGTCGGGGAAAGTGACCTGGTCGTACCCGCAGTCCTCTCGCGATGGCTGGGTTCTGGAGAACGGAAACGTCCTCCTTGCACTGTCGAAGAACAAGAATTATCCAGGCGGGGCAGTCGTCGAGGTGACCCGGGCGGGAAAAATGGTGTTCGAGTTCGCCGGGACGCAGTCGGAGGTGAACACCGTTCAGCCACTCGCTGGTGGGGCAGTCCTCATGACCGAGGCGGGCGACAAGCCCCGGCTACGGGAAGTCAGTCGCGATGGGAAAGTCGTGGCGGAGGTGGCGCTTCAGGCCCAGACGAAGGACCACCACCTCCAAACCCGGATGGCCCGGAAACTGGCCAATGGGAACTATCTCGTCCCGCAACTGCTGGACCGGGTGGTCCGCGAGTACACCCCATCGGGGAAGGTGGTGTGGGAGGTCAAGACACCTCACATGCCATTCACCGCCATCCGGTTGCCTGATGGCAACACCCTCATCGGGTGTACGCTCGGGAATCTGGTGATCGAGGTCGACAAGGACGCCAAGGAGGTCTGGCGGGTGACCAACGACGACCTCCCTGGGAAGCCCATCAACGACGCCTGCGGAGTGCAGCGACTGCCCAACGGCAACACCGTGATCACCAGTCACCACGCCACCGCCAATCAGGTGAAGCTGCTCGAAGTCACCCGGGATAAGCAGATCGTGTGGACCTATACCGACACTCGGAAGTCGGGCATCCACCACTTCCAGATCCTGGAGACAGATGGGAAACCGCTGGCTGGCCCCTCCTGGAAATAGTCGGAGTGAACGGAGGGCGACCCCTGGGCGGGGCCAGGCTGTCCCTGATGGGTGGTATTCCTCCCTCTGCCGCATGCCAACTACTCCAGGGGGCAGAGCCTCTGACGTCGGGTAGAGCTCATGAGGGCCTTCGTCCGATGGGCGAAACATGCCAACGATTGGCCTCTTGAGGGCCGACTTGCGGTCCCCTTTCTAGAATGGGGCTGTCGTCATTCCACCGCACTCACGAAGGGCTTTCGACATGGCCACCCCCAGCGCTGATATCGGGTTGATCGGGCTCGCCGTGATGGGCGAGAACCTCGTTCTGAACATGGAGTCGCACGGCTACACCGTCGCCGTGTTCAACCGGACCACCAGCAAGGTGGATGAGTTCGTTAACGGCCGTGGAAAAGGGAAAAAATTCGTCGGAGCACATTCGCCGCAGGAACTCGTCGCCAGTATCAAGCGGCCCCGCAAGATCGTGATGCTGGTCAAGGCCGGTCAGGCCGTCGACGACAGCATCGCCTCGGTCGCCCCGTACCTCGAACCCGGCGACATCCTCATTGATGGCGGGAACACCCACTTTCCGGACACGACACGGCGGATGAAGGAGGCCAACGCGAAGGGCCTGCTCTACGTCGGCTCCGGGGTGAGCGGTGGTGAGGAAGGTGCCCTCAAGGGGCCAAGCCTCATGCCCGGTGGCGACGCCAAGGCGTGGCCCGAGATCAAGCCCATCTTCCAGTCCATTGCCGCCAAAGCGAAAGACACCTCCGGCGCTGAAGTGCCTTGCTGCGACTGGGTCGGGCCGGAAGGGTCCGGGCACTTCGTCAAGATGGTCCACAACGGGATCGAATACGGAGATATGCAGCTCATCACCGAGGCGTACCAGCTTCTCAAGGATCTGGCGGGCCTCACCCCCGCCGAGCTTCAAGAGGTGTTCACGAAGTGGAACAAGGGCGTGCTCGACAGCTACTTGGTCGAGATCACCGCCGAGATTTTCGGGTACATCGACCCCGAGACCAAGAAGCCGCTGGTCGATTCGATCCTCGACAAGGCTGGTCAGAAAGGGACCGGGAAATGGACGGTCGACGCTGCCACCGAGCATGGCGTCGCGCTCACGCTCATCGCTGAGGCTGTCTTCGCGCGGTGCCTGTCGGCCCAGAAGGACGAGCGAGTCGCCGCATCAGCTTTGTTGGCCGGGCCGGTGGCGCAGAAGGTCAGCGACAAGGAGCAGTTCATTGCCGACGTGGAGATGGCCCTCTACGCGAGCAAGGTGGTATCGTACGCTCAGGGTTACGCCTTGATGGCGGCCCAGGCGCACGCGAGCAACTGGACCCTGAATAACGGCGGAATTGCCCTGATGTGGCGGGGTGGGTGCATCATTCGCAGCGCGTTCCTCGGGAAGATCAAGGCGGCGTTCGATGACAACCCGAACCTCGTGAACCTGTTGATCGCACCATACTTCGCAGGCGAACTCGGCCGGGCTCAACACGGCTGGCGGCGAGCAATCGCGGCGGGGGTGACCGGCGGCATCCCCCTCCCGGCAATGTCGTCGGCCCTGTCCTATTACGACGGCTACCGAACCGCCCGACTACCGTCGAACTTGCTCCAGGCCCAGCGCGACTTCTTCGGAGCGCACACCTACGAGCGGATCGACAAGCCCCGCGGCCAGTTCTTCCACACCAACTGGACCGGTCGCGGCGGGAACACCACTAGCAACGCCTACAACGTGTAAACGAGCGGCCCGGGTGACCGGAGCCGCGATGCCGTCCGGGGGTGAAGCGGATGGCGTACACCGACTTCACGACAGACGCTGTGCAACAACGTCTCGGCGTCTCCCTCCAGTTGGCCGAATTGTTCCCGGGGGTTCGCTCCATCCCACCCCCCGGATGGCTGACGGACCAGTTGGCCAAAACTCGACAATTGGCACTACTGAGCGAGAAGTCCCGCAGCGAGTTCATCGTCGCACCGGTCCTTCTGGCCGTCCGCGACCTGACCGGCGATCAGCTCGTCATTCTCTCCGGTCAGCGGCTCGATGTGGACGCAGCCAAGGGGTTGACCGGGGAGTGCGACTTCATCCTCGCGACCGGCCTGGCGCTCCCATTCCTCCAGGCCCCACTGCTCACACTCATTGAAGCCAAGCGGCACGATATCGAGTCGGCCCTGGGCCAGTGTGTCGCCCAGATGGTTGGAGCCCAGATGTTCAACGAGCGAGCCGGTCTCGCCGACCGTGCCGTTTTCGGATGTGTGACCACAGGCGAGGCGTGGCAGTTCCTCCGGCTCATGGATTCGATCGTGAGCGTCCACCCCGACCGGCTCTATCTCGACAACCTTGGGGGCATTCTCGGGGCGATTCTGTTTGCGGTGACACGGGCACAGGCCGTGCCGACTGCCTGACCGAACGGGAGCGGCCGCAGCGGAAACACACCCGCAACGCTTACGACGGTGTCAGTTAGCGGGGCGGAGTGGAGCCGTTTTTCGACAGGGGTTGACCCGCTGCCATGCGTAGCGGTGTGACATCCTGCTCCACCCGAGAACTTTTGATATACATACGTAAGAATCTGATGAGACCCTCCGAGTGGTGCAGTTGCGACTCAAGATCGGCGAGACGCAGGATCATTACGTCGCGTACGAGCGGTTCAAGATTGGTGTGTTCCACGAATTGCGAGGAGCGTGAGAGAACCTGCCCCAATGGCTTCCGGATAACTTCAAAGCTATCAAGCAGCCAGGCAGCCTGGGCGGTTCTCTCGTGAATTGTCCGAGTTACTAACAGGAAACTCGTCAAATCGCGGTTCAACGCCGAGAGCCGTTGTGCGTACTCTCCCAGCAAAGGCCCGAGCACCTGAGCTTCGTCCCATGAGCTAGGGGTGGTTGTGCCCATTACGCTGCCTCCCAATCCATCAACGCCTTGACTGCTTCAAATAGCCGCCGGACCGATTCGACCTGTCGCCGATGGTCATAACCCTCGGCGTTCTTCAGAAGCGGTTCGGCCTCACCCGTTACGAAGTTACTTATTACCAGGGAGGCCGGTACCAGTTCATGCCGGAACTTCTCTATCCCGCGGGCGGTGGTGAGTTCATTCACACCTGCCGCGTACTCTCCTGCAGAGTAAAACTGTTCAACCGATTGGCAGTCTGGCCACCACACGTCTTGCTTTGTCACCACCGATAACAACCATACCTTGCCTGGAGCCGTGCGAAGGTACGGGATCATTTGGCGCAAAACGTTCACTTCGTCACGTCGGCACGCCTCGGTATAAGCCGTCAAGAACTGGCCTTTGTTCCCCTGGTACAGCGTGTGGCGTTTGTAGCTGAGGGCTCCGATCGTGTGGTAACCGCCGGCACTCACCAGTATCACCCCTCGGTATTTTCCTGTCGCAAGCTGTTGCTGAATGCTTCCCCAGGTGGCCTCCCTCCGGATGTGCTGTCCGGGCGGGACCACAATCGTGACCTTGGGATCATCCTGGAGTGTGGTGTGTTCGATACCGTAACTTTCGTCGTACCGCCACGGCTCATCCAGCAGCCAATCAAAGTCGCCCGATAGAAGCCTTGCGAGGGTCGTTTTCCCAGCCCCACCCGGACCGATGATCAGGATGCCTCGGCCCGAGTCGGTTTTGAACCACGTCCGGATCGTCTTGAGGAAGCCGAGTACCTCGGCCCGGTTGGTCCAGACCCACTTTAGGGCTCCTCACCATCCGAAGCCGCCTTCGGGCATGGCTTTCCTCCAAACTTCATTCCCATTATCGCCGGTAACTCGTAAAGTTGTCTACAGCGTTGTCTCACATCCGGTCGGATCGGTCCCGGACAGGGTCTCATGTCACGAAATGTCTGCCTCGTTCTGTGCATCCTCGTTGTCCAGGGTGCGTCACCCGGCGTGGCCCAGCCGCCACTCCTGAAGATCGAGGCCACCGACCACGAAACGGTGTCCGCCACGATCACCTACGAGACACGGGCGCGGAATTGCATTGTCAGCCGCTGGACCACGTTCCTGCCCGAGCCCCCGGAATTGCCGTCCCAGACCTGTGTGAAAACCACATCGACGCCGACCGGGAAAGTGGTCGCTGAAAAGAGCCCGCTCGCCCGGAACGTCCGGATGATTGATCTCCAGATCGCCAAACCGGCTCCAGGTGCAGAGTTCAAAGTCCGACTCGAGATCCGGGCCACTCTCCGAAGCCGTGAACTCGTCCCGCTGGCGAAGGGCGAATCGCCGCCCACTGTCACCTCACTGGCACCCACCGAGAAGAAATACTACCTCGCCCCCTCGAACCTCGTGGATTTCGACGCGAAACCCTTCCGCGACTGGCTCGACGCCAAAAAGCTCCGCCTCCAGAAAAACGAGCAACCACTGACTCTCGCGGCACGGGTGTTGGAGGAGCTCCGAGACGATTTCAAATACCGATATGACGAGCTGGAAGACAAACGTGCCTCCGCCGTGTGTACGCGGGCCGGGACCGATTGCGGGGGCATGACGAATCTATTTGTCGCAGTGATGCGGGCCAACGAGATCCCGGCCCGTGCGCTGATCGGGCGACTCGCGCTCCCACGAAAGCCGGGTGCGATGCCGACCGATCTGGAGTTTGACCGCCCCCACGCCCGAGCCGAGATGTACGTTGAGGGCGTGGGATGGGTGCCGGTCGATCCGTCCTATGCGGTCGCTACCAAGGAGAATCCGGTCACAGCATTTATCGGCCACGACCCCGGCGACCTCCTCGTGTTGCACGTGGATTTCGACCTGCGGCTCCCGTTTCCGGACAAAGAACGGACTGCCGACCTCCTCCAACTCGGGCCGTATTACTGGGTCGCTGGACGTGGGGCGTTCGAGAGTGTTCCCGGCCCGAATGGGTGGGAGGTCACCACCGCCCCTGTCGTGAAGTAACGTGAGGGGCCGTAGTTCCCCCCATGATGTCACCGTGTTGTCGAGCACTCAACCAGTGATTGCATTGATCTGTGCGGGGGTAGCGTTCATCGGGCGAATGCGGATGCGTTTGATTGTGAACTGGCCCCCGACCAGTGAGAATGTTTTGCCGAAGAATGTGGGGGTCTGGCCAGCGTGCGGGAAGACCGGAAAGCTCCAGGTCGTCCGGTCCGGTGGCAGACTGATGGGAAGATTATTCTGGCATTTATTTGGTCCTAACAAATAACGCGGTAACCGGCCGATGATCGGCACTGATGCAAGCGGGTTGCTCACTTCGTACTCCACCTCGACAACCCGGGGCGCGTCAGCCGGGCTACCTGGAGGGGCTGGTACTGTGAACCAGTCTGGCCCTTCTGGCTCACGGCTCTCCTGGCCAGCAGCCCGGTCCAGGTCCACCCAGTCCGCCGACTTTCGTCGCCACACCGCGAACAACCTCCCCGCCACAAGCACCTCATAATTCTGGATCACCTCTTCGTACAGTTCCCAGGTGCTGTTCCGCAGCCACTCCTCGTACAAGAAGTATGACTGCCGACACGTAATCACATAGTCCGGGCGCAACTGGCGAAAGGTGTCGAAGTAGGCCGCGCGACGGACCGGACCAAGAGCGTGAATCGCATAGTCACAGGCCGGGTGAAACACCCCATAGTGATCCTCCAGCCGCCCGGCATAAGTCGACCAGATGACTGGCGGACGGGTCACACCGTGCTTGCCCCGATCGGCATCAATGGCCGCGACCAGCTTCTCGAAATCGGCCTGAAGTTTTGGAGTCACTTGACAGCCACCCGACTGAATCGTCTCCACCCCGGCTACCAGTTTCCGACCGTGGAAAGAGACGTCAGCGAGGGACGATGGGTCGTGACTTGAGGGACCGGCAAGGAACAGTGCTCCGACCACGACCGCAATGCCCCAGCGAACTCCGGGGGGGATCGGAACCTCCCCTGGCGCTCCCGTCCGGAGACTCGCCCAGATTCGCCAGCCCAGGACGACTCCACCCACGAGGGCGACCCGTGTCAGCGGCTCCAGGTAGTGGCCCGAGCAGTAGCCAAAATAGGCAACAATCGCCAGTAAGCCGTACGCAAGTAATCCCAGCACCGCGATGGCTGCCGGTCGGTCGGCCGGGTGAAATCGGAGCCTGCGAACCGCCACGAAGCCGACCAGAGCGAACGGACCCAGGGCTCTTAGCCAGAGCCCACGGTCGGTGAAAATGTCGGCCCAGCGGTACAAGAATGGGTTCGGCGGGACTCCGAAGTACCAGAACTGGTCGTGTGGCATTTCCACAAACGCATACCGGAGCGCTCCCACCGCCCCCGCAGGCCCTCCAATTGCCAACAGCCCAGCGGCCGTGGTCAGAATTCCCAGCGCTGCGACAGTCCCCGCCCATCCCAGCGACCCACCCGCCAACCCCAGCAACCGACGCCAGCCCCACACCACCCCGATCATCCCCAATGTCGCAACTCCATGCTCGACCCCAAAGAGCAGCCCCGCCCCTGCCAGCACCCCAATCAGAATCGCCTCGACCCGGGGGCGGAACCCGGCGAGGAAGCTCGCGAGAATGAAGAACGGAACGGCCGAACGAACACCCAGTGAGGCATTCCCCGCCAGAATGAGCCCATACAGCCCGAGCTGGTCGACAAGGATCGCGGTTGCGGCCGTCAGACCCAGAGTTGGCGTCAGCCGACGGGTCAGGGCAGCACAGACAGCGAGCGTCGTCCCGAGGAATGCCGCCAGGGCCACCACCGCGCGAGCCAGTTCCGCAGCGAACAGGTCACCCCCGGCCAGGGCAAAGAGAGGGTAGTGGAGATACGGTAAACCAATGCCGTGGAAATACTGGAAGTCGACTCCCCCGACCTGTCCGGCCGCGATTCTTCGGAGCGGGTTGAACAACTGGAACGGACCATCGCCCTCGTGACCCGGGAACAGAGTCACGTCCCGGACTGCCCGACCGAGGTACGCGCCGACCCAGAGAATCAGAAGAGTGAGGAAAGCCAGCCCCGGCCCGATGCGGACGGCAACGGCTCGCAGTCGGGCGAGTCCACCCCTCCGCGGCACCATCGTTCCGACCGCAGCGAACGGGAGCCGGAGTCGAGGGGTCACGCTGCGTGGTCTGTCGGACATGGTGGTCTCCTCTCCTCGGTGGATGTCTCATCGCGATCAGCGCTGGCGATGTGCAACGTGTGCGATCCTGTTCCCGCCCAGATCATCCGCGCTCCGGACCAGATGACCGACATCAGTACGAGTGCCCCTCCGATCGGCGGGAGGGCCAGCGCGTGGAATGGTTTTCCGTTTGGGAGCATGTCGCGGACAATCGGGAGGATCATCAACCCGTAGCCGAGGCCCGCCAGGCCAAAGCGTATCCTCCCACCGAGCGTCCGACGGTCGGCCGCAGCCAGCACTGCAACCGATGCCGCGGTTGGGCCGAGGAGAACATAGGTCGGGATCTCGGTGGCCGGACCCAGGACAGTCACCCAGATACAGCCAAGGTGAAACCCGAGCGGGACAACCTCTCGTGGATTGCGAGTCTGGCGTAGCGCGAGACCAACGAGCCCCGCCATCCCGGCCGCGGCCAACAGCTTGGCCAGCAAATAGATCTCGACCATCGGGGGAGCGGCCCAGACCCGAAAAGCGAGGAACAGATCCTGTGGTGCCCGGGTGAGGGCCGCCCAGGTCCGGTCATCAGCCACAACATGGACGGCGAAGTTCTCGTACTCGTCTGAGACGTATCCGGGATTCTGGAGGAGGTATGGGAACGCAAAGCAGACCGCACACCCCGCGAAAAACCACGGGTAGACCCGATAGCGATTCACCAGGCCGATCAGGAGCCCGACCGCCGCCGGGTAGACCTTCACCGCCGTGGCGATGGTGAGCCAGCTCCCAATGATGGCAAACGTCCACCGCCCCCGCGTCGGGGGTGGGACTGCTCTGGTTTGAGATGGTCCAGGTAACCGCGCGGCCGCTGTTGCTCCAAGCAGCAGTGCGCCAATAATAATCATATTTGTCTGGCCATTACTAATACTCGGTATGGCCGGAATGACTGCAAGCGAGAACACCGCTCCCGTTTCGCCGGGGGTGAGTGGACGGGGGAGCCCGTCGCGCACCATGCGGCCCAACCCAACGAGAAAGAGCGTCACCCCGAGCACCCGCCAGAGCAACCCAGCCAGGCGCTCGGGCAGCCAGGTGAGAGGGATAAACGCAGCGGCAATCCCGGGAGGATTGCGGTACACGTCCAGGCGCGGAACTTCCACGTAGAGTGGCTCGCTGCGCTGCCACCGCTCGGCGGCAGTCAGGTAGATCGGGACAACCGTGTGCGAACGCAGCGGGGCAAATAGCACCCGCCCCGTCACTCCGATCAGGAGGGCGAACCAGATAAAGACTGCAACCCGTTGGAGTGGGTGGAGTCGGACCAGTGTCTGAATCAGGTGACGCATCCGTACCCTGGGACGAACTAGGGAAGTTTTACGAGCGGTTCGTTGTGCAGATACTGCTCCCGGCCACCGGCCTGAATTGGCCGGATGTGGACCCCCGTCACCCTTAGTTTCCCGCCGACAAGCGAGGCTGTTCCGGCGAAGAAGGAGGGCGTCTTACCGGGTGTCGGATACACGGCAAACGCCCACCGCGTTCGGTAGGGGGGCAGACTCACCGGTGTCTCGTTTTCACAGTCGTGCGGGTGGAGCAGGAACCGTGGCAGCCCACCGACCACTGGCACGCCTCGCGCTGGCACGGTCGCCTCGTACTCGACCTCGACCACTAACCCACTCCCGGGCGGCAGATTTGCCGGGATCGGGACGGTGAAGAGGTCTGGCCGATCCGGGCGAACGGTCACCTCCCCGGCGGTAGGGTCAGGAGTCTGCCACTCCCCGGGCCGCCGCTTCCACAACCGATACGCCCAACTCTCAGTGAGTGGCTCGTAGTTCATAATTAACTCTTCGTAGAATCCCCAGCAGTTATTTTGAAGGCATTCCTCCCAGGGCCAGACCGATCTGCGAAACGTGCAGACGTAGTCTGGCTGGGACCGCCGAAATGTCGCGAGGTACTCATCGCGGCGCTCCGGCCCCACAGCGTGAATGAGGTAGTCGCATGAGGGATGAAAGACCCCGTAATGCGATTCCAGAATGCCAGCATAGGTCGACCAAATGACTGGTGGGCGGGTGATCCCGGCGCTGGCCCGGTCACGGTTGATCGCCCCCGTCAATGCCTCCAGATGAGCGTGGAACCTCGGGCCGAGGGGGCATCGGGTGGCAATGGCCTCTTGAGCCCAGTGACGGGCTTCTGTCGCCGCCGATCGGGCTTCAACAATCGACGACCGCCCGGTTGTGGTGGGTCCGATCAGTACGAACGTGAGCAGGAACCCACCGAACACCCATCTCCCCGTCTGATCGATAGTCGGCCCGAACTCCGCCACTCGCGAGAGCGATGAGACCGCGTGCCAGCCACCAACCAACCCAGCCACGACCATGACTCGTAAACCCGGCGTCAGATAATGGGCTGAGCAATAGCCGAAATACCCGACACAGGAGAGCACAGAGTAGCTCATCGCACCGATCAGCACCACCCCGAGGGGCCGGAGGGCCGCATGCCTGCGCATCCCAGCGACTCCGGCGACCGCGATCGCTGCGGGTACAATCACGGACGGGAGCAGATAGCGCTCGGCGAAGAGTTGACGGGGAAAGTGGAGGAACTTGTTTGGAGGCACACCAAAGAACCAGAACTGATCGGCCGGGAGTTCGACCAGAGCATACCGCAACGCCCCGACCGCGCCAGCCGGTCCACCGATGATGAGGAGGGTCGCTGCCGCTCCTACGACCGCGGCGGCGATCATGTAGCCGAGGTATTGGATCCGACCACCCGGAAGCCGCGCAAAGGCCCGCCCCAGCCAGACCACACCGAGCATAACGCCAGCGGCCATCCCGTGGTCGGTTCCAAGGGTGAACCCAATGCCAGCCAGCACACCCGCGGCGACCGCCTCCCGACTCGGACGGAATCCGCCAAGCAAGACGCCAAGGATCAAGAGTGGACAGGTTGTCCGGAGCCCGATCAGGTTCACCCCTGGAAGGGCAAGTGAGTCGTAGCCAACCCGCTCTGTGAGAACGAGTGCGACAGCGGTCAGAGCCAGTGTTGCTCCCAGCCGCCGAGTCGCGCACCCGAACACGAACAGGAACGCCCCCAGGTAGGCGACCTGGCTGATCACGTAGCGGGCCACTTCGCTAGCGAAGAAGTCGGCTCCCAGGAGGTGGTAGAAGGGGTAATGGAGGTACGGCAGAGCGAGCCCGTGGAAGTACTGGAAGTCGATCCCCCCAACCTGACCCGCAGCAATCCGCCGAAGCGGGTTCAATAACTGAAACGGCCCGTCTCCGATGTGATCGTCGAACTCGCGTAACGCCCGACCATCGTACCAGACGTGAGCGAGCACCCACAGGCCAATCAGACCCGCCGAGCCAATCCCCAGGAGCAATCCCCAAGACGGCGTGACACTCCCGAGCGTGGCGTTGAGCCTCGCCAAACTGGCCGCGGGCGAAATGGATCGCCGCAGCGGCTGTGCGGTTGGCATCATGCTGCGGCCCTCGGGGTGTAATGCTCCTGAACCCACCTCACCGCGGAGGCGAGACCGTCCAGCGTGAACGGATTCCTCTCCCGCATTTCCAGGGACACCCACTCCACATACCCCCGCCGGGTCAACTCTCCGGCAAATTTCGCATGGTCGACCCGGCCGGAGGTGCCAGGCGGATCCAGGTTTGGCTCACTGATGTGGAAGTGCCGAAGATACGGGAACCCCGCGGTGATCGAGGAAGTGATCGGGTCGGTGGCGAGTGTCATGCATCCGGTGTCGAGGTGAAGCTGGAACCCGGGATGATTCACCGCCTCAATCCACTCGATTGCCTCAGCCGCGCGGGTGACAAAGTCTGCCCCGTATTCCGGAGGGTTTGCCTCCAGGACTACACACGCCCCGGCCTTGGCTGCGACATCCCCCAGTTGGCGGAAAACATCGACTGCGATCCGTCTCACCTCGGGAGGGGGGGTGGTCCCGACCCTCCTGTTCTTCGGCGAGCCAAACACCAGAGGACCAGCGCCAAGACGCGAACATCTGGAAATCATTCCGGAGAGATAGCCAATCGTTTGGCTACGGACATCGCCCGACTCAAACAGGGTCAGGTCCGGCCGACCAAAAAGCAATGCCTGCGCAGCGACAATCTGGATTCCTCGGTCGTTCCAGAAGGCCCGGTAGTCATTGATCTCGTCCTCGGTGGCCGCGAGCGGGTTTGGCCAAATCTTCGTCGGCGCAACCTCAATCCCTGTCACACCCAGGTCGACGAACAGGTCGGCCACGGCCTCATCCTCGGCCCGCGGCCAGGCGATATTCGAGACGGCCAGCCTCATGCCGCCACCCCCTGCCGTAAGCGAGCGCGGATGGTCGCCACAAACGTCTTGACCCCGGCCAGAACCTCGGCGCGGCTCTCCAGGTAGCCGTCTCGACCACCGAAGGTCGCAGCGTGCCGTGTTCGCATGTCGTACCGGGCGGGGATGGTGCCGGGATCGTTGTCGAATTCCTTCCCGAACGCTTCCCGTGCCACCTCCCGAACAGATACCGGCTCAGTCGCAAAGTTGACCAGAGACAAACCCGCATCCAGGGCCGTGTGGATGTCCCGCCACACACGGGCGAGGTTGTAAAATTGGTACGTTGCCGCTGCCGGGATTTTGTGCGTCTCATGGTCGTGCAGCAGGTCGTAGATTGCATTCTTCTTCAACCCGTCTCCGTAGAGGCCCGGCAGTCGGACCACCAAGACCCGGGGAAAATGTCCCGCCACACGCTCTTCGAGCATCAACCGATGGCGACCATACGCTGTTTGGGCAGCGGGGTTGATTCGCGAATCCTCGTCTACCCCAACCGCCTCTGGGTAGACCGCGACGGTCGACATCACCACGACCGTGTCGGCACGACACGTCGAGATGCACGACCAAATCTGGTCGAGCACCGCAAGGTCGACAGCCGGATCCCGATTCGCGATCCACATTGCGGCCGGCATCGCGCTGATCACCAGCACCTCGAACCGCTGGCCCCGGATGGCCTCAATGTTTTTGGAATTGAAACAGGCGTGAAACCGGTGCTGCGCGGCAAGGTTTCCGCCGACGAATCCGGTGTGACCGATCAAGGCATCCGGCATGGGGCGACTCCTTCCAATCTCATTCGGCAAACGCGGGTCTCGCCATAAGACTCACGAGGCGTTGGGCCTTTACTCACAATCCCATGTTTGCAGGGTTATACCGGCCAAGGCATGCTGCGAAGAGACACTTCAACACACGCAGGTTACCACGGATGGGGCTGATCTTCGTCGGGATAGGGCCGTGTGCAGGATAACGCCGGGAGACAGGGATCTCGCACACCCGGTATCCCAATCGAGCTGCCCGTATCGCAAGGTAGTAGTGGAGTTCGTATCCCGGAAAGACATCCCGGAAGACGGACACTCTCGGATCTTCCAGGAATCGCCTGCTGTACCCCCGGAATCCATTCGTCGTGTCGGTGTAACGGAACCGGCTTGCAAGGGAGACCAGAGGTGCATGGAGGAACCTGACGCCAACCCACCGCGACAATGGGAGGTTCTCCGACACACCTCCTCGGATAAACCTCGACCCCTGGACGTGGTCATATCCCTCATCCAACTTCTGCACGAATCGGGGAATCGCGTCGGGACCATCTTTCCCGTTCCCGTCCATGCAGATGACGCCCTTGTATCCCCGATCGAGAGCCCATGCGAAGGCCATTCGCATCTGCGCTCCGAGTTTCCCCGGACCAGTTTTTGTCAACAGCGTGTGGACTCCGAGTGATCGGAGCTTGGCGGGTCCAGTAGATCCATCAGTGCTGCCCCCATCGGCGACCACCACATCGACCACCCCAGCGCAATGCTCCTGCATCGACACGAGCTGTTTATGCAGCTTGCCGTTCTCGTTGATCACGAACACGCAGACACAGTAATCGGCCTGCTTCGGGCGGAAGCCAACCTCAGTCGATGTGGGAAATTCCCTCGGCCCGATTGGATGACGTCCAAGAGTAAGCCCTGGGGCAGTGAGCATGATGTCGCACTCCGTTGCTGCGGTCATTGCATCCCGACAGAAGGGCAGCATCACTCCGACCGGTCCATCACATTCCGGCGGGCAAGGTCCGAGAGCATGACTGCGCTGGCCTGCTCCTCCCGGACGTGGTAGAGCGGCCGATCAACAGCCTCATCGAGCAATCGTCCGAGGTGTTCGCCGATCATCGTGAGCATGACAAAAACCAAGAAAAACAGCCCACTCACCTGGAGGCTGAGAGTCGTCCACCCCGACATCACATCCTGCTTGAACAGGTACACCCCTACCACGTACAGGCTGTACAGCAGGCTCAGGAAGCTGCCGGTCAGCCCGAGCAAACTGACGAGCCGGAGTGGGGCGACTGAGTGATTCACAGCCATTGATGCGGCCGTCCGGACCGACCTCCGAAGATTGACCCGGGGCGATCTTCCGGTCCGGGAGATGAACCGATAGGGATGAGTCGCGGTCGAAAGCCCGATCTCGGACGCCATCAAGCCGAAGAACCGTTTCCGCTGGCGGACCCGAGTGAGGGCGTTCACTGCGGCCCGACTCAGGCACCGGAACCCGCTGTTGACCCGGACCGGATCCAGGCCCAGGAGCCTCCGAGCAGTGAGGTAAAACCCCCACCGGAGCACCCGATAGAGGGGTCCGGGAGGACTTGCAAACGGCGCGATTCCGAACACCACATCTGCACCGTTGCGACACTGATCGACCAGCGCTGAGATCTCACCTGGGGGGTCAAACTCGGGGTGAACCGTCACGACGTAATCCCCGATGGCCGCATCGAGCCCTGCCATCACCGCAGTCTCCGGCTTCATCCGTCGTGAAAGCCGCAGATACCGGACGCACTTGTGCCCAGTGAGTAACTCACGAACCACACCCGGTGTGTCATCCCGGGAGCCGTTGTCCACGAGCACCAGTTCAAAGTTCGTATAGCGTTCGTCGAGAGTCCGATACGCCTCCGTGACGAATGCTGGGAGAAATCGGGCATAGCTCCGAAGGACAGCCACCACCGACACAAACACGTCCGCCTTGGGTGGTGTTTGGTGTTTGGTGTTTGGTGTTTGGTGTTTGGTGTCAGGCATGTTCGTATTGATGGTTCGCGTTTGGTGTTAGGCACTTTGACTCGATGCCAAGCCGCCCCCAGGGTTGCGCCGGAAGCCCGGCTCCACCCTGGGCTATTGTCCGACGCCCCCTTCGGGGCTCCACTCCCCCATCAACGACTCCACAGCGGTCGGTAAACTTCCCTCTACTAATCGTTAAACACTAAACACTAAACACTAAACACTAAACACAAACTCCGATAACACTAAACACAAACTCCGATAACACTCAACACAAACTCCGATAACACTCAACACGAGTTCAAGCAGCCTCACTGCCGATTGGTGACTCCCACCCCAATCGTTTTGCCATTTCGTCGGCGACATCGTACACGTTGTCGATCTTCCCCCCCATCACCACGTGGTAATTCGGAATCCCGTGATCTGGACGGAAGAGAATCGGTCGGGAGTCGTCGGTCTCGCTTCGGGGAAGAACCGTTTTCACATCCCAGAGGGAGTCTCGGTATTCGCACGCAATGAGTGCGGGGAGATAACGGGCAGCATCTCGAACCATGTGGGGGAACGCGCTCCGACGGTCTGCCAGCGCGAACACCTCGTAGGCGGGTGCATGCGGCTCGCCTGGGAGCCCATCGTACCAGTGCCCATGCGGCGTGTAGCGGACATGGCTGAGAGTGTGCAGCCCGCGCGGGGGGAACGGCATACACGAGAAGAATGGCCCATCCATCACCGTCACTCCAAGCCCCCGGACGGCCTTTGGAACCTCAACCAGCGCCATCTCCGCCAGTTCGTGTTTGAGCGGAATGACTGGCAGGCCCGAGGCTGCCGCAACTCCGTTCGTCTGAGCGTAAGAACAACAGACGACTGACCCTGCCATCACCTCCTGAGCCGCCAACCGCACCCGTATCGCTCCACTCGGTTGGGGCCAAAGGCGTTCGACCGATGTGTTGAGCCGCACCGTCACCCCCGCGCGTTGGACCCGGTCCGTCATGAGACGCTTGAGGATGGCCGCATCGAAGGCGCACTCCTGGACCCGGAATACCTCCTCAACGAGGGACAGGTCGAAAAGCGTTCGGATCGGCCGACTTGCCGGCTCGATGGCAGCCCCGATGCGTCTCATCCCCTCGGCGAACTGCTCGGCCGTTACCTTCGATGTCTGTCGAGCGATCGCATACAGTTTCTCGAAATCGGATCGGACGGCGAGCCGGAACTCCGCGACGAACCGGGGGAAGTTGACCCGGCTGCGAAGGGCTGTGAGGACACTCCGGGGATAGTGATACCCATTGTGAACTCGGGCCTGATTCACGTACGATGCCCGCTGCATGAGATCCCCAGCCTGCTCACACAGGAGAACCCGTGGCACGCGGGCGGCAAGCACCTCGGCCAGGTACAGACCGTAGAACCCGCCTCCGACGACCAGCGCGTCCCACTTTTCCATGTTGGGCTCCACCGCCCAGGGAGGCGATCCGACTCGTGGTCCCGCCTTGGTCGCTGTTCACGCTGCGGCGGCCTCTCCCGAAGGATGAAAGTCGCCCGGCCCACAGATCCCTCGCTTCGACCCTCGAATGAAAGTCACCAGCTCGCGGATTGCCGGAAAATCATCGATCTCGGCTTCGATCCGGGTAAGGGCGTGTGGAACCGTCAAGCGGTCCAGGCAGATAATCTTGAACGCCCGGCGGACAGCAAGAATCTCCGCTTGCGGTATGCCTGCCCTCCGCATCCCAATGACATTCACCCCACACACCCGATTGACATCGCGGATGATCCAGAAAGGCGGGATGTCCTTGCTGCATGCCGACACTCCGCTGAGCAGGGCGAGTCGGCCGATCCGACAGAACTGGTGGGCAGCAGAATTCCCCGAGCAAAGCACCCGGTCGCCAGTCTCGACGTGCCCGCCCAGGAGAGTGGAGTTGGCGTAGACCCCGTGGTTCCCAATCCGGCAATCATGGCCAACGTGGCTGCCGACCATGAAAAGGTTCCCGTTCCCAATCCGGGTCTCGCCCGTCCCCGGGCCAACTCCAATCGGCATCCCACGATGGACCGTGACGTGCTCGCGCAAGGAGTTTCCGTCCCCGATCACAACAGCAGTCAGTTCCCCCCTGTAGGCGAGGTGCTGGGGCGGACCGCCGACGACCGATCCAGCGCCGAAGGTATTGTCTCGACCGACCACCAATGGACCACTCAGGTGAGTATGGGGTCCGATCACGCATCCGGGACCGAACGTCACCGGACCCTCCAGCAGCGCGAATGGCCCAACCCGAATGTCGTCGGCGAGTGTGGCCTCGGCGGAGATCACTGCTGTGGGGTGGATCAGCGGGGGCATGGAAATCCTTTCCGGGGCTGCCAGGACTCTCCCGGCCAGCAACACGGGACGAACCATCCTGGTCCGTCGGGGTTTCCGTGTTTACGCCATTCCCCGAACCCGTTCCAGCCCAATTTCCCCTCACCCGAACCGACCACTCTCCTTCCCGAGCTCCCTCAGTTGTTGGCAGATGCAGCAAAATCTGGCATCCTGGGCCAAAATCGGCCCGAAAAATCACGACTCCCGGAAACGCGATGAGGTCCTGGCCCACCCCAGTCCCTTGCTTCCCTCAACCTCCCCGGTAGGATAAGCGATCATGTCCCGGCCCGGCTGGACAGGACACTCTGGAGGGTCTTACTTTGTTGCGCATCCGACTCGTCGTGGCTGCAGGGCTGGCCCTGGTGATCGGGGCCATTGGCCTCGCACAGGACAAGCAAAAATTCGACCTCAAACTGGAGAAGGATAAATCCTTCTATCAAAAACTGTCGACGACAGTCAATCAGGTCATCAAAGTCCAGGGCCAGGATCTGACACAAAAGCAGGACAGCACCTTTTACTTCAAGTGGACCCCCGAGAAGCAGGACGGGGACAAGTGGACGATCAAACAGAAAATTGAGGGACTGGCGATGTCGATCGACATCTCTGGAAACCCCATCACTTACGACTCGGCCAACAAGAATTCCCCTGGGTCGGCCGGGAACCCCGGACTGATGGATTTCTTCAAGGGCCTTGAAGGGGCTGAATTCACTGTCACCCTCAACACCAAAGACTGGAAAGTCGAGAAGGTGGATGGGAAAGACGAGTTCGTCAAGAAGCTCGGAGTGGGCAGCCCCCAGATGAACGAACTGCTCAAGAAAATCATGACCGATGACGCCGTGAAGCAGATGGCCGATCCGACCTACGGACTCGCCCCTGACCAACCAAAGGCCGTGAACGACACCTGGGAGAAAAAGCAGACCCTGAGTCTTGGACCGATCGGGGCTTACGAGGTGACCAATAAATTCACCTACAAGGGCAAAGATCCCACGCAGAAGAATCTCGACCGGATCGAGGTCGTCTCATCACTCACTTACAAGCCCCCGGCGAATGATGCGAGCGATGGTCTCCTGTTTAAAATCAAGGGCGGAACGATGGAGAGCAAGCCACTGGATCCGACCCAGCCTCCCAGCGTGGTCCTCTACAACCCCCAAACAGGCCGGGTCGAGAAAGCCGTCATCAGCCTGCACCTCCGGGGTGAGTTGACGGTTTCCATTGGAGGGTCGGACACCAAGGTGGAGTTGACGCAGACCCAGACGACCACTATCGAAAGCAGCAACGAACCGCAGCTCAAGGATCCTACACAGGTCAAACAGCCGGAGAAGAAGTAAGTCTTCTTCGGCCATAGTGCCAACTGAACCGCCCGGCGCCACCACCGCCGGGCGGTGCTGTTTCCTCCCGGAGTCGCCATGAAGATTGCCGTCCTTGGGGCACATGGTCAGCTTGGGCGTGATCTCTGCCAGCGACTGTCCTGCCAGTTGGTCCCCCTCACCCGCGCTGAGATCGATCTCGCCCACCCGAATACCATCCCGTCCGTTCTGGCTGCCCTGAGGCCAGACATCTTCATCAACTGCGCTGCCTACAACCTCGTCGACAAGGCCGAAACAGAGCCGGAGATAGCCTTCGCGGTCAACGCCTGGGGGCCGCGGGTGCTCGCTCAGGCCTGTCATGCGGTCGGTTGCAAGCTCGTCCACTTTAGCACGGACTATGTGTTCGGCCTCGACTCCTCGCGGACGACCCCACTGAGCGAAGAAGATCCTCCGGGTCCCGCGAGCGTCTATGGTCTGAGCAAACTGGCGGGGGAGTACCTCGTCAGGGCGGCCGATCCGGGCCACCTCGTGATCCGAACCTGTGGCCTTTACGGTGTTTGGGGCAGCGGTGGCAAGGGTGGGAACTTCGTCGAGACAATGCTGCGCGTCGCCGGGCAGGGCAAGCCACTGCGGGTCGTCCACGACCAGCGGTGTACTCCCAGTTCTACCGCGGATGTGGCCTCAGCCACGACTGCCTTGATCGCAATGGGAGTGAGCGGGCTTGTTCACGTCACCAACGGCGGTGCGTGTACGTGGTACGAGTTCGCGGCCGAAATCTTCCGGCTGTCTGGGATGAGTGCGGATCTCACACCGATCACGAGCGCCCAGTTCGCTGCCCCAGCCCGTCGACCAACCTTCAGCGTTCTCTCCAACGCGAGTGCGGTGTCGGCTGGCCTGGCACCCCTTCGACCGTGGCCGGAGGCCCTCGCGGATTATCTCACAGAACGGCGGAAGAAGATCCCATAACATCGTTCATAGATCAACCGATCTCCAAAAGTCTCATCCTGACTCAGATGGGTTTTCCGCACTCACCCAACTGCGACGATTTTCCCTGTCATTACTGATTCGCACTCCCGGTGACAGAGGACCAGCGCGTCTCGCGCGAGTTGGCCGCTGAGCAGATCGGGTTCCTGGCCCACTGCTACGCCGCGGACGGCCGCCTCAATTTCGTCCGCGAACGCAGCGAGCGGATCGCTGCCACCCGAAAGTTGTGGGTGTTCCGATTTCCCGTCAGTGGTCAAGAGACTGAGGCGGGTGCCGCCAGAATCGTAGAGGAGAGTGGCGTTCTCCAGATAGATCTCGAACCCGTGGACGAACGGTCGGCCGGACATGCACACGGCCCCACTTGAACAACTGATCGCTGGACCCCCAGGCCCGTACAGGTAGGACGTGGTGAGGTATGTCACCGCCCCCCCCTCCACAGTCCCGACCGAGAACACTGCCTTGGGCACGCCGCAGACGAGGCCTATGAAGTGAGTGTCGTGGATGTGTAAGTCAACGGCAGGGCCGCCAGTCTTGGCTGCGTCAGCAATATCGGCCGACCAGTCCGGGCGGGCGATCACTCGTTTGAAGTGGGCTGCCCGGAGGCTCCCATAGCGCCCTTCGCGAATCGTCTGGGCAGCGAACTTGAACTCCGGGAAAAACGGAAGGACATGGGCAACCATGAGTAACCGACTGGCCCGCCGGGCGGCAGCGAGCATCGCATCGGCCTCGTCGGCCGAGAGACTCATCGCTTTCTCGACAAGGACATGTTTCCCGGCGTGGAGTGCCTGAACGGCGAGCGAAGCGTGCTGATCGGTGACTGTGCAGATATCGATCAGATCAATCTCCGGATCGGCGAGGAGGTCGGCGACGGTGGAGTACTTTTTCACACCGGTCAGATCGACCAAACCGGGCTCGGGACCGAAATTCCCCCGTGTGGCCCGCCAATCCCCCGAGAGCTTCACCGGGTCTCGGCTACAAACGGCCATCACCTTCGCACCCGTTAACCGCTGAGCTGCGAGGTAGTGGATTCGGCCCATGAAACCAAGGCCGACAATTCCGATCCTGACCATCGTCATTTCTCCTTGTTTGTCAACGCTCTGGGGCAGCCGCGACTCAGGGTGAATGATTCGGCGCGATGTGAGGTGCAGCAAGCCAACCCGAACGGAGCGCACTCCCTATCCCACCATGCCTGAAGATCCCTGCAGCAATTCTGTGGACTGGGAGGGCGAAAAACCCGCAGATTTGATACGATCGGACGTGTGAACCGTCACCGCCACCAGACCACGCCACACTCCCTGCGCCTTCCAGCCGGCCCGCTCCTGGGCATCTACCAGGCGGCAGGGGTCACGCACGGACAAGGCCGTCGGGAGGCCGCGATCCAGGATGCCCGTTCCGTGTGGCTGAACCCGGAGTTTCTCGACCGTGGCGACGATCCCTCTCTGTGCCAACAGCTGAGATCCTTCTATCTGGCTGTGTCTCCCGTCTCCTTCCATCCCGCAGCGATCGAGCGTCGCCCGCGATTTCTCCGACACGCCCTCAACCACCTGATCCGCGGCCAAGATCCCCTACCGGACCGTGTCAGTCGGTGCCTGGAAGCGGGAGAGGCGTATTCCGTTCCCGGTCTTGGGCCGACCTTCTGGGCGGGTGTCGTCCAGGCCCTTGACCCCGACCGACTCCCGTGCTGGTGTCCGGCCACGGAAGCCGGTCTGGTGCGACTCGGCCTTGTCTCACCTCCCAAAGGGTCGATCGCACAGCGGTTCGGGGCGGTCGCCAGCGGTTATGACATCCTCCGCACTCTCGCCCCCAACTTGTCTGCTCTCGCAATTGATGATTTCCTCGCCCGTGTGGGGCGGATCGACGGACGGGAACTCCCGACCGACCCTCTCCCTGTGGCCATCTTTGCCTGGGGGCCGGATGCCGAGCGCATCCGCGACGCGGTTCGCAAAGTTCGGGTGAGTGTCCCCCTTCGCCAGCGTATCCGGGAGGCTCCGGATGAGGTCCGGGCCGGGAATCTCCAGTTTCAAATCGCTGCCCGGTGTGGGAATCATGAAGCCGCTTTTGAGACGTTCCGCGCCACCTTCCCGGACAGCCAGTGGGAGCTTGCACTCGCTCACGTTGACGATGCATACACCCCCGCCCTCCCCATTTCCGCTAGGACCCACCTTTGGGCCGAGGTGGCGGGGGTACTCCGAGATGAGTTCCGAATTCACCCTCTGGAACTTGCTGACGTGTTGATCGAACTGGCAGGCTTCCCGCCCGAGAGCCCTTCCCGTGAACCAACGTTTGGTGGGTTCTGCACGGACACCTTTCAGTTCCTGAATGAACTCGCCACCACAAACACACGGGAGTGGATGAACGCCCGACGGGAGCGGTACCGGTTCGTCCTCCGTGAACCCGTCGTGGAGTTGTGCAAGGGACTCGAAGCCCGGTACGTTCGGCCAGTGCTCGGGGGGGAGTACGGCTGGAACCTTGAGGCCGAGGCAAAGCCCGGGCGGGCGCTGACGAGCATCTGCAAGAACGATTTTGGCCGGTCTGGACCCTACCAAACGGTGCAATGGATCACATTTTATCGCCAATCGCAGGCCAACCGTCGGGCAGACGCTCAGTTCTTCGTTCGGGTGGCGGCGGAGGGAGTTCGATATGGCTTCCACCTCGGTCGTTCTGCACGGGAGGCTGGGAAGCAGTTCCGCCGGAACGTCCAGGATCACGCCGAAGCGATCCATGCAGCCCTCGCCATCGGCGCGGTGTTCGAGGAGTGCCAGTTCTTGACCGGGGACGACCTGGGGGGTGTGGTATCGGTGCGGTCCCCTGCCGACCTGCGACACTGGGCCACGGCCAAGACGATTGCCATCGCCAAACACCTCCCGCCAGACGCTTTCCTCCTCCGCCGGGACGATCTGGTCGGTGAGATCCTTCTGACATTCGATCGGCTCGTCCCGGTCTTCGCATGTACTGCCGAACCCGACCCGCGGACGATTCTGGCCAGGCGAGCCGGTGTGCCTGTGAGCCGTGGACCCTACGATCGGGCTGCGTTTGCACGGGACACTTTCCTTCCAGAGACATGGCTCGACCGAGTCCTCGGACTGCTTCGGATGAAGCGACAACTGGTCCTCCAGGGTGTGCCAGGAACCGGAAAGACGCATGTCGCTCGCTGCCTGGCCCGGTGGCTCACCCACGACCGGGCCGATTGTGTGCGGCTGGTGCAGTTCCACCCGGCTTACAGTTACGAGGAATTCGTGGAAGGAATCCGGGTGAGAAACGTGGAAGTGAACGGGAGGAACGAGGTCAATTACCCGGTCGAGGATGGGGTGTTGTGCGGGTTCGCGGAGCAGGCCATCCGTCGGCCAAGCGAGCCTCACGTCCTGCTGATCGACGAACTCAACCGCGGAAACCTGCCCCGGATTTTCGGTGAGTTGCTGTACTTGCTGGAGTATCGCGATCAGGCGGTGACCTTGCCGTATTCGCGTCGGGAGTTCCGGCTCCCAGACAACCTGTTCGTGGTTGCGACCATGAACGCCTCGGACCGTTCGGCGGTCGCGCTCGATCAGGCCCTCCGGCGGCGATTCTCCTTTGTGGACATGGCACCGGAGCCTGCTCTCCTGGCAGCATGGCTCGATCACCATCCACCGGCGGACCCGGACGAGACTTTCGGACCCCGTGTGGTCCGGGTGTTTGAGGAGTTGAACACTCGCCTGACCCGGGATCTGGGACCGGACCGGCAAATCGGTCATAGTTTCTTCATGATTCCGGACCTCGACACTGATAAGCTGACGAGGGTTTGGGAGCACCACATCCGCCCACTCTTGCTCGATGCGCTTGGGGGACGTCGGGAGAGGCTTGCGGACTACGATCCCGCACGGTTGCTGGGTGGGTCGAACCGCCGGACGAGATCTCGCGGGGAGACAATCGGGGGGGGCTGATCTCGTCGTTGAGTTAGGACCAACAGACGAGACCCTCGACTGGGAGGCGGAGGAGAGTGAAACCGCCCTTTAGCTCCCCCTTCCTTTTTAGGGAAGGGGGTTGGGGGGTTAGGTTTTGTCTGCTCATCCTTAGGCTGTTTCCCCAGACTCCCGAAGAGGAGACCTGACCGAAGTCTCGGACGAGGCGGGGGGTTCCCCCGACAAGTATGAAACGATGGCTCAAGCGATTTGCCGCAGGTGTCTTGGTGGTGCTCGGGCTCCTGGCACTCGTTCTCTTCATCGGGCGGGCGTCGGTCCAGCGGACAGGTGAGCGCAAACTCGCCGATCTCACAGCCCGCCTGGACGCCACGGAACCGGGTTGGCGCATTGATGAGATCGAAGCCAGACGACTGGCTGCCAGTCCCCCAGCGGACCAGAACTCCGCTGCAATCGTCCGCAGGACGCAAGACAGATTCCCGGTGGAGTGGGAAAACCTGAACCAGAGTGGTGGGTGGCCCCCCGAGTATCTCTCCAACGCTCATCCAGATTTCATCCCCTTCGTGTGGATGCTTCTCTTCCGGGACGCCACCACCTCTGCCCGGGATGAGGCCCGCGAAGCCCTTCTTCGCCCGGATGTGCTCGCCCGACCAGGCGGACGCTACGCCATTACGATCGCCGACAACCCGCTGGACACCGTCTTGCCGCATGTCCAAAAGAGCCGCCTTGTCTTTGGTTTCCTGAACTACGATGCTCGGCTGGCAGCCCTGGAGGGAAACCCGGACCGCGGGATCCGAGCCGCCCGGGCAGGGCTGGTGGCGTCTCGGTCAATCGGAGACGAACCGATCTGGATTTCCCAACTCGTGCGGATGGCCGGGGACCGGGTTGCGAGTCAATCGGCGTTCCAGGTTCTCGCCTGGAGTGAACCAAAAGCAGGGCTCGCTGAACTCCAAGCCGAATTCCGTGCCGAGGCGGATTTCCCCTGGATTGAGGTCTGTTTGCGGGGAGAGCGAGCGACTCTCGATAAGCTGTTCGAGAACATTCAGACAGGGAAGTTGAGCTCCCAGAATCTGAGTGAGTTCGGAGTCCCCTCCGGGTTGAGTGGTCCAATTCTCAGTTATTACCGCGGCTTCGTCCCCGAAGATCGGGCGGCTTCACTGCGAATCATGACCGAGTATGTGGAAGCCTCCCAGCGACCCTATCCGGAGCAGATGGAGGCGTTCGCTCGAATCCCACTCCCGCCGCGTCCGCCTGAAGACGTTCGATATCTCCTCTCGAACTTGTTCCTGCCCTCTTTCGCGAAAATCGCTCAGTCGGGCATCCGGACACGTGGCGAGCTGCTCGCTGCATCGGTTGCCATCGCATGCGAGCGATTCCGACAGGCGAATGGCCGTTGGCCAAAAACGCTCGACGAGATCCCCAAAGAGATCCTGCCGGAAATTCCCTCTGACCCCTCCAACGGCCAGCCGATGGGGTATCGTGTGTTGCCTGATGGGGTCGCTGTGTTCTGCGTCAAGGATGATGACGCGAACACAGTCAGACATCGGCGAGAGACGCGCGACCCTCTCGCCGCTCTGGGCAGAGGGTGGAAGCTGTGGAACCCCGATCTTCGCGGCAAGCCAAAGCCTGCCACACCTCCTCCCGAAGACCCTGTCGACCAATCGGGGGCGACGAAGACACCGTGACACGACCAACGATCCGATTGGTCGAACGACGGACCCGGGAGGTGAAACTCCCACGGCCGGAAGTCTCTTTCCTCCGTGAACACGCCCGGGAGGTGATCGATCTCGTCCCTGGCTTCCGCACGGGGCGGTTTCGTCTCACTCCACGGGGGCTTGTCGGGTTCTTCGATGGCCCATCGGTCCGCTACGAGATCCTACCCAAGTACCCGTGGCCGAATCTCCTTCTGATTCTCGGTCTCGGCTCACCAGCGCGACCGTCTGGAGAGTCTATCGCACCGACCGGAGGGCTGCTTGCAGCGCTCGCCCAAGAACTCGCTAGTCGACTACGTTGCGTGACCGCCAGGGGGTTGATCCCCGGCTACCACGAGGAGGATCGGGCCGACCGCTTTCTCCGCGGCCGGTTGCGGGCAGCCGATCAACTCCGCGACGCGGTCAGCCGGGCCGTCCACGAGCGGTTCCACATCACCGACACCACGTTCGACCTGGATACCCCCTGGAATCGCATACTCCGCGGATGCGTCTCGACACTTCTTTCTCACACCGAGTTGCCTCCCGAAGTTCGTGACGAACTGATCGCTGCGGCGGCCCCCCTTGACGGAATGGCGGTTGGGCCTGTCTCCGATGACGACTTTCTGGCCGCCGGAAGGGAACCGCGCGTGGCTCACTACAATGAAGCCATTGCGCTCTGCCAACTGATCCGGGACGGGGTGCGGGCATCGGCCCCGTTCGGGAACGGTGGGCGGGTATTTCTGATCGACCTCGGGCGGGCGTTCGAGGGTTATCTCGTGGCCACTCTCACCAGTGCACTGGTCACCCGGGGGGAGTGGGTTGTCGAATCGCAGCCGGAATTTGTGATCGGGTCTGTGCGAGGCACACCCCTCGTGCTTCAACCCGATCTTGTCGTCCGAGGTGGGGGAGAAACGCGTGTCGTGCTCGATGCGAAGTGGAAACACCCTGGCCCCGACCCAGCCGACCTGCATCAGATCCTGGCTTATGGCACCATTACGGGAGCCCGGCAGGTCGGACTCGTCTACCCCGGGCGGCGATTCGCCCAGCGTGATTTGTTTGTGGGCAATCGGGAGTTGCGTGTCTCCTTATTTCAACTCCCAGTCGCGGGCGCACTGGAGGAATGTCGAGCCAGCGGGAAGCGTCTTGCGCGGGCACTGAAACGATGTGCAAGAGGCTAAGGACCAGCGGACAAAACCCTCAACAGGGAGGCGGAGGAGAGTCAAACCGCCTTCCGGCTCCCCCTTCCTTCTTAGGGAAGGGGGATGGGGGGTTAGGTTCCGCCCTCACCGCCTTCCGGCTCCCCCTTCCTTCTCAGGGAAGGGGGATGGGGGGTTAGGTTCTGGCCGCTTGTCCTAAAGAGGGCAGGTTCGATCGTGTTTTCCGAATGTTCGGGAACTGCGGCCATACGATGAAGGCGGGATGAAGTCGTGGGACTTCTGGGGTTGCCGGGTCTTGCGAAGGAGAAAAATCCGCCTGTATCATGGAGAGTGATTGAACCTACTCGCACCGCAGCGCGTCGTTTCAAAGCCAAGAGAACCGGCGATATCGGGAATCGTCGGGCTTGAATCCACTTTCAGAAAGGCCACCCCGCTATGAATGCCGGCACATATTCGGGCCTGGATGCGAGCGTGCTCGTCTTGAACAAGACGTTCCTCGCCGTGCACGTGATTTCCGTCCGTCGGGCCTTTTGTCTATTGTGTAAGGAACTGGCCGAGGTGGTGAGCCTGGAGGACGGGCAGTACGCGACCTACGACTTCCAGTCGTGGTCGGAACTGAGTGAGTTCCGGGCGCGGAATTTCCGTCAAGAGGATGACGACTGGGTGCGAACGCCGACCACGGAGATTCAGGCTCCACGGGTGATCCGGTTGCTTGGCTATGACAAGATGCCGAAGCAGACGGTGAAGTTCAACCGGCGGAACATCTTCGCTCGTGATCACAACCAGTGCCAGTACTGCGGGAAGAAGTTCCCGACCAGCGAGTTGAGCCTGGACCACGTTGTTCCACGGAGTCAGGGCGGTGGGACGACCTGGGACAATATCGTTTGCGCCTGTGTGGACTGCAACGTCCGAAAGGGCGGGCGCACCCCGCGTCAAGCGAATATGACCTTGATCCGCAAGCCCGAGAAGCCCAAGCGGAGCCCACTGTTGAATCTCAAGTTGACCCAGAAGAAATACCAGTCATGGCAGTCATTCATTGATGCTGCTTACTGGTCAGTCGAACTGAAGTAATTGACGCCCCGGAAATTCCGGGGCGTTCATCATTTCGTGGCTCATCGGCTGGGAAAACAGTCCTCCTCTCCATCGCACGATTCCTCCCAGTGGGCCGTCTCCCCTCTTCGTGAACGCAAAATGAAAAACCGCCGGAACCCGATCTCCGGAGTGGGGTTTTACCGGGTAGCTCAAGTTGCCATTTCCTGCCAAACAGTTCCGCGCTCATTCTCCGGAGTGCCCCATGTTCTCGACCCGTATACTTTTCGGATGTGCCCTGGCAACGGTCCTGACCACCAGTAGCGCCTCCCCGGCTGTGAATCTGGGCCGAAACCACCACCTGCAACACCTTCACCAGGCACTGCGTGACCTCGGAGCCGCGCACGGTGCCATCAAAGCAAACAACGCATCTCGCGGACACCACCACATTTCCGCAGCCATCCATCAACTGGACCAGGCGATCAGTCACCACAAGCAGCACCACCTCTCGAAACAGCGGTCAGGATTGAGCGGGGCTATCACGACTGCCGCCCATCACCATCACCACGGAATTCTCCAGCGGGCACTTGCCGAGTGTCACAAGGCGGAACGGCAACTGAGGACCGGCAATGTCGGCAACGCCGCCCATGACGTCACCGCTGCCGAGAAGGAGGTTCATGCTGCGATTCAGTCCCACCATCACCTGATCGGCAAGTAAGTTTCACAGGACGACGAACACCATTCCCCCACCTCGGCGCTCGATCACTCACGCGACAAGTGTCGGAAGCAAGAGTGGGGGGGGGTGTGAACCGCACGGCCGATCCGTGTGTCACCACTCCCAGATGCTGGACTTGTCGTGGTGCCTGAACTGGGTAAAGTAAGGGAGCCAGGGTTGAGTCGCTCACCAGAGGCTTGATCGTTCTTGCCATAAGTTCTTGGACAATGCCGCCTTAGCACAGTGGTAGTGCACCGCTTTCGTAAAGCGGGGGTCGTCGGTTCAAATCCGACAGGCGGCTTTAGACTTATGGCGATCGGCACCCCCGACCGCCACCTTATCGCCACCTTACAGCCCCGGATCACTCCGGGGCTCTACTTTTTGCCCCCGTAAATCGCGTCGACCCGGGCGGCAGTGTCCCGGCCGATCGTCGGTATCCAATGGGCGTACACTCGCATCACGGTTTCGATAAGGTCACCGATCCGCTTGGACACCTCCGCAGGATCGACCCCGGCAGCCAGGAGTCGGCTTGCGTGGGTGTGCCGCAAGGTGTGGAACTTCCTGTACGACACCCCGGCCTTTTCGAGTTGCGCGGCCCAATCCCGCCGAATGAAGTTCGATCGGGCGAGATACGTTCCTGAGAGGCTGGTAAAAACGGGGCCAGGCTTGCGGCCCACAAGATGTCGGCCAATGGCTTCAAGGGCGAAAGCCGGAAGCCCGATCGTTCGCAACCCCGACCGGCTTTTCGGGCGCTGGAGTTTGAAGCCGTCCTCCCCCTGGTCGAGCATCTTCGTGATTTTGACCGCACCCGCGTTGAGGTCGAAGTCCGCCGCCTCCAGGGCAAATAACTCGCCCTCACGGGCACCCGTGCCGACTGCCACGGTGCAGAGGGCCTCCAACCGATCACCGGTAGCCGCTGAGAGGATCGCTCGAACCTCCTCGTCGGTGAACACCTCAATCTCGGCCGAGATCACCCGCGGCTTTGCCGCGTTGCGGGTGGGGCGACCGGGATCTTCTCCTCCGCGACCGCAGCCTCCAACGCCGAAGCGAATACCTCGGAGCACTTCTTCACATTCCCGGTGAGTTCGTTGAATCTCAGGGTCCGTCCTACTTCCGCGAGTGGTTCAGCGGCTTCCAGACCGGCCCCTGCGGGGCGGATGGCTTGCCGGGTTTATGACCGGGGACTTTCTCAATCACCACCTTGTTCCCCTGCCCATCAGCGCTGCCACGAATCACCACGTGTTCGCCTCGCGCCTCCTTGACCACGATCGTGTTCTTTTGCCCATCCCCGCTGGCATTGATGGTGACCGTGCCTCCCGGGTCCGGGGCCACCACAATCTTGTTGCCGCGGCCGTCACCGCTGTTATTGATGACGACATTTTGTCCCTTGCTAGGATCGACGGTCAGTCGGTTGTTCTGGCCGTCCGCACTGCCGTCGACGACGAGCGAGGGCGGGGACGCGGCCTGCCCGTCCGCGACCTGTGCGACCATCAACCCCACCACAGCCACTGTCTTCGTGAGGAACCGTTTCATCGAATGCACTCCGTCTTGGGTTGTTCGGGGCGAGCGTTGTTGTCCGCCTCCATCGTCTGAAGCGACAAACCCGGGGGAGTGTTACGAGATTCTTCCAGTTCTTCTGGAGGGGGGGGTAAGGGAGCGGCCGGATCTGGCCTACCGGGCTTGTGGGTGCCACGGGCGGCTGGTCCGCCCGTGGGACGCCTTCACGGGCTCACCAGCCGCCTGTGGCACCCGATCCCGATGGGAGATTTTCTCCCGCCGCCTGCCTAACCATTGCGTCGATCCGGAACCGTCGCGTGAAGCTGATCACCACAATGATTGAGAGTTGGTGAGCACTCTCCGTTTCCGTGTCGTCTGCGGGTGTTCCGTCGATCCGCGGGCCATCTCGGAACGGATTCTCCACTCGAACGGAAAAAAGCTGAGTAACACTCGGCCGGAATTCTCGCTCAGCACGTTGGGGACGGGCAACAACGCTCGCCCCGAACAGAACCTCAGACGGAGTGAGTACGATGAAACGGTTTCTGAAGAGCATGGCGGCGGTGGCAGTGGCTCTCCTGGTCAGCGGCGTGGCCGCGGCCCACCCGCCCAGCGGTGGGCACCGCGGTTCGACGACGAACATCAACACCTTGAGCAACGTCGCCAACGGGAACGGCAACAGTGTCAGCATCTCCAACCAGGGAAGCTCGGTATTTGGGGGCTTCTCAAGAGGGGGATCGACGACGAACACCAACAACTTGAGCAACGTCGCCAACGGGAACGGCAACAGTGTCACCATCTCCAACCATTAATCGCCTGTCCCCAGATTTGCAGGAGACGACGATGATTCGCAAAGTTCTCTTCCCGGGGGTGGCGGCCCTCGGGCTTCTCGGGGCAAGCGGAGTGATGGCAGCAGAACCCCCGGCTGCCCCGGCCCAGGCCCCCCCGCCCCGCCAGATCATCCGCTGGCCTGGCGGGTGGATGTACGTGGACGGCCCCAGCGTGGTTCTTCGGCAAGGGGGCCCTGGCGGTAGCACCAACTTGATTACCGGCTCTGGCAACGGAGTCGGGAACCGGATCGTGGTGGATAACGGCGGAACCTCGGGGGTGACAATCCTCCAGAACGTCCGCAACGGGATCGGGAATTCGGTCACTGTGACTCCCGCCGGGCCGGTGCTCGACCTCCCATCGCGGCCTCAGCCCGCAGTCCCGCCGCCGACAGAGTACAAGGGCCGTGCCACGAAGTTCTGGACGAAGAAGATCTACAGCGAGGCCTTCGATTGCAACCTGTACTGGTGCCCGAAGACCAAGTGGTGGTATCGGTACGACAAGGCGGCCGACACCTACCGGCCGCTGCCGCCTGATGCCCGCCCGCCCTCGGAGTGATCATTGCCCAGGACATCGCCCCCGCAACTTGCGGGGGCGATGGCGTTGATCCGATCTGCCAGGCTCACCCGTGGCTGTGAGGGGAAGTTCTTCCCGACCCCGGTAGGCGGTCCATCACCCGGGTCAGTTCCCAGATAACGGGATCACGATTCCTCTGCGGGTCCGAGCAACTCCTGAAGTCGCTGGACCAGCCGGGTCAAAAGAACCCTGGTCGCCACATCGGTTTTCTTCATTCGGCGGGCGATGTCCTTCGTCGCCAGACCCTCTCCGTACCGCAACCGCAACGCTTCGCGGTGTTCCTCCGGAAACGAAGCGATCGCCGCCCGAAGTCGCTTCTCCCGCTCGCTTCGTACGACTGCTTGGGTGGGAGTGGTCATGCTGGCGGCAAGGAGAGCAACGAGATCCTGGCTCCCGTCGCCGACCGGCACGTTCCCTGGCTGCTCCCGTACGGCCGCCCGTTTTCCTGCCGCGAAGTGGCGGTGGCCATCGATGATGCACTGCTCGGCCAGGTGGCACAGCCAGCCGAAGGGGTCTTTGCCGCTGAGGTCGGTTTGCGGCAGTTCCTGGAGGGCCTTGATGGCGACTTCCTGGAGCACATCCTGCGGCTCCAGTTTGCCGCGCAAGGTTGGCCCGAGCCGGTGTTCGACAAACGCCAGTAAGGCCGGGCGTCGTTGGTCCAGAAACGCAGCCAGGCCGGCCGGACCCAGGTCGGGGCGGTTGGCCGGTGGGTCGGAAGTGTTCTCACGCACGATCGATCCTCCGTAGCCCACTGCTGGCCGGGGTCATCCCTTCCCGACGAGTAGCGGACGGTCATATCGTAACACTCGAAGGCGGCTGTCGACGCTCCCACTCATCCCCACACCAGGCCATGCAAACCGCCGATACGATTCCCGGCCCGAGTGACGTGACCCGCCTGTGGGAGGTGGTGAGCGATCGCCTGGAGGCGTTCGCCCGGGTCTGGGAGACGGCTGGCCCGCCTCCCAACCTGGCCGGATTCCTTCCGCCCGGCCCGCCCACCCGATGGCTGGTCCTGGTCGAGTTGATCAAGCTCGACCTCGACTACCGGATCCAGCGGAACCTGGACCGCGCGCTCGAAAGCTACCTTCGCGATTTTCCTGAACTGGCGGCAGATGGCCCGCCTTCTGATTTGTTGTACGAGGACTATCATCTCCGTCGCCGGGCTGGTTGGTCCGCTGACCCAGCCGACTACTACCGCCGGTTCCCAAATCGTGCTGCCGACCTCGCCCGGTTGCTCGGCGGGACGACCCCAGCTCAATCGACATCGGTGTTTGGCGGGCGTGTCCCTTTGACCGTCGTTCCTGGGGACCAGATCGACGATTTCGACCTCCTGGCCCTACTCGGAGAGGGCCAGTTTGCCAAGGTCTTCCTCGCCCGGCAACGAGCCATGCAGCGGCTGGTCGCGCTGAAAATCTCGTCTCAACGCGGGAAGGAAGCCCAGACGCTCGCGCAGCTCGACCACCCCCACATCGTCCGGGTGTACGACCAGCGAGTTGTACCTGATCGCGGCTTCCAGCTTGTCTACATGCCCTATCTCGCGGGCGGAACTCTCCTCGATTTGCTTGACCACGTCCGTCTGGTCTCCCCCGATCATCGTTCGGGCCGGACCCTGTTGGCAGCGGTCGATGCGGCACTCGAACGGAGGGGCGAAATCCCCCCGGCGGCCTCCACAGCCCGGCAGATGTGGGCCGCTCGGAGCTGGCCCGCGACGGTCTGCGGCATCGGAGCGAAGCTCGCGGCGGCTCTCGACTACGCCCACCGACACGGGGTCTTGCACCGGGACGTCAAGCCAGCGAACGTACTTCTGACGACCGAGGGGGAGCCTCTGCTGGCGGACTTCAATGTCGGCAGTTGCTCGAAACTGGAAGGGGCTGGCCCGGCCGCTTTCTTCGGCGGGAGCCTGGCCTACATGTCTCCCGAACATCTGGAGGCGTTCAATCCCGACCACCCCCGGCCGCCCGAGAGTCTGGACGGCCGGACTGATATCTTTGGGCTCGCGGTCACTCTCTGGGAGCTGACAACCCTGGCCCGGCCGTTTGGCCCGGAAGCTTTCAACGGTCAGTGGCCTCAAACGCTCGCCGCCCTGGCGGCGCGACGGCGGGCAGGCCCGCCGGTCGCCGCTGCAAGCTTCCCGGAGGGGGATGTCCCTGGCTTTCGCGAGGTTATTCTACGTTGCCTCGACCCGGACCCCGATCAGCGGCCAGCAACCGCCGGGGAAATGGCCCGCGAACTGGAGCTGTGCCTGCGTCCAGCCACCCGAAGCCTGGTCCGGCCCACTTCCGGAGGGTGGCGGAGGGTGGCCCGGCGGTTTCCACTCGCGACGATCTACCTGATCGCGCTCATCCCGAACATCCTGGCTTCACTTTTTAACATCGTCTACAACCAGACTGAGATCATCGAGAAATGGCCGGGAGCCCAGAAGATCATCCTCCACGAGCCAATTGAGCAATCAGTCTTCAATCTGATCATTTTGGCCGTGAATGGGGTATTTTTCCCGCTCGGCCTGTGGCTCGTCGCCCGCGCGGTGCGGCCGGTAGCCAGAGGGTTGCGGCAAATTCAGGAGGGAACACGGCCGAACCCGGACGATCTTGCCTGCCTCCGCCTGCGGAGTCTACGGCTGGGCGGGATCACCGCGTGGGTGAGCGTTGGCTGCTGGGCAGTGGCTGGGGCCGTATGGCCGGTGGCCCTGCGGGCGGCCGCCGGTCCACCCCCGGAGGGTCCGGTAGCCTATGCGCATTTCCTGATGTCACTTGTCGTCTGTGGGTTGATCGCGGCCGCGTACCCGTACTTCCTTGTGACTTTTCTGGCCGTCCGGGTGTTTTACCCGACTCTGCTCGGTCCCAACGGTTTGGTCTCTACCGACCCCCCTGCCCTTCGCCGAGTGGAGCGGGAGTTGGGCTTCTACCGCGCGGTAGCTGCCGCTGTCCCCCTTCTCGCGGTGACCCTGCTCGCCTTGAGCCGAACTTCGATCGTGCCGGCGATGGCGGTACTCAGCGCGGCAGGTCTGGCGGGCGTCGGACTCGCCTACCTGCTTGAGGGCCGCACCCGCACCGACCTCGCTGCCCTCGCACAGGTTCCGACTCGGGATTGGGGGTAGGCGGATCGAGATGATCACTGACCAGGCGCTGGCAACGGTGAAGAAATCGAAACTGCTGGAGGTGCTGGGGGTGGTGAAAGTGAACCCGCTCACCGCTGGCCCGGAGTGCCTCGGCAATTCGCTTGACGGCGGGGCGGTCCACCAATCACAATCGACTCCGTGGTGGGTCGTCCGAGTGGACCTCCCCGCAGAGACTGGCCGCGATTGCTTCCGGGGAGTGCGGGCCCCTCGTACGCGCATGCACCTGAGTTCCGGGCGGTCGGCGGCAGAAGGCCCATGTCGGAGGATGTAGATGGGGAAGCGTTGGACCTTTTTGGTGCTCGCGATCTTAGTGACAGTGGGGGAAACGAAGGGGAACGGAGTAGACACCCGATCCCCACCGAACCAGTCGAGGATAACATCCGGGCACTTTACCCCCACGGCCAGTACGACAGCGGCCTGGCAAAGCCAAATGGCTTTGCCGGGCCGCTGTCGTTCCGCTGGCAATGCCCCATCAAGGGGTCGTCTTGTCGTCGAGGGGGGCGAATTCCGGAATCACGAGCCTTTGCTCTCCTGTTGCCGTTTGCAGGACGATCACGCCACCATCGGCAGTCGTCTTCCGCAGGATGTCGTAGACGGCCAAAGCCCGTCGGATCACTTCGGCCAGACTGTCGGCGTTTGTCTGGTCGCGGATGTGCTCCAGTTGCTTGCGAACGCTCTCAGCCATTTCGAGGCTGAGCCGAGTCATCGGGTTGGTTTTTGCTATGCGTGGCATCGTTTTTACCGCCCACGAACTGCGTGGCGATGCCCCAGATCACGACTGCGAGGGAGACGGCGAAGACGCCAACGATTTTCGACCCGTTGTCCATGCCCTCGGCCCGGATCAGTTCCCGGACTGCAAAGCACCCGAAGCCGATCACGCCAAGCGGGATGGCTCCCTGGACAACAGTTCGTATCGCCTTGCCCCACCACGGTTCCCTCACTTCCCGGAGACTGTCCATGTAGGACGGGTCCGGTCGAACCTCGGGCCGCTTCACGGCTGTCGCGGAGTTGCGGTCTCCGTTCGAGGTTCGGACTTCAATCGAGTTCTGCGCTGCGCTCATGCCGTGGCTCCCGTTGGGGGAGGCCACGGCGCGAACGCAGTGAGTGGCACGCGACGATTGACATCGCCGAAGCCTCCTACTGTGTTCCCGCCTTGCAACTCACTCTATCTGTTTGGCGACCCGCCGTTTGTATAGGGAGGACACCAGGGTTGGAGCATATTGCGTAAGCAAGAATAAGGAAAGAAAAGGTTTAATAATTGCAATGACGACAAGAAGTTCGATCAGGGTAAAGCACCTGAGTCTAGAACAGATAACCCTAGACTTGGATTATTATTCCTTCTCGGCCAGTAAGTCACCTCATTTCTATTTACACTGGTTAACTGTCAATTATTTTGCTTGAAGCCACAGGCTACTGCCGGCTCAGGCTCGTCCCCTGCGACTGCTTACACTACGCATATTACGCGTAGAATTATTGGCTGTCAACTCGACCCTTCGATTTTTCCAAGGCAGACTTCAACAGATCGCTCCTTTGAGTTGCGGGGAAGCGGGCAACGACCGCCAAGATGATGATGCATGGCTTCGGCTGGGCAAATCATCGAACGAGGTGATTTTCCTATGACTTTCGTTTGGCGCATCCATCACGGTTACCGTCATGGACGCCCACGACTTCCAGATCGGAGTACACTCTCCCCTTCTTCGACTCCGGCCCCGTGTGGATCGTTCCCCCACCCGTTCGCGCCGATTAGCGCCAGAACCGCCCGGCAAAGCAGTTCAGGAAGCGTCGCCCACGCCTCGACAACCCGGGCAAGGTCGGGGTCAGCGGCAAGACATCCGTTATTGGGAGTCTTCGCCCGCCCTTACGGGTTATTGAATCCGAGTTGCCATTTGCTGTCAGTGGTATTTGGGCCACGCCCTGGGAACCTCACCAGAATCACGAACGCCCGGCCGCTAATCGAGAGAAGTCCTGGCGGGGCGGAACCCGTGGACATTCCCCGCGTCCAGGGGCCGGCGCGTGAAGCGTACCGCACACCGCAAGGCGACTGGCGTGGCGTAGTACGAGGCACCCCGAGTAATGCGAGGGATACGTTCGTTTATCTGTAATTGTATTATATTTTCTTGATCATTAATTAGCGAGGCATCGTGGGTGGGCCAGGAGTCTTCGACCCACTCCCAGACATTCCCCAGAGTGTCGAACAACCCCAGGTCGTTCGGTCGCAGTCGGCCCACCGGCCATGTTCGGTCATCGGACGTCTTGAAATACCACACGTACCGCGGCAGCAACTCCTCCGACCGACCGAAATACCGCGACACCACCGACCCCGACCGACAGGCATACTCCCACTCGGCATCGGTCGGCAACCGGTAACCCGTCAACTTCAAGTGATCCGGCTTGATTCGCATCCCCTCGGCGTATTCCCCCGCGTCATTCCGGGCGTAGCACCACTGGCTCTCCGGGATACCTTCCTGCTCGCTCAGCCAGTTGCAGTACGCCGCCGCGTCGTACCACTCCACGTACGGAACCGGAGAGTCCTGGTCCGGGCTATACCGCTTCTCGAACCAGTGGTTCCGCCGGAACCGCCGGAACTCTCCCACTGTCACCTCCCGGGTAGAAATCGCGAACGATCGCCCGATCCGCTGGCGGTGGGCCACCTCGGAATCGTAGCGGCCGCGTTCGGTCGGCGGAGAGCCCTGGATGAATTCCTGTGGGTTGCGAACGACGGTGTACGTCTGACCCTGCCCGTTGACGTACCAGTTCCGCCCGGGACCGTCCGCAGCCCGTAACATGGCACGGGCAGCAGCACCCGCCACCCACGGCAGCGAACCTGCCGCCACCCTGGCTTGCGCACGGGCGGTCTGGGCCGCGTCGATTTTGGTCAGTTCCTTCGCCTTTCCCCATCGCTGACGCAACAACCAGTCGATCGCGCCGTGCAAACCCGCGTCCGGGTCGTCCAGGTACAGCATGAGCAATACCTTGGTGAACTCCTCTCGCTCTTGATCCCACCATGCCTCCAGAGGGAAGTCGCCCAGCGCGATCACCAGCGCTCGCCTCGCCGATACGTCTCGCTCCTCTCGAAACCGTTGCATCAGTATCGGCGCGACGCCGATGCTGATCGCGGCCATCCGCTCCTGCAAGTAACTCCGAACCGACGGGTCACCGTCCGCAGGGAATCGGAAGAGGGGCCAGACCGGCCGAAGTTCACCAAGGGAAAGCAGCACTGCCGCCGCATTCGCCTTTCGCTTCGCCAGGTCATCGAACACCGGATCGGGGTCCAGGGCCGACAGTGACACAGGGGCACCCACTATCGAAGTCAACACTGGCCCCACCACCGCACCCGGAAACGCAACTTTGTCCAGTTCGCTCCGGAGTCGTAATGACACCTCCTCGGCCTTCGCCCGGATCGCTTGGTGGAACAGGCGGTGGTGACGGGCATCGACCGTCATCGCCAGTTCCGCCAGCACCGGCGCGCTTGCCTCGTAGCGGGCCAGCAACTCGGCCGTCAGGTCAAACCGGGACGCCTCCGCGACCAGTTCGGATTCCCCGAGTTTGCCCGTTCGAATCTTCCCCCGGGCGACCTGGTAGCGGGCCATCAGTGCTGGGATCAGTTGCTCCCAGACTGGTTCCAGTGCTGTCGACCATGCCACGAACTCGAACGTGTTCGCCCGCACCGCGACTTCTACCACATCCGGGGCGATCGTTGGCCACCGCGGGTCGGCCTTGGCCAAACCTGCCAGGGCGCAGGCCGCCCGCACCCGCCTGCCGGAGTCCCCGGTCGCATCCGTCAGCACGGCCCACAACCCCGGTGCAACGGCCGACGCCTGGGGGGTCAGGGCCAGGCGGATGGGCAAGAGTTCCTCTGGCCGGCAGGTCGGCAGGTAGGCCGCCAACTCCGCCGCCCGCCCGGGTTCGTCCGTCAGGAGGGCCAACCGGGCGTGGAGACCCGGCTTCGTGGTCACGGCTTCCTTCGCCTTTTCACGCAAGGTCGCCCCGGTCAGGTCGCGGTATTCGGCCAGATCCCGGATCAACCGTGGCACAACCGCGGTGTCCGCCGACGCCAGCGCGTCCACCAAGGATGCGGCCCGAGTCTGCCGCTGCGCCTGCCTGGCCGCGGCGTCGGCTTCCTTCAGGTCTGCGGCCCGTTTCTCCTCGGCTGCGATTCGGTCGTCGGCCCGTTGCCTTTCGGCGGCCGTCCGTTCATCACCCAGTCGCTTTTCCGCTGCCAACCGATCCCGCGCCTGCTGCTTCTGGATCGTGTTCCAGGCGACAAGCACTCCGACCGCCACCACCACCCCGCCCACCACACCCGACGCCCGGTCTGGGTGCCGCTTCGTCCATTTCCACACCCGCTCCAGGCTGCCGACCGGTCGTGCCGCGATCGGCCGCCCGTCCAGGAACGCCCTGAGGTCTTCGGCCAGGGCGTTGGCCGTTCCGTACCGCTTCTTCGGGTCTTTCTCCAGGCACTTCAGGCAGATCGTTTCCAGGTCGCGGGGAATACTCGGCTTGATCGCCCGCGGCCGGGTCGGCTCCTGAGTGAGAACGAGTTGGATGGTCGACATTGCCATCTCGCCCAAAAACGGCGGGCGACCGATCAGCAACTCGAACAGGATCGCCCCCAGCGCGTACACGTCCGTTGCCGTCCCAACCTCCCGCACCCGACCGGCCGCCTGTTCGGGACTCATGTAGCTGGGAGTGCCCATCACGGCCCCGGTCGCCGTCATGTCCGACTGGCCCACCTTGGCCAGCCCGAAATCGGCGACCTTTGGCTCGCCTGCCTCCGTCAGCAGGATGTTGGCCGGCTTGAGGTCGCGGTGAACAATCCCCTTGGCGTGGGCCGCCGCGATGGCGTCAGCCAACCTGGCCACCAACTCCGCCGCCGCCCGCGGGGGGGGCTGCCCATCCCGAGCCAGCTTCCCGGCCAGCGTCCCGCCACCGGTGTACTCAAGGACGAAGAACGGCAGGTTCTCATGAGTACCGAACTCGTGTACCCCGACGATGTGCGGGTGATCGAGTTGAGCGACCGCCTCCGCTTCGATCAGAAACCGAATCCGGGTGGCCGGGTCGTGATACTTTCCGCCCAGGATCATCTTGATCGCCACCACCCTGTTCAGCCGGAGGTGGCGGGCCTTGAACACCACCCCCATTCCACCCCGGGCAATCTCCGCCTCGACCCTGTACCCGGGGATTTCGGGCAACACCCCCGGACCGGCCGAGGTGACCTCGGGCGAACTGGTCGGGAACGCTCGGGAGGGCGACCCCACCACGGTCCCTGGGGCGGCCGTCACCGCGTCGGCCCCATCGTGGTTCAGGGTCAGCGGACCGGAATCCGCCGGAAGTCCGATGGTGTCCCCGCTCGGGTCTCCCCGCGACACCGCCGCTGGCGCGGGAGGGGTGTGGGTGGCGTCGGCCCGGCCGTTTGCGTCCCCGGGGTGGGGGGTGAAGTCGGGCGTCCGGTTCGACTCATCGGTCGGCATGGGCGGTCCTGTGACGGAACGCGGTGGGGTGTCAAGGGAGATGATAACCCCTGGTCAGGGGCGGGTCTACCGGCGACCAACACCCGTGACCTGCTGCGTGGGCTATCCGAAGTGTCAGTGCAATGAGCGTCCAGACTGTTCGCTTCCTCCCCTCAGGGGGCTACACGCCCCGGGTCGTCCCGATCAGAGCCAGGACCGCCCGGCGGAACGGTTCAGGGAGCGCAGGCCATGTCTCGACAACCCGTGCGCGGTCGGGATCGGTGGGGCTATGTAGACGGTTGTTGCTGTTCTCAGCGGTTCCACACATTCCCCGTCCGCGTGCGGAAAACGGCGACCCCTACTGATTGAGTGCGATGGCGATTGAGCCTGCTGCGGCCAACCAGAACAGTCCGAAAAGCCAAAGTGGGAAAAGGGCGAAACGTGGCCCAAGTCTCACATCAAGTAGGCTGCAACGAATCACGAATAGTCTGACAATCAGATCACATACTACGCATGATGGGCCTAGAGCTACTAGAAATGCCCCAAATCCACCCTGATAGATTGAGCTAGCCACTGTTGCTATAAAAGACGAAGCCACTAAACCAATCATGCCATATTCATTTGTTCCATTAATTATGGCGTTTAATAGAATGGCTGTCACCCAGCCGCCCGGTACAGGGACGACCCGAGGGTTACGCGCATTGTCTTCAAGCTGGGCAAGATCTTTGTCAGTCAGATTGGAGCGTTGAACGTTGCGGCTGGAAAAGTCATAACCGCAATCACACTGCTGAGCGTCTGGAGGGTTCACAAGTCCACAAACGGGGCAGTCTTGAACCATGAGTGACCTCCGGGTTGCCAGTCCACATTGTACCAGCTTGCTAATGCCAACAATGGCCTGGAGAGCCTCTCCTCCTGCGACATTGCAGGATGCATTTGACAGCAGAACCTGACTCCTGGCAAGGGTGGTTCCCGTGGGGAATACTCGATTTCTCGGATCTGGTGCTTCGCTCCATTGGATCTCGCTCACGCCCCTATGCTTTTAGTCACTCGACGGAGACGTAAGCGATTAAGAGTGGGGTTGGGTCGTTTCAGCCATCGCCACCGTACACCACGGATACGGCTGGACTCAAGCAGACGGTGAGTCTGCAAACACCCTGAAAATCGACACTGTAGCAGCAACGGTGTGAGAACTCGGGTGGTTGAGCGGTCCTTGTGGAGGGAGCCGAGTGTTCGTCGTCGCCAAATGCCCCGTTACTCTTACGCATCACCGCAATGGCACACCACTTCCCCCGCCCCGATGTTTCGGGTAACCTTGTCCAGACATCCCCGACTCACTGGCCCGTCCTTAACCTCCCCCCGGGCGGACCGATTGGGGCAGAATGATCACTCGTTGCACCCAACCCCCCACCCCGCTTGAGCCTGCCATGCGTTGCGCTTTCCGTCTGCTCATTCTCGCCGTCGTTCTCATCCTGTCGGTTACGCCAGTACCGGCGCAGGAGAAAACCAAGTCCGATTCTCGATTCGAGCGGACCGAGGAGATGGTCCCAACCCGCGATGGGGTGAAGTTGCACACCATCGTGTTCGTTCCGAAGGAGGCGAAAGAGCCGCTCCCGATCATTTTCATCCGCACCCCTTACGGGATCGACGGCCGACCCGAGAGGAACTTCCGAAGTTACCTCAAGGATCTTGTCGAAGACGGATACATCTTCGCGTTTCAGGATATCCGCGGCCGGTTCAAGTCGGAGGGAACTTTCGTCATGACTCGGCCCCCGCGGGACCGGGCCAACCCGAAGGCGGTGGACGAGGCGTCCGACACCGCAGACAGCATCGACTGGATGCTCAAGACCGTCAAAGGCCACAACGGACGGGTCGGCATGCTCGGGATCAGCTACCCGGGATGGCTTGCGGCCGTTGCCATGCTCGATCCGCACCCGGCACTGAAAGCCGTTTCCCCGCAGGCGTCGCCGGTCGATATGTTTCTCGGCGACGATTTCCATCACAACGGGGCATTCCGGCTCAGCTATGGGTTTGAGTACGTCGCCCTGATGGAAACCGACAAGACTAACTTTGACTTCAAGTTCAACAAGTTCGACACCTACGACTGGTATCTGCGTCTCGGGGCACTGTCGAATGTGAACCGAACCCAGTTCAAGGGGAAGATGCCGACCTGGAACGATTTTGTCGCCCATCCGAACTACGATGCGTTCTGGAAAACGCAGTCACTGGAACCGCGGCTCACCCAGGTGAGCGTCCCGACTCTGAACGTGGCCGGGTGGTACGATCAGGAGGATTTCCGCGGCCCGCTTCGGATTTACGAGCTTCTGGAGAAGCACGATAAGGCCGACAAGAACGTGCTGGTGGTCGGCCCGTGGAACCACGGCGGATGGGGGGACGGACCAGGCGACCGACTCGGGCGCGTCTCATTCGGATCGTCGACCGGAACGTATTTCCGGGAGAAGGTGCAGGCCCCCTTCTTCGCTCACCATCTCAAGGACAAGGGGCCACCCCCACCCGAGGCCCGGATGTTCCAGACCGGGGCGAACCGGTGGGAGACGTATGATGCCTGGCCACCAAAGGAGACGACCACCCGCAAGCTTTACTTGCAAGCTGGCGGGAAACTCGGTTTCGACCCACCCGCCGAGACCGACCGCCCGGCCGACGAGTACGTGTCCGACCCCGCGAACCCGGTTCCCTATCGGCCGCGTCCGGTCCGCCCGACGTATCCTGGGCCAGATTGGCCAGTCTGGATGCTCCAGGATCAGCGGTTCACTCACGGCCGACCGGATGTCCTGAGCTATGAGTCCGAGCCACTTTCGGAGGATGTGGTAGTCGCCGGGTCGATGGCGGTCAAACTCTTCGGGGCAACGTCCGGATCGGATTGCGACTGGGTCGCCCGACTGATCGATGTTTATCCCGAGGAGACCCCGAAGGAGCCGACGATGGGGGGGTATCAGTTGCTGATCGCGGGTGAGCCGATCCGGGCTCGGTTCCGCAAGAGCCTGGAGAAGCCCGAAGCACTGACTCCAGACAAGGTCGAGGAGTACACGATCCCGCTCAATTGGGGACACCACTGCTTCCGCAAGGGACACCGGATCATGGTGCAGGTGAGTAGCACCTGGTTCCCGCTGATTGATCGGAACCCGCAGAAGTACGTGCCGAACATCTTCGAGGCCGTGGACGCCGATTTCCAATCGGCCCGGCAGAAGGTGTACCGGTCGCCGAAGTACCCATCGCACCTCAGCTTGCAAACACTGCCGGAGGCGGCGACGAAGTAGGGCGCCTGGTACTGCGAGGGGGAGGAATCACACCCGCGGCCATTGCCAGATTGACTCGTGGACCGGAAATCGGGTGATATAATGATAGGTGTGCGTGAAAGCTGCCGCTCCTCCCTTGTGCTCTGGGTCTGTGGTGCTGCGACTGGGGGTCATTTGGCCCAATCTCTGTAATCGAGATCGCCGGTGCAAGACAATGACGCCATCCGATATCGAGTTGATGGGACTGGTTGCAGCCGCGGGTCGGGCACGAGTCGTAGCTGCGCTCCACGAGCTACCGATGAGAGAAGCAATACCGATCTCACTGCACCTCGCTGGAATAAGTCACAGTGAGATCGGCAGGCTCCCCGGCCACACATACCTAACGGTGCAATCTCTTATCCGCCGCGCACTGGTTCACCTTCATGGACACCTGTCCGGGCCCGTCATCGCACCCCCCGAAACCCTGCCGGCCCAAGCGAATGCTAGTGAGGTGATCGAGGTCGATATACATGACGGCGGGTCCGCTGCCTCTCCAGTCAGCGGATTGCCGGCGAAAGCCAACGAGGTGATCGAGGTTGGCTCGGCGGACTGGCACAAGCTCACCGAGCGACGGGCCGAATTGATTCATAAAAAGAATCGTCAAGGCTTGACGGAGCCAGAGTTGGCCGAGTATGAACAGCTTCAGCAACTCAGCCGGGAGGCGATCAACCGGACGTTCCCGAGGCCCAAACTCAGCCCCGACGAGTTGGCCGCGATCAAACAGGCTCTCGACTCCGCCGGGGAGTGACCCCGATGATGGATCTCCCAGCCCCGTTCGCCTACCCGACCTCTCCCCACGCCAGGCGTCATGGGCCGTCTGGCTACAAGGACTATGCCGACTACAAACCTTTCCTCCGGGATGATTTCATCTTCCGCTGTGCCTACTGCCTGGAGCGGGAAACCTGGTATCCGGATCGAGCCAGCTCCTTTTCGGCGGACCACTTCGAGCCGAAAGTGCTCAACCCCTCCCGGGAGCAGGATTACGAAAATCTCATCTATGCCTGCACGCGATGCAATTCGCTGAAGCAGGCCAAAAGCGTTTTGATCGACCCCACTGTCGTCGCGATGGCAGATCACCTGCGTGTCACTGAGGAAGGACTCATTGAAGGGTTGACTCCAGAAGGCCGAGACTTGATCGAACTCCTGGACCTGGCGGATAGCCCGGCCGTAGAGGTGCGACAGGAGACATTGCTTCTCCTCAAAGCGAAGCGTCAATTACCGGATCACGAAGTCATCCATCGACTGTTCTTGAAGATATTCGGATACCCCAGAAACCTCCCGGATCTCACGCGCCCGAAACCTCCAGGAGGCAACTCCCGGCCACAAGGAGTACACGACAGCCACCACGCGAGAAGGAGTCGAGGCGAGCTGCCAGAGGTGTATTAGGCGATCGGCAGAAAATGGAATCCCTGAGCAGCGACTGTCGATGTCTCGCTTCGGACCAATTGCCAACCTCTATGTTCTTACCCCGGAGGGGTTATATAGCATAGCCCAGGGTCAGCGCAGCGCCACCCTGGGTAAGTTGCGATCTCAATCGCATTCCCAGGGTGCGCGAAACGCGACCCTGGGCTATGCTATATAACCCCTCCGGGGTACAAAACAACGGAGCATAAAACGACGCGGTGCTGACCCAGTCCAGCCTCAGCTCGATTTCCCAACCGAATCGCCAACCCGTGGCATCTCGCGTCCGGCCCTTCGGCGGACTGCCCACGGCCCGAGGATGATCGATGCGGTGGGGCGGGTGGTTTGCAGCCCTTCGTGGAGCAGCCAGGCTGCGAAGCCCAGGACCGCCATCGGAAGGGTAGCCTTGGCTGCGGGGAGCCACTGACAGACTGACCGCTCAACATCGCCCGAAGTGAAGAGCAGGATCACCGCCAGCGCGGTCCCCGGCCACCACCACGACCGGCCGTCCTGTCGGGCACGGATCACCTCCCATCCGATGAGGGGCACGATGAGTCCGTAGGTGTTCCGCTCGCTCCCGGGGCCGAGTATCAGTTGCCAACAGAGCCAGGCTCCGAGGCCGACTCCCAAACCCCGCCGGACGTCCCCAGTTTGGCGGGTTGCGGACAGGGCTGCCAGCAGTACCCCGAACCCCGCCGCGACTTGAGCCACACGGTAGACATGGGGGTTGACTGTCAGGTCAATCTGTTGCAAGATGGTCAGCAGATCCCGATACCCGGGCCACCGGTAACCCTCCCCCACCCCCAGGATGTACCACCAGTCCTTGTAGCTCTGGGCCACCTGTTCGGGTGGGGCTGTCAGCGCGGGGATTGCGAGTAGCCCAGCGAGTGCAACCGCCAACCTCCACCCGAGCGACCGGAGTTGCCCGACCACGACCACCGCAGCCCAGGCCAGAGGCCACACCTTGATGGACACCGCCGCTGCCAGGAACCAGGCCGCTGACCACCACCGTTGCCGGGCCGTGGCCGCCGTCCCCAGTGTGAGCAATCCAAGGAGCAAGGTATTCGACTGGAGGTTCCAGACCATTGGGCCAACCCCGACCGCTGCCACGAGGAGAAACACACCCCGATCAGGCAAGCCGGGTCGGTCGGCAAGAACGTCCCGGTAGAGCGCCCGGAGCCCAACGTACGAAAGGGCAAGACTTCCAAGCCCCCACAGACACCCTCCGAAACGCATGGGGAGCAGAGCCAGCGGCGTCACTACGACGGCGAACGAGGGGCTATACCGGTACATGTCCACATCGAGATAGTCCACATACAGCGGCTTGCCTGCACGCCAGTGGTCCGAGGCGGTCGCGAACACCGGCCAGACGGTGTGCCGATCCGGGCTGACGATTGCTTTCACCGCAACCGCCAGTGCCAGTCCGCACCAAAGAATGTGGGCAAGGATCTCCGCCCGGGTGCGGGGAGCGGTCGGATGGGACGGCCCGTCCGGGTGACTGGGCAAACGGGAGTGAGAGCTCACGAATCGGTCCGGCAGCATCGTGCGACATCCGCGACAGGTTCGGGGGAGGCAGGCTCCGCTGGGCCGACCGGATGTCGACCGATCTCCCGGCGGCGTGGCCGGAAGAGTCTCACACTCGCGGCCCCCAATGCAACTGCAACTGCCAGCGCCCGGGGCTGCCGCTGGCCATTGTGGCTGTCTCAGAAAATTCAGCCGGAACCCAAATGGGATCACACCTGACGAGCCTGGGATGTCAGCGAGTGGAGTGCGCAAGTGATTGTCAGGATTGCTCCTCCGATCGAAGACGCTGCCGACTTGCCGACTAGCCGGTGTTGCTGTTCGCATCAGGAGTTTGGATCTGACCGGAATTCCGTACTATCCCGCAGCGATTTTGTCTAAAATGACATCCGTGCCGGTTGCGCGGTCGACGCCGAACTTGAAGGCCAGAAACGGCCTTTCCGGATGTGAGAGGCGCAGCCCGGGTCGGGTAGATTACACAAGAGGGACGCGATCCGTTCACTTCGATTCGGGATCTTCTCCCTCCGCCCGCCATCGACCGACACGAAGAGGACTCATCATGTTTCTCAAGGGAAGTGGCTTGTGGGCTGCGGCCGTTCTAGGCCTTGCGACTGGGCCGGCATTGGCCGGTCATGGCGGAGGTGGTGGTGGCCGCGGTGGCGGTGGGGGCCACGCGGGAGGCGGTGCCCATGTGGGTGGTGGTGGTGTCCACGTCGGTGCAGTTCACGCTCCCGCTTACGGTGGAGGCTACCGGGGCGGAGTGGCTGTCGTCGGCGGATACTACGGCGGGTACGGACTGGGCGGGTACGGGCTGGGCGGTTACTACGGCGGGCTGGGTTACGGTGGCTATGGCGGTTATGGTGGCTATGGCGGTTACGGTGGCTATGGCGGTTACGCCGGAGCTGGCGGCTATGGAAGCTACGGCGGTTCGTATTCGACTGGTGGGCTCACAGCCTCACCACTCGTCCCTTACGGAGTGAGCGACCCTTCGCTCGGAGGAATGCCCCCTCCGGCACCACCAGCCAACCCCGCACCTCCAATGAACGACCCGAACGCCGCCCAACCGATTGGCCCACCCGCAGCACCAGCGGTCGCTGCGAACAATCAGGCTATCCTGACGGTCGTCGTTCCCCAGGGCGGCCAGGTGTGGTTCGACAATGTCTTGACCCCTCAGGACGGGACAAAGTGGATCTACAAGTCTCCGGCCGTGGAGACTGGGAAAACGCAGGTCGTCTCCGTGAAGGCCCGCTGGGAGGGTGGCTCCTTCGATCTCCCGCTCCGACTTCAGGGCGGGGATAACATGACCATCGACCTGACCAAGACGCGATAAGACTCTGGCTCTCCAGCCCGGTGGTCATCGCTGCACATCTCATGCGGTCTGGTCGCCGGGCCCGGAGTTGTCTGGTTTACCGAGCTGGATCAAGAAGGCGAGTTGTTCGAGCTGGATCGCAAGATCGACATTGACCCTCTTCACTCGTGAGGGCAAGCGCAGAAGGACGGGGGCAAAGTTGAGAACCCCCCGTACTCCTGCCAGGACCAGTAAATCCGCCACCGGTTGGGCAGCCTCCGCCGGAACGGCAAGCACAGCCAACTCCGCACGAAGTTCTGGCACTCGCACAGGAAGTCGGTCCCAGGCTTCCACCACCAATCCCTCGACGATATGACCGGTCTTGCCTGGGTCGTTGTCGAACAACCCGACGATCTCGAAACCCTGAGCGCGAAACCCTTGGTATCGCAGTAGCGCCCGGGCCAGGTTCCCGACTCCGACCAGCACTGCTCGCCACAACCGATCAATCCCCAGGGCGGCTCGGATGGCTGTTGCCAGCTCACCGGCGTCGTACCCGATGCCTCGCTGACCCAGATGTCCCAGCGCGGCCAGATCCCGTCGGACCTGGGCATCACTCACGCCACACGCTTCTGCGATCCGCCCGCTCGACACTTTGGTCCCGTCCAACGGCCACCCTGCGAGAGTCCGCAGGTACAAACTCAAACGGTGGGCCGCCGCCCGAGATAACCGCTGCCCGCCTCCTGGTCGATGCTCCCCCACAACCCCTCCAGCGGATGCGGACGATGGCTCCTCACTGCTCAAGTTTAAGGTTTATGTATAGATTCGCCCAAGTCGTTCTCGGCGCATAGGAACCTGGTCACACTTTGTGAGCCTGCTCGTCGAGTTTGATCCCGTTGCCCGAGTCTACTGGTGTCAGGGTCGAGTTCGGCTGGGGCGGGATCTTGGCGAAGTTCCTGGAGCATTTGTGGGGTGAGGTTCCAGAGCAATAACGAGGCGACATCGACGGGAGCTTTCCCGCCTGCTTGGGCACAACTTTCCAAACACCAACTCAGCCACCGACGAGAATTGATCTTCCCCATCGGCATCACAGGCCCGTGGTCGAGCACAAGTTCAGCCTCGGGGCTGCAAAGGACGGCTACTCAATTCGCGGGGTCGGCACGTCGAGGGGTGGAAACTCCACCCCGTACCGGGCCGTCAGGTCCGGCCGCATCCGTTCGACCACCTGGCACTGTTCGATCGCAGCCCGGCTCAAGGCCGCCGCCTCGACTAACCGGGTGCGGGGGAAGTGAAAGAGAATCTCGAAGGCCGAGATGGAATTGATCGCGGCCGCGGCCGCCCGCATCTTCTCCCCAACGAGCTGACCTTCGCGAACGAGTTCGGGGTCAACGCCCAGGGTCAGCAGGTTAACGATCTTCCGTGCGGCGGGATCGGGATCAATGGGAATCGGGTGCAGGGCGGCCTTCAGGCCCAGCCAGTAGGCGACGGTATCCGAGGCAGTAACACCGTTTTCCCGCCCGGCGGCTTTGTCGGCACTGGCGGCAGCGAGGATGGCTGTCGTCCGCTCTTTCTTGGACTGGGACTCCTGATGGGGCTCCTCACCCCGGTTCGAGCCCGAGGGCACGACGCAACCTGCGCACGAGAGGACCGCGACGAGCGCGAGCTTGTGCATGTGGATTCCCCCCTCGCCCGGATATGCCGATGGGGGTGGGTTCGGTCAAGGTGTTTCGTGTCGGTCAATTCTTCTCAAGGAGCAGATCAACCAACCAGCAACCGCGACAGTGAACCAAATCGCCCCGGCAGTGGCTCAGGATCTGGGAGTCTTCGCAACCGCTGTCCTGGAGGGCGTCGGCCAGGATCGGCATCGCAGTGAAGTCGCGGGACTCGTACATGGTGCGGGCAAGGATGGTGACTGTAGAGGTGAGCCAGGACGGATCGAGGGTGATGGGGCGGAAGGGGTTGCCGACGATACAGCGTAGGCACCCGATCACCATCCCCCGTGCCACCCGAAAGGGCATCCTCCTGGCCAACACTTTCGGCACGGATCTGGCCGTGGTGACGGCACTGATGAAGCTCACCACCCGGTGCGCCTCATCGCTCGCGTCCCCGGTGGAAACGTCCGGCGCGAGGTACGAGGCGTGGAACGCCGCCGCCATCGCGTCTGAGCCGATCGGGCTCAGTGGAGCGTTGGGGATCACCAGCCGAAGCGCGTGGTGGGCCGCAGCAAATTCCGCCACTCCGGCACGATCGTCTGCGAATTGCTCGCCCGCCCGGACGGCCGTCAGGCACACCGGGTCGGTGAGGTCGTGATGGATGAGCCCATAGCATCCGCAAGCGAGCAAGCGGAACCGCCGGCCGGTCGTCCGGTCCTGGACGAAATCCAGTAGCGGGGTCGGATCCTCGCCGGCAAGCCACTCCTCCTCGGTCATCGGTCGCCCTCTCCTGGCAGTGATTCTACAGGATTATCAAGGTTTTGGGCGTCCCCCTTCGGGCAAGGTACACTGCGTTCTATGGTCCGTCTAGCGGTATCTCGTATGCTCCCACTGCGATTCCCAGGGGGCTAACGATGTCAAAACAAACGCTGGCGATTCTAATCGGCGGACTACTTCCAGCGCTGCTGTACGGTGCTGCCGGAGTTCTTCAGAAGACGGCCTCGAAGACGGGCATCGGGCCAGGGCCATACATCCTCATCATCGGAGTGGTCGCCGTCGTCATCGGGGGCGTTATAACGCTCGTTTCACAGGATGCTTCCGTTTCGTGGTCCGGGGCTGGTCAGACTGCTGGCTTTGCGGTTCTCTGGTCAGCAGCTATCGTTTCTATCATGCTGGCTCTCGGCCGTTACGATGGTCCTGTGAGCGTGATCGTCCCACTCTACAACATGAACACCCTGATCGCCGTCCTGCTGGGCCTGTTCGTTCTCGGGGAGTGGGAGGGCCTCAACGAGTGGAGATTGATCGCCGGAGCGGTGATGATCGTGGCGGGAGGCGCTTTGGCCGGTACCTCAGTGAAATGATGGTTCGCCTGCAACTGGTGGCAGCACGGATCAGGTCACTGACGCTTGCGGGGGCCGGGGGGTTGCGGGTAGAGTTGGGGGGAAGGGATGGATTTCGAGGTGAGGCGATGGCGGCGATCTTCTCATATGTGTTTGTCATACTCGTCGCCTTGGTGTTCTGGGCAGTAACGAAACGCCACTGGGGCGCCTTTGAGGCGCGTTTCCCCCCGATTTCGGACGCGGAGTTCTTGGCCCGCTGTTCTTCGGGGACCAGCCCCGAGGTGGCGCTCAAGGTGCGCAAGATCGTCGCCGAACATCTGGCCGTCGAGTACGAACGGATCTACCCTTCGAGCAACTTCATAGAGGATCTCGGCGCGGACTGATGGATGCCCCACCTAACCCATTTAACCCATTCTGCTCATGCGACCAGAGTCTGGGAAGCTCTTCGTCGATAAGACCGAGATCGTTTTAGCGGAAGGGTGGGGCGTCTATATCGTTGGACCCGATCATCAGCCCCATAAACTGGCGCTGACGATAGAGGAGTTGCGTCAGGTCATCGCGGAGTTAAGGCCCGATGTATTCTACAACACCGCTCTGTAGAAGGAGAACTAAATCCGCTTGTTCTGACGTATCGATTGCCTTCCAAGTGACTGCTTGACCCAACCCCCGCCCCGTGGCAGTATCCTGGGGCTGCGGCATCAAGGAGAGACGGGAACGGAACTCGGTGGCGATCAGGGTGGAGAGAAACCCGCTAACAGGTGGCACGCCCCGCGAGGGCTCGATGTTCGGTGAGGAACGCGGTAAGGGATATGCCCCGCCGAGCTAGTCGAGAGCCAGCCCACAGCATCACTTCTTAAACGCACCCGCCACATTGTGATCTGTTCTACCGTGAATGGAAGTACTGCCGAAAGCAGGCGCGGCGGAATGCTACTCTGCCTCCTGTTGATTGAGATCGGGTTCCTCATTCCGTCTACCAGAGAACCACCCGAATAAGCTGGCGCCTGCCCCGAACCCAAGCAGGCATCCCACAGCGCCGCCGACTGGCACACGCTTGACAGTCTTCTCGGGAACTCCGGGCAACTCGACCTCCCGCTCTTTACCTTTCGCGATGATCCGGAGTACCCGATCATCTCGCGGAGTTGGGACAGTGTACTCGTAGTTACCGATCAGGCGCACGCCGAACCACCCGCCGATCATCATCCCGGCCACACCAGCGATAGCCACACCTAGCAGGTTGATCCCATACCGGGCCGCGACGGCGAAACCAACCGTGTTCGCGAAGACGATCATAACGCCCAGGAACCAGTCGTTCGCGAGCGTGTGCTTCTCGCTGGTGGCGTACAGAACCACAGACTCAGCAAGCCCTTGAGCCGCTCCGATCAGTGCCGACCTAGCCACTACACCACCGGAACTCACCTGCTGTTCCTCCTGCCTCGTCTTATCCTCCCTAACGATCATAGCCGGAACGGAAGGTGAGGGCTACTTTTCTGCCTTACGAAACGGCACCACCCTCACGTGGATCGCCGTTATGCTGGCCTCAGTAGCTCTCAGTCACTCGCGCTTCCCCGGGCACAGCTTGTCGATGGCGAACCTCGCGGCTGAGATCGGGCCTTCCACTCCCAGTTCGTAGTTGCACTCGTCCCCAGCGATTCGGAAGACGTATTTGCCGCCGGTCACTGACCCGAGCTTGGAGGTGAGAAACGAACGTTAGCACCAGTCGGGTAGTGTCAGTCATCCTCGCGTCTGTGCATGTGATGTGGTTGACGTAACTACCTCCATTCCGCCCGCCGGACGCGGCTATTTCCAGCCTCATTTGCATTCCGGCTCACGACAGAATCCTTAATCCCCGCTCCCGCTCCCGCAACTCTACCCAAGGGCAAAACCCCTCAAAAAGCTCGCACCCGAGGGATCTCACCCGTTGCAGCCAGCAAAATCGTTAGTCTTCATTTTTTCTTCCCAGACATCTTCTCTTCAATGCTTGCCGAACCTCCCGAACTCCGGTAATGGTGGCATCAACTTTTCTCAGTGACTTTGACTCCATCCGGGTAGGCGAGTGTGGCCTTTCGAGAGGTCATGCGGCGATTCAATTGCCCGTACGCTCTACCCCTTCGAGAGAATATCCATGTCTTCCAACACCCTGTTCCGACGCCTGACGACAAAGGCCTTCCGTAACCGGAAGACCACCCCAATTTGTCAACCCTACCGGCTAGTCGGTCGAAGGATCGAGGTACTTGAAGACCGCACCGTCCCAGCGTCCTGGAACAATTTCAACGGCAACGCACAACACACGGGGATCTCCACTGTGGCGGCCCAGCCCACGGACCAGATTCTCTGGCAGACCTCGATCAACCTCAACGGCACGTACTTTTACCACACGGGGGAGCCGGTCTTCACGCCCAACGACACGGTCATCGTTCCCGTCAAGGTCACCTCGGGTGGGAACAGCCCTGGTACGACCAATTTCGAGCTGGAAGCGTTCAACGGCAACACGGGGGCCCTCCTCTGGACCGCAACCAGCCAGTACGTCACGCCGAGCTATAGTTGGATGCCTCCCTACCAGCCCGTTTACGACCCGGTCGCCGACCGCGTCTATTTCCCAGGCCCCGGTGGAACGCTCGACTACATCAGCCATCCCGACAATCCCGGCAGTTCCACGCCGACCCCCCTCCAGGTGGCGTTTTACGGGACCGCCAATTACACCGCCAACGAGTCGGCCTACAACTCCACCCTCTACATCAATACGCCCTTGACGGTGGACAATGCGGGCAACGTCTTCTTCGGCTTCACGGAGACGGGGAGCAATCCTTCCGGGATCAACGATGGGGGCGTTGGCCGCGTCAGCGCGACGGGTGCCGGCACTTACGTGCTGGGTGGGGCAGCCATTCAGGTTTCCGGGGGGACCGGCACTCCGGCCCTTGGCTCGGTCCCCGCGCTCAGCAACGACAACTCGATCGTGTACGTCGCCATCAACGGCTCCAATGGGCCAAACCTGGTCGGCTTGAATGCCACCACCCTGGCGCCTGAGTACGCCGTGGTGCTCTCGGTGCCCAATAGTGGTACCGGCGTTGAACTGATCAATGTCAGCACGGCCGCGCCGATGGTGGCCCCGGACGGCACTGTCTTCATGGGCGTCTTCGCGGACAACTACGACGGCTCGCGCGGCTTGATGACCCATTACTCCGCCAACCTCGCCACCGAATACACTCCTGGCGCTTTCGGATGGGACGACACGGCATCGATCATTCCCACCTCGATGGTCCCCTCCTACACCGGCACTTCCCCGTACCTCATTCTGACCAAGTACAACAACTACGTGGCCGCCGAGACGGGCTCCTCCGGAGGCAACGGTGTCAACGAGATCGCCGTCCTCGACCCGTACGCCACGCAGACCGACCCCAATAACGACCCCAACCCCAACATGCTGGTGATGAAGCAGATCCTGACCATCACCAGCCCGACCGAGGACAGCGGCTATATCAACGGTGGTTATCCCGACGCCACGCGCGAGTGGTGTACCAACGGCACCGCCGTCGATCCTGCCACCGACAGCGTGTTCATCAACAATGAAGATGGTTACTCCTACCGCTGGAACCTGGCCACCGACACGATCACCCAGGCGGTGGAGATCACCGACGGCTACGGCGAACCCTACACGCCAACGGCCATCGGTCCCAATGGCGTGGTCTACGCCATCAACGGGGGCACGCTGTTCGCTCTGGGCGGCTACAGCAATTACAGCCTCACCAACGTCTCCTCACTCAACCCCGCTGTCGTCGGCCAACCGGTCACCTTCACGACGACGCTCGCTTCCACTGACGGCGGCGCTGTGCCGACGGGCAGCATCACCTACTCGTACACTTCCGGGGTCAACAATCCGCTGAACAGCACTCCGGTGACGCTGGGCACGAAGCCCCTGGTGAACGGCCAGGCCACTTTCACGACCTCGGCACTGGTTCCCGACCACTACCACATCATCGCGACTTACAGCGGCGACGCGACCGATGGTTACGCGGCTGGCAGCACGACGCTGGTGCAGGTGGTCCTCGCGAACCCCACCACCACCGTCACCTCTTCGGCTCCGACCATCACCGTCGGACAAAGCGTGACGTTCACTGCCACGGTGAATCCGGAGGGCGTGTTCTTCGTCCCCCTTGGGACCGTGTCGTTCATGGACGGTAGCACGTTGCTGGGGACGGTCGCGCTCAACCCACTGGACCAGTCAACCTCTCCCTCCTCGTCCCAGGTGGCGACGTTTACCACGTCCTCCTTGCCCGCAGGTCAAGATTCCATCACGGTCGTTTACAGCGGCGACCTGAACTTTGCCGGGAGCACCTCGTCGTCCATCACTCAGACCGTCGACCAGGCACCGGCATTCAGCAGCGCTGCGAACGCAACCTTCACCGTGGGCAGTATCGGCACCTTTACTGTGACGGCCACCGGGTTCCCGGCCCCGACCTACGCTGTGACCACGGGTATGCTACCAAGCGGGCTGATTCTGAATCCCACCACGGGTGTCCTCAGTGGCAACCCGGCTATGGGAACCGCAGGCGTTTACAACTTGGTTCTCACCGCCAGTAACGGCGTCAGCCCCAATGCCACGCAGAATTTCACTCTGACAGTCATCACTGGATCGGTTCCCCTCGGGGAGGGAGGTTCGTTCGACTTCCAGCCAGTCGGTTCTGCGACGCAGCCTGGGTTCTACGCGGTGACCCCGTCCACCACCCCGGGCAGCGCGACTCCTGTCGGTGCCGCCAACGATGGCTGGCTCAACCCAGGTGCGGGTGCCTACGATCGTCAGGCGACCTATGGGGCATCCGGAGTGCCGAACTCTCCGGGCCTGGCGACACTGCTTCAGACCGCTGAGTGGGGCAACCAAGGAGGCGGTGCCAACGACGGAGTGTTCCAAGTGACTGTTGTTCCCAATCAGATCGTGCAGGTGACCGCTTACATCGGCGATACCTTCGGCTCTGGTCGCGATCTGATTAATGTCTATGTCGGCACGCCGAGCAACCCCTACGAGAGCCTTCTCAACCCGTCGCCCAATACGTTTAATACCTTTGCCTCGACATCGTACAAGTATGTGTCGTACTCGGGGATGTTTAATCCGGGGAGCAGTTCGACTCTGCTATTCACTATCGACAAGCCGTATGGGGGGACGAGTGCGTTCTGGACAATCAGCGGTTTGGATGTCCGACCGCTGGGTCTGGTCGCTCCGCTGACAGTGACCCGTGCGGATTCGGCCCCGTTCAGCCAGCCGCAGGTGGCTGATGGATTGACAGTCGACACCTACAACGGCAGTGGAGCGGCCCCCTACGCCGAGTTGACAATTCACCCGCAGAACGGAACGCCCTACGGGACGGACATCGACCCGGCAGTGAAGGGCTTCCAGGTGCAGGCCAATGCACTGGGAGGCTTCACCTTCCAGATCCTTCGTCCGACGGGGGACGAGCCGTCGCTGATCACTGTCACAGACGTGACAGGTGCCAGCGGCACGGGACAGGTTGGGCCGACCGCGGCTGGCGGGCTGGCGGTCAGTTCCAGCCCGTACCTGCTGCCAAACCCGGTCTACCAGACCTACACGCTGCCGGTGGTCCGACGGATCGACGTTGGCCCGCTGGGCACGCCGGCCGCCTCCGACAGTGGCCCGGCGTATCTAGTGTTCGATAACTCGCCGTACATTTCGACGGCTGTGAACGCGATGGGCTGGCTCGGGACAGCCCCAACCACGTTCGACAGCGGTGGCAGCCCCAACAATCTCCAACGGGACGGGGTGTATGGGACATCCTCGACACCGGGGGATTTTGAGGTGGACATGCCGGCCGCGAACGCAGTGTACAGCGTGACGGTGCTACTGGGTGATCCGCTCAGCGCGGAGAGTGGAATGTATGTGGAGGTGGTCGATCCTGCGACGGGAACGATCATCGAGAGCACACCGGTGACGGGAGTGAGCACTGCCGCCGGTCAATCGACTAGCTTCACCTTCCCGGCGACGAGTGATTCCTCGGGTCGAATTCGGCTGCGGTTTGGGGTGTCGACCAATTCGGCGAATGGGTTCTGGACACTCCAGGATGTCGAGGTTCGTCCGGTGGTGGGGACAGCATCGCCGCCCGTCGGGACGGAGGCGGACTTGACCCTGAACGGGACGACATACAAAGGCTCGGCAAGCGGGACCGGAGGCTCGTACACGGCGACCCTGTTGCCAGCTACGGTGACGGCCGATGGTCAGACGTCAACCACGTACACGATCACCGGTGCGACGCCGAACTCTCTCATCACAGTGACAACGAGTCTGGGAACGCAGACGACCGCGGACGCCGGCCCAACGTACACGGGAATCCAGGTGCTGGCAAACGGGAGTGGGATGGCGAACTTCGCGATCACCTCGCCACTGTCGACATCGACGATGACGAGCACAATCACGGTGACCGAGGTGACGGGCGCGAGTCTGGGTGTGTTCACGCAGAACTACACCGGTTACACACCACCACCGCCGCCGTCGAGTCCGCCCACCGCGATTGTCCAGCGGCTCGATTTCACGTTCAATGGCTCGCCAGTGCAGTCCGGGTTCACGTCGGTGCCGAACACAACGGTGTACTCGCCGACAATCGGTTACGGCTGGACGACTGTGGAGAGTGGCTACGACCGTGGAGTGGGGTCGGTGCCAGCACCGTATCCGGCCAACCTGTATCGTGCAGGAGTGTGGGGTGAAGGGAGTGGGACGTTCGAGGTCTCGGTTCCCAAGAACAGTGACGAGGATGTGCGGGTGTACGTGGGCGACCCGTACAACGCCTGGGCGGGGATCACGGTGAGCGTGAACGGGTCGACTCTGGAGGCAGTCGATCCGGTGGCGGACCGGTTCGGGTATGTGACCCTGTATGATGTGTCCGACGGTGGTACGGGTATTCTGGATATCACCATTAACGGGGGAATCTGGGTGGCTAGTGGTGTCGATGTGGCGACCACCGGTGGACTGCCAACCCCGGCAACGGGTGCAACGAACCCGATCTCCGCGACTGGGACGCGACTGGAATTCGTGACACCGGGAACGGCGATAGCTGGGTTCGCGGCGGTGTCGAACACGACGGTGTTCACGCCAGGATCACAGTATGGTTGGTCGAGCCCGGTCAGCTCGTTCGTGCGTCCGGCAGCGTACTTCCCGGCCAATTCGCCGTTGACGCCAACGGAGAAGCAGTTTTACGGTTCGGCAGCGTATGGTTCAGGGACGAGTGAGTTCGAGATCGCAGTGCAGCCGGGAGCCACGTATACGATCCGGGCATATGTGTCCGATCCGTACAACGCCTGGACGGGGATTACCATCGGTGCGGAGGGTGGTACGACCGTGTCGGCAACGGCGACGAGCAATCCTCCGGGGGTGTACACCCTGACGGGCCAGGACGTGAACGGAGACGGGATTCTGACGATCACCATCAGCGGCCCGATCTGGGTGCTCAACGGTATCGACATCGTCCAGAGTCCGAATTTGCTGCCCGCAGCTCCGTGACCAACCGGAGGAGTGGCTTAGGATATGGTCCCAATTAACTTGGGGGTAACCGGTGAGGTTCGGAGGATCGGGGAATCGCATTTTCGCCCGGAATCGCCTGGGCAGTCACTACGACAGCAATTCCTTGATTGGCGTCCCTTCACTTCGTCGGATGGTCCGCCGGATGGGGGTTTTCAAGGTCTTTTCCCAGTCGATTCCGAGGGCTTTGAAGATGGTTGCGTGAAGGTTGGCCACAGGGACCGGCTCTTTTGGTTGCTTCCCGCCAGCCGGGTCGCTTTCCCCGACAACCACCCCGCCACGAATCCTGCCTCCGGCGATTGCTGCACTGAATGTATGCGGCCAGTGGTCTCGCCCGCCCAGCGCGTTGACGATGGGGGTCCGGCCGAACTCGCCGACGCACAACACCACCGTGTGCCGGAGCATGTCCCGGGTCTTCAGATCCCGCAAAAGCGCTGCGAACGCAGGGTCGAGCACCCCAACGAGCCGCGAGTGAATCTGGTGGTTGTTGGCGTGGCTGTCCCAGCCATCCAGCGTGACCTCCACGCAGCGTGCGCCCACCTCCAGTAACCGCCGGGCCGCCAGGCATCCGCGACCGAATGGGGTTTCGCCATACTCCTTTCGGATAGATGCGGATTCCCGAGAGACATCGAACGCACGCAGTTGCTCGGAACTCATCAGTCGCCTGGCCCGGTCCATCGTGTCCCGGTGCCCGGTCGCTCCGGCCTGCCCGCGGCCTTTCGCAAACGCTCCCTCGACCACATCCAGGTCCTTCAGCCGGGTGTCGAATCGATCAGCGGGGACGGTGGGTGTGACGTCCGGTACTTTCTTGGCCGGGTCGTGGACCTTGAAGGCATCGTACTCCGCCCCGAGCATACCGCCGCGGGCTGGCCACTGGCCGGGGAGGATCGAGACGTGCCGCGGGATATCGACCCCCGCGTCCGGGAAGTCGTGGCAGACGATCGCTCCGATCGATGGGTGGACAACGGTCGGGTCCGGGCGGTAACCCGTCTTGAGCAGGTAGGTCCCGCGCTCGTGGTCGCCCTCCAGACTGACCAGCGACCGAACGAGCCCGACGTGACCCATCTGGTCGGCGAGTTGCTCCAGACCGGCAGCCAGTTGAACCCCCCGTGCCGCGGTGTCGATCGCCCGGGTGCCAGCGGCAATATCGGTCCCGGGCTTGGGGTCGAAGGTTTCGAGTTGGCTGGGGCCTCCCCCCATCCACAGGACAATAACCGATTTCGCGGGTCCGTGATCTTTCTCCGCCGCTCGTGCCAGCCTCGTGCCCAGTGGGGTCAGCCAGGCCAACCCTGCCGCGGCAAGGAAACCGCGCCGAGGAAGCCGTGATGTCACAAGCCCCGACTCTTCGTTCCGCGTTCCGCCTTCCGCGTTCTGCGTTCTCATCAATGATTCCATGACAGCTCCGTGGAGTTGAACAGTACCCAGAACAAATCGGCCAGCCGCCCCTGCCGCTCTTTCCCGGTGGTTCCAGCCAGTTTGGCGGTGAAGTGGTCTCGCTCGGGATCGGTCGGCCGACGAGTCAGGACGGCCAGGTACGCGGCCTCGACGGCAGTTCGGTCGTCCGGGGCAAGGATTGCGATTTGGGCGGAGGCGTTGAGCAGTTCGTCACGGGCCTGCTTGTCGACGAGATCCCCGTTCATCATCAGCAACCGCTGGGGGATGGTCTCGTCGGAGTGGTCGAATTCGTCGTCCCCGGCATCACCGTATCGCGTGACAAAATTCTTTTCGCCGAAGTATCGAGACAGGCGGACGATAACGTGAGAGTTTTGATTGATCGTCCGGACAGTGGCCGCCTGGAGGACTGTACCGATCACCTGTTCGGGTCGCAAGCGAGTGAGGGGGAAAGCGGCCCAGGATTGCTCGTGGTCGGCGGTGACGACTTCCGGGCCAGTGCTATCGAGCCGGAAGACCTCGGTGGAGGCGATCAGGAGGATGAGTCGGTGAAGGTCGTGGTTGTGCGCAGCGAAATCGGCTGCCAGGATGTCAAGTGCGGGAGGGGCAGGCTCGGACAGAGTCTGTGCTTCGACTCGCTTACGCAGTGGGCGATTGAACATCATCGCCCAGACCCGGTTGACAGTCGCCCGTGCGAAGTGAATGTTTCGCTCGTCGGTGAGCCACCCGGCGAGTTGCTCCCGGCGGGTACCACCACTCGGGAGTAACTCGGGGAGGAATGGAACAGATGGCTCGATCGTATGAGTTCCACCCTGGACGCGGTCTTCGTAGTGATACTCGCCACCAGCATCGGATACATGGGTGACCACTTGCCGGGTCTGGCCAAAGTACGCTGCGAGAGCCTGAAAGTGGGTCTGCTTCCATTCGGGTTCGAGGAAGTGATCGTGGCACTGAGCGCAGTCGATCCGCAACCCGAGGAACGCCCGTGACACCCGGACTGCGAGCTTCTCCGGGTCTGGCGCTTTCTTCACGTCATCGTAAGTCGCAGCGATAAAATTCACCGCAGGGGTGTCGGTGTTCAGGCCCCGACCCGCGATCATCTCTCGGACGATCTGGCCATAGGGTGTGTTCTTGGCGATCTCGCTGCTGAGCCAGGACAGGAACCGTCGCTTGCGGTAGACGATGAGCGGCCCGTCCTCGGTGCCGAGATAGGCCCGGCTGAGTCGGTCGGCAAAATAGTCCGCGAACCGTCGGTCGTGGAGAAGATGGGTCGCCCAGCCATCCACCCTGTGCTCAGGCGGTTGGGCCTCGAACTGGCGGATCTCCTCCAGCGATGGAACACTCCCCGTGAGGGCGAGCGAGAGTCTGCGGGCGACGATGAGGTCAGGGGCGAGTGGGGCCGGGGTCAAGCCCTCGTCCGCCCACCCCGTTCGGAACGCTGCATCGACGCGTTGAACGACGGCCTGGAACTCGTCATTCGCTGTCGGACCGGGGTCAAATGTCACCTGCCGGGCTTTGGTGTCGAGTGGGAACAGGCTCGTCCGGAGGACGCCGACTCCGGCGATGACGATTCCGGCGAAGAGGAGGTTGCGGGCCCACATGGGCATTCTTCCGGAGGTAGGGATTCCCTGGATCATACCCCACGTCATGGCAGTGCGTTTCAATGAAACTGCGTCGGGCCAGCGTGGGTAGCCCAGGTAACAAGGTTTAAAATTTAAAGTTTAAAGTTGAAGACCTGGAATGTAGAGATTGGTTTTAGAACTTTAAACCTTAAACTTTAAACCTTAAACTGAAATAGTCCCCGGCGGAATGACCATGCGGCCCGTCGCCATCCCGATTCGTGAACCCGAGCCCCCGCCGCGGGTTGCTCGTCGCGTCCCCGTACCGGTGGCAGATCCGATCAATGTGGTGATCGGGTTCGTCAGGTCGGCTTGCGGATGGGTGTTCGGGGCAGGGACACTCTGGCTCGCTCTGGCGGTGTTGTCGGCGGTCCCGTTGGGTCAGTTTCTGGTACTGGGTTACCTGCTCGAAGCCTGTGGCCGGGTGGCCCGGAGTGGTCGCCTCAGGGACGGCTTTGTCGGGGTCCGGACCGCCGCGCGATTCGGTGGGGCTGCGGCCGGATGTGTGATCCTGTGGCTACCGCTGTACGGTCTTTCGGTGATGGCGGATTCGGCCCGGATCATCGATCCTGTGGGGCGGGGTACACGGCTCTGGGAGAACTGGCTCACCCTGCTCGCGACACTCTACGCCCTGCATGTGATCGCGGCCTTGCTGCGGGGAGGGCGGCTCCGGGATTTTGCCCGCCCTTTGAACGTCTTCTGGCTGGGGACGCGGTGCTGGCGCGGGGGGTTACTCCAGGAAGCACGCGATGGGGTGTGGAGTGCAGTTGGGACGCTCCGTCTACCGTACTACTTTTGGCTTGGAGCGAGGGGCTATGCCGGTGGGTTGCTCTGGCTGCTGATCCCACTCACGTTGCTGGGTCTGGGGCACCGGGTGCCAGCGGTCGGTGTGCTGGGCGGGTTTATGCTCGGGCTTGTGGTGGTGTATCTCCCATTCCTCCAGACGCGGTTCGCCCGGGATAACCGGTTCCGGGGATTCCGGATGCTCGGGGCGGTCCGGGCAACCTACCGCCGGGCTCCGCTTGCCTTTGCAGTGGCGCTGTCGTTCCATCTCATGGCGGCGATGCCACTGTACCTGATGAAGATCGAGCTCATCCCGCGAGATCTGGCGTTCCTGGAGGGGTTGGTCTTCCTGGCGTTCATCTTCCCCGCACGACTGCTGGACGGCTGGGCGTATGCCCGAGCAGCCCGGAGAGACAGCCCCAGGTACTGGGTGTTCCGCTGGGCCGGTCGGCTGGCGGTGATCCCCGTTGTCGTTGGCTATGTGCTCGTTGTGTTCTCCTCGCAGCATCTGGGCTGGAGTGGGATTTCGAGCCTCTACGAGCAACACGCCTTCCTGCTGCCGGTTCCGTTCGTGAGCTGGGATTGGTCCTCGTAAGAGAAGTGAGAACCTGGGGTGTGGTTGGTATGACATGTCACCTCTGTGTCTTTGCACCCGATGGCTCGGGCGATCGAGTCCCGGCTGCAGCAGGCTTGTAGGCTAACACTTGCGGCGATAGTGTATCCGGACTAAACCCAATACCGTTGCACGAGGAGC
>PLDW01000384.1:3314-27815 GCA_003136315.1 Gemmataceae bacterium | reverse complement strand
GGCGGCGAAGCGTTCCAGGTGACGCAGGTGGGGTTTGCTCAGTGTGGCAGTCAATCCTAAAAGCCCGAGGAACGTGCCAATGGCCAGTGAACGCTGTACAACGGTTTTCATGGGTCGTGGGGGGTAGGGTCGGTGGCTTGGAAGTACCACTGTCCTATTCCCCCGGCCTTGTCTTTTCTCCCTTTCTGTTCAGGTGTTCACAACTTGACCACTGAACTCACCAGAATTCGCCAGAGTCCAGGTGATGGAACACACCCGGGGGAACCAGTTCCAGGCGGCCAAGGTCCTCGGGGTCTCCCGCTCGACACTGCGCCGCCGACTCCGTGAGTTGCACATCTCCCAGCGGTGCGCCGACGCCACCGATGACGACACGGAGTGACCGTCGGCGCTCTGGGCCGATCTTCCGATCAGGCACTTTATTCAATCCCGGAGGACCACGGAGCAGTCAGCGCCAACTGTTCGTATTCCAAGTCGTGCATCTCGGACTAGCTGGACTGATGGACGATTTGGTGTCCACTCAGCCCCCTCCCCTCACAAACTGCTTGTCCTCCCGGACTGAACGGATTAAGTTTGCTCGATGTCCCGGCGTCTCGCACCCAAGGGCGACGTTCAGCCCGATCTTTTAGCTGCCAGTTTCGCGGACATCCCGATCCGCGGTCAGCGGGACACGATGGAGCGTCCTTTCTTCAGCCTGTCCAAGAAACCGCGCCTCACCCCGGTCGAATACCACGTGGGTGACGTCTGGGTTGAGGTCAGCCCCAACTCGCAATTCGGCATGGCAACCATCTGGGATGCAGATATTCTCCTATGGGCTTCGACGCAGATCACCGAAGCACTTGACCGAGGGCTCCCTGCCTCGCGAACCCTCAAGTTTCATCCGCACAACCTCCTGAAATCCACCCGCCGTGACACCGGTGGCGACCACTATGTCCCCCTGCGGGCGGCCTTGGAGCAGCTCACTCATACGGCGGTGAGGACCAACATCCGGTCGAATGGCAAAAAGAAGTTCGCGGCATTCCACTGGCTCGAAGGCTGGACGGAAATCACCGAGGAAGGCACTGGCGAGCCGTAAGGGATGACGATCACGATCCTGGAGTGGCTGTTCCAAGGGATCATCATGAAGGGCGGTGTCCTGACCATCCACGAGGATTACTTCCTGCTCACCGGCGGCATCGAAAGTTGGCTGTATCGGGTGGCACGCAAACATGCCGGGCATCAGGAAACCGGCTGGATGTTCACCATGCGGCAGCTCTATGAAAAGTCAGGATCGACCGCCCGCTTCTCGGATTTCGCGCTCGATGTCCGCAAGATCGTCGAGGCCAATAGCCTGCCGGAGTATTTCATGAGTCTCCACCGGAATGAGGCCGGTGACGAGGTGGTGAACGTTCTACGACGAAACCAACTGGGCGTCTCCGATCCAGCATCCCAGGGAGATCGCAATCCTCGCAGGAACTTGACACCAGCTACCAAGGTGATTCCAGAAAACTCAGTCGCTTAGTTCCATTTAAACAGCCACCAAGAGCAGTTTACTCCGTCGAGGCAGGATGTTAACCCAAACAGGCACAAAAACCGTTTGGTGCTAGGGCAAGAAACGACAAGGTTTTGGCGTAGAAATGGCGTGACCGACATCGACATGGAGATGCTCAGTGCCTTCGCCACTGGGCTGACCGAGGCAGCGTTCTCGGCAGGGTTCAAATCCGTTCCGCCACTGGTCGTCATCCTTGACGTGGAAGTCGCGGAGGTCCAGTCTGCCCGCCAGTTGGCCGGGGCCATGGCCGCGAAGAGCCGGACGGCGATTGTCCTCCGCGCGATAACTGCAAAGGACAAGCTGAACGGGCTGGCCCCACGGTTTCGCGAGGGACGCCTCTGGCCCGGCTGCACCCAGTCCTCGTTGATGACTCGCAGGGAATGGAAGCCTATGTATCGCAGGTCGTCGTACTTCGAAAACGAAAACGTGAGGTAAGTCTCAAGCCAGCCGTGGTCGAAGTGGCCCCGGTCGGCTGGCTTGCGGATGCGGATCATGTAACCCTCCTGAGAAGCACGTGAGATCATATAAACCTGGGCATGGTCCCGTGCTCTGTCGGTTTCCCGAATCTGAGGATAGATGGCGTCAGCTCCCAATAACCGGCGTTCGCCGCGGGGGGACCCTCTTGAAGACATCTTCTTCGATGTTCAGATGCGCTCGAACGAGTCGCGAACTACGCCGGGTCGTACCCATCTGATTCGACTCGGTATGTGGGGTGTATCCCTAGCTCTTGCAGCCTTCGACGCAGGGTCTGTCGTGCGATCCCTAACCGTCGGGCAGCTTTCTGTTGATTCCCACCGGTCACTTCCATGACACGGGTTAGTAAGAGACAATCTAACCATCGATGGGCTTGCGCGTACTGGTCGCCCTCGTCTGCGCCCACACATTTGCGGAGGAAAGTATCCACATTGGCGATTTCCTCTGCGGACGAGGACGCCGCTAAGGAACCACCAGACGATTGCAGAGGTCCTGGAAGATGATTGGGGAGCAGGGTTGGGCCACAGGCCTGGAGCAGGGCCTGTTTCAATACGCTCTGCAGTTCCCGAATATTCCCAGGCCATGAGTATCCACTAAGACGCACCATTGCCTCCGGGTCGATCTCTCTCACCTCCCGGCCCAACTCGCGATTGAAGCGACGCAAATAGTGCCTCACCAGTAGGGGAAGGTCATCACCGCGGTCCCGCAGGGGGGGGAGGTCGATTGTAAACACGCCGAGGCGATAGTACAGGTCTGGTCGGAACTTCTCCGTAGCCGACCAGTTCTTCAGATCGCGGTGAGTCGCCGCAATCAGCCGCACGTCTGTCCGAATAATCTCGTCGCCGCCGATGCGCTCGAACGACTGGTCTTGTAGGATTCGGAGCATCTTGGCCTGTAAGGACAGCGGCATGTCGCCGATCTCGTCAAGGAAAAGGGTTCCGCCGTTGCACTGCTCGAACTTGCCCATGCGACGGCTGTCGGCCCCGGTGAAAGCCCCTTTCTCGTGACTGAAGAGTTCGGATTCAAGCAGATTCTCGGGAATAGCAGCGCAGTTCAGGGCTAGGAACGGAGCTTTCGCCCGTGAGCCATGTCGGCAGATGGCTCGGGTGATAACCTCTTTCCCAGTCCCGCTCTCGCCGGTGATCAGCACTGGTATGTCCTGGGCGGCAACCCGGCCGATCGCCTTGTACAGTTCGCACATCGCCGGACAGTTTCCGACGATCGGGGCATCCGCGTCTGGGTCCGGTGTGGGGTCGACAACCACACCCTTACGGCGCACTCTCCGGCTCAATTCAAGTGCCGCGGAGACAACTCGCTGTAGTTGATGCTCGTCGATAGGATTGAATAAATAGTCGAAGGCTCCCTGCTTCATTGCCTCAATGGCGCCGTATGCCGTCTTGGCTGGTGTAGCGAAGATGACTGGGATGTGTGGGTCGATCCGACGGAGCTGTGGATAGACCTCTTTGCCGGATAGGTCGGGCAGACTGGGGTCAAGGAGAATTACGTCGGGTATATCCCTGAGGGCGTGTTCCAGTCCGTCAGCTCCAGTCCTGGCAACGTCAATACGGTAGGCTAGCGTAGTAAACGACCGACGCAGCATTTCGAGCATCAGTCCAGGAGCCTGGTCGATGAGTAGCAGGCGAGAGGGGGCGCGGTGGGTGCCCCGCCCGGCGAGTTCACGAAATGTGGGCCGACCGAACGTGTGCTGCGAATCATGGCTCAGGTCAAGAATTGCGTCTGGTTGAGACACTTATGGCCTCCCATTCTGGAGTATGTGGAAAGGCTCGTGATCCTCGATCATGCGGCGAGACCACTGCAGGGTCGGCTGTCTGAATAGTCGAAGGGCGTCTGTAGCCAGGGCCGCTACATGAGATGCCGAGTTTTTTCATCCCTTCGCATTCCTTAGCGTTTGCAGGTGGACAGTAGACGTGTTTATTGCTTCGGTCGGACCGCCTACTGACAACCCGCCTTTACCGACTACGGGGACGGCCGCTCGATGGCCCCGCCCCGGATGATTGACGCGAGTTCCCGCCGGAGGACGTGAGCCTCCAGCCAATTGTGCAGATGAAGGCCGATCGCGTTTGCACCAGCCGGCAACTCAGTACCACAGTGGGCCAACCAGTTATCCGCTTCATCTATCCAGCGTCTGGCCTCATCGCTTCGACCAAGCTTCCGACAGGCGAGCGACAGCCATAGCCAATTTAGGACGGCAGCGCCGGGCTTAGGTTCGGCCCGGAGGCTCTGCTCCAAGAGTGACGGCGCCTCCAAGTATCGGCCAGCCCGGTAGTACAATGCCCCCTGCTCTGTCAAGGACCAGAAGGCGGCCGCCTTGTTCATGAGCTCCCCGTCGCTCAACTGTTTCACTCGCGCCAAGTCCGGCACTGCTTCCGGGGCCAGCGTACACGAGCGGGCGACGTGATAAGGACGCATCTCAGGTAATTGTAATTGGCACCGCTTGAGCATCTCGGCACAAGTTTGGCGGTAGCCGTTCCGATCACCAGACAGGAGCTGAACCGCAGCGTACTCGAACCAGACTTCACCATCGTCCACACCTGCAAGGTGAGGCTGTTACGATACGAGCGATCGGTGACTCTCGCCTCGCCGACGCATTCTTTCCAACAGGAGACCCGAATGTCCACAATGGCACGCAGAGACTTCCTGACCCGGGCCATGGCTTTCAGCGCCGCCGCGGCAACATTGGGTGGGGCCGGCAGGGCCGTCGGCGACCCGAGCTTAACGAACAATGTCACCGACCCACTGCTCGCCGGCAAGGAACTGCCAACCTTCAAGTTCGCTCTGGAGAAGTCTAAGTGGGCGTCTGGTGCCCTGCGACTGGGTGGACCTGGGGAGATGGGTGGCGAAATCGATAGCCTGGAATGAATAATGAGGACATCAAGCTCTGAGTTTCCTGAGGATTCCAGAGTCATAACGCATTGTCACTCTTATTTCACCCTCGTCCGGGACTCATGGTCCAAGAGCCAGAATGTCAGGTAACGCTTTGCCAGATTGGGATGCGCCTTTTTCAACCACGTTGGAAGGGCGGCACCGAGGGGCGACGCCGAAGATGACGCAAAACAATTTCGGATATTCTTCTTGACGGGAGGTGCGAGCGGCCAGATACTTCCTCTTATCGACACAAGTGGTATCGGAGTTGTTGGCCGCGAGACCTGTCGTTTGTCTCGCTGGCAATCACAAAGTCGCAGCCATTCTAACAATTATAAATGTTTTTACAGTCATATTTTGCAGTGGCTGATTATTATAGAAGTCACGCAGTTGGGAGGCTTGTTCACTATTGTAATGGCCGGATTTCAGGCCGCTATCGGAGTATCAAGATTCAGCCTGAATGTTGATGGCCGGCTACTCACCCACAACTTACCCAGTGCCCCACACTGCGTAACACCGATATTAATCTCGCTTTTGGAATCGTGATTCAGTTCCTCGGAAACGGATTCCTCGGGCGAGTCCGGATTTCATTATCAACACAGACGAGAAAATGACATGCGCTCGCCAGCCATTTCAAACTCCCAATGCGGCCCTAAGCGAAGGCTTTTCATCCGCATCGGCCAGGGGCTGGCCACGGCCTTCGTCCTGCTGACCTTCGTCCTTCTGGGAGTGACATTGCCCGTGCGGGCAGAAGTGCCGCCCGGCAGCCTGGAAGAGGCCAAGGCATACTTCGCAAAACTCTCCAAAAACCTGAAGTATTCCACACCGGAGAAGATTAGCGAGACGACCCTCACTGACCTGGCCGCGTACTTGGGGTATAAGACGCTGACCGCCGAAAAGTTGGAGTTTGATCCCCCCGAGACGTTGATGGCCGACTATGGTGCCACACCCGGGGATGTGCTCGTCTCCCGATTCTTCGAGCCAAAGATCATGAACGTGAAGTTCAAGGAAGGTGACGATGCCTTCAGATTGGGCTGGCGCAAGCTGGTGCGGCTTAAAGCGCAGCCCGATTCGGACGCGAAAAAAGAAAAGGAGCCCGGAGGTAAAATCGGTAAAATCGCCTCAGCGGTAATCCTGTTCAACATCTTTACCGACCCGAGAAACCCAAAGCAAACACCTTTTGCACGCGATCTTTTTTCTGAAAACACCCAGGTCATGCTGTTGCCCGACCCGGAGGATATCCGGCCTTTGGTGGGGAAAAAGGGAGACGGCCAGATGGACTCCCTTTATTGGCTGGACTACCTGAACGCGACGCGAATAAATGGGGAGTATGTCCCGGGCAAACTCGGCTATAAGTTGCATACCAGTTTTGAAGCGAATGAACTTCCCGGCGAAGGGACCAAAGATTACTTCGTCCCACATGCCTGTGTGGCCTGTCACGGCAACAACATGCAACGTGCGTTCCCCAACTTTATGGATACGGATCACTGGTTTGACAGGTTGAAAGAATTCCCCAAGTTCAAGGCCTCGGAGCAGGCTGTTCTCTTCGACGCTGGCACCAACGACACCACTTCGCCGAAGTACAGGACTGCGTTCGACCGGATCCGCATTTTTAACCTGGAGACCGAGAAGCACGCGCTCCTCGCGCAACCAAAGCACGACGAACCACTCTCGTCGGCCAAGTGGGCGGAAATTCACGAGAACAATTACGATCATGTGCCGCCGATCAAACGGACGGTCGGCGGGGGTCCGCAAGAACAATGGCAGCCCAGCGAAGCGAAAATTCTGGAGACGATGAACCAATACTGTTACCGGTGCCACGGCACGGTTAAGTTTACGGTCTTCGACAAAAAAACGACGATGGAGCGCAAAGCCAACATTATGCAACGTATTGCCGCCAACGCTGCAGTGGGGCTAAAAATGCCGCCCGATCGTGAGCTGCCGGCCGACGATCGCCAAATGCTGCTGGACTACTTCAAGGATGCTAATCCCTGAACCACGCACTGGACGCGCCAGACCAAGTCCGTTTCGAGTGCCCGCACCCTGGAGAGATTCTCGCCTCCCCGATGATTGATCGGCAATCAAGACGATGTGAAGGTGCTGGATACCACCAATGTCGGTCTTCAACGCAAGACGACATTGAGCTCAAGGCCAACACCAGGCAAGGTCTTGCGGCCCACTTGTGGCGTGGGCTTGAAATGCTTTCTAGACTTCGAGCGGCCAAGAATGAGATGATGGCGATGTCAGGGCGAAGCCGATTTCGGCGAGCGTCGAGGCGTAAGCCCNNGGCTTACGCCTCGACGCTCGCCTCAAATTCAACCATCGGTCGCCTTCGTCTGGTTGCTGACCACGCGAAGTATAAACACCGCTTGCCTGGGCTAATGTCTGCGCAAATTGGTCATGCCGAAGGACAAGCGTGACCAGTTGCTGAACTTTTTAATCCTTGAACCGCGAGTTTTCGCGGGCCCACTCGTGGAGCACAGAGAACCCAAATGAAAATCCTACCGAGTCCAACACCGCAATCCATCAAGATCAGCAACGAATACGTCTGGTTACCGACCCTGTACACGCTCCCGGTTCGGATCGCCTGTGACGTGACATGCGGCTCTCAGTCCGACGAGTTCTTGCCGTGTTTCTCGTTGACTCGGGCTGAGTGGGGTAACCCCGCCTGCGATGCGCTCAGTTGGTACCTGTCGCCGCACCGCAGCGACTTCACCTTCCGAACCAAGCTCTTCGGCCAGTTCCCAACGGTAAAGTTAGCCGGGCCCGCGTTCCAGCCGATTGTCGGCCAGAAGTTCACCATGGTGTGCGAGATCCACGCGACGCACGCCACGTACTCCATCAGGGCGGCATCAGTACCTTACTACGCGAACTTGAGCCCCTACGCGACGGCGACTTACGCCGATGGCGACGTACCAAAATCAGGCTACTTCGGGTTCGCGAAGTACAGCGACGAGAACATCACCGTCGAGAACATCACCGTCGAAAGTATCCCCACTGCCAAGCGATCATTTTTTATTCACCCGGGTATCGGGGTTGCCCGGATGGGCAATTCCGAGGACTTCTTCATCGGACCGGAAACTCCCGGCATGTATGCGAACTGGGACGATGCCGCCGGGCAGTTCAAGTCCTTCCGCGACTCGCAGGGCCGCATCAAGCGTCAGGGCGCCCGTTTCCGCGTGTTTGAGTATTTTTGGGATGCGTCGACCGGGACCTGGAGCAACCCGAAGGAAGTCAGTGTGGGGACGGACGTGGTGGACATTCAATGGCGGGTGCATCTGGCCAACCGGAAAGCGTCCTTCTTTGTCTTCGATGGGCAGAACGGAGCGGACGATTATTATGTGAAACGCGCTGCCGATAAGCCGGACGAACAGATCAAGACAGACCCTGACCGGACCAACCGCCGTAACGCGGATATCGCTCCTGGTGACCGTGCCGCCAAGTTGGAGATCGATCCCGGCGAGAAGGTCATATCGGCCCGGCAAGGCGGCGCGGTGGAAGTGGTCAACACCAACTCGAACATTCCGATCAAGTCGCTGGGCACCTTGAAGGTCGATGACAAAGGACGTCTCATAGTCCTGGGCGGCTACGGCCAGACCGAGACGACCGGCGAGAAACCGAAATATGAGATGCAGGAATATGCCAGCAACGATCGATGGTTCGATGATGCTGGCGACGGCCCGGTGAAGGCTCGGGTCATGCTGAAAGATGGTACCTGGGTGGACGCCAACGCGGCCTGGGTAATGGTTGGGCCGCCAAACTATGCTCCGGCGATCGGCAACGTCGTGACCCTCTTCGACACGCTCTTGGATGTGGCCGTTCGTGAGCAGTTGCCGTTGGGGATCCCGCTCAAGTTAACGGGGACAGCACTCAAAGTCAATCAGATGCAGACAGCGTGGGCTGCCAACAAGTCGTTGAAGGGCTACAAACCATCCTTCCTGGAAGACATATATCCCTTGCTCAAACGGGCCTTCGGAGCACGGGACGTGCATGTCTCGGGTGTGGCGAACCCCCAATATCACAAGATGCTCACGGACTGGGTCAAACTCGCCACCCTGGATGGTCCGCAGGCCAAGGAAGCCAAGGCCTTACGTGAGTATATCTTCGCCTACATGCGGTCTCCGGTGTACCCGGTCTCGGACGTCTCGAAGATCGATTGGAAGAAAATGCCCCGCGGACACGGGGATAATTACCGGTCTCTCGAAAAATTTGAGGATGGAGAGCTCGCTGAGAACGAGCTGCCTGCTGCAAATAGCCTCTTCAGCCTGACGCACGTTCAGTATGCCATCCTCCGGGAGTGGGCGGGCGGGAACTTCATCAACGATTGGCCAGGAGCCGAACCCAAAGCCACTACCGCTCTTAGTCCGACGCCGGATCAGCTCGACAAGGCGGCGGTGGAAGCGAGTGTCGGTGGGCCGTTTTACCCGGGCATTGATTGCAGTTGGCTGATCCGGGCGCGGGAAGTCTACAGCTCGCCGTTTCGTTTGAAGGTGCCGCCCCAGCCCGCCAGCGAACTCAAGGCCCCGCCGTTACGAATCGGTGCAGTCGATTTCCGCCCCGGCTTCTTCAGCCAGCAGATGGCCTTGCCCTGGCAGGCGGATTTTTACGACTGCCAGAAAGAACGGCACGAAGACCCCGACGGCAACGAATATTACTTCATGTGGTGGACCGCGCATCGGCCGGATGATGTCTTTCCTCCTCACGGCACGAAGCAGGTGCGCTGGACGCGCGAGCTCGACAAACTTGCGAAGGACCCCCAAGACCCGGACAATTACTACGACTACGGCCGCTTCGTCCGGATGCTGGAAGGCTGGCCGAAGTTGAAGTTCATCAGTGTGCGCAACGGCGACCACTGGGAAGAGGAGGGAGTTCAGACCGGCGACGTGTTCGCTAGCCCACAACACTGGTATCGCGGCGAGGGTAACCCCAACGACAGCGCCGGAACGAACAACGGCACGATCGCAGGCACTGTGAAGTTCGCCCCTGGCGTCGTTGGCCAGGCGTTCAGCTTCTCAGTCAGTGGCCTGGTCACTGCCCCCGACACCCCCACTATCCGGCCCGCCCAGGTCACCCTCGACGCCTTTGTCAACCCCACGGGCGCCGCCGGGGTTATGGAAACCATCGTCACCACCGAAGGCGGTGTTGGAAGTGGTTTGACGGGCATCGGCTTCCGCCGGCGCTCCAACAATACTTTCTGGTTCGCCGTTGGCCAGGCAGGCGCTGGCATCGCCGCTCAGTCAACCACGAAGTTCGTTCCCGGCTCCTGGTATCGCTTGACAGGGACATACGACGGCACCACGGCCAGCCTGTATGTGAATGGGGCCCTGGAAGCCACTGCGACGCAGTGTCCCCCGGTGCCGATTAATTCGACGGCGGGGCTCAGCATCGGTGCGCTGCCGTCTGGCCACGAGCCGTTCAAGGGCCAGATCGAGGAGGTGCAGGTCTACGACCGAGTCGTGGTGCCCCCCGCGTCTCCGCCCGCTGGAGCAGGAACGCCCTCCGTGCTGGTGAATAATCCGACAGGAACGCAAGCTGGGCCCGCACCCACAAGCGGTTCGACGGTCTTGCGCTTCGATGGGACGAATAACTACGTCGAGTTGCCCCCGCTCGATTTCGATTTTTCGAAAGGGTTCACAATCGAAGTCTGGGCCCGCTACGCCAAACTCAACCACTGCTCACGAATCTTCGATTTCGGCAATGGCCCCGCGGCGGACAACATCTTTTTGGCAAACGAAGCCTTGTCGGTGACCTTGGGTATCTACATGGTCCGGGGCGGGGATCGTCTCGCTATCACAACGGCCAGCGTGCTGGAGATTGACAGATGGATGCACCTGGCGGCGACCATTGATGCCGCGGGCAAGGCCACCCTGTACAAGGATGGCAAGCCGTGCCAAACAGGGCCGGTGTCGCTGCCGACCAAAACGCTGCGCAGGAACAGTTACATCGGCCGCAGCAATTGGTCCGAGAACCCGTTCTTCGCTGGTCGCATGAGCGAACTGCGGCTGTGGAACCGTGCCCGCACCGCCGAAGAAATCCAGGCCAATCAGCGCCGGCGGCTGACAGGAAAGGAACCGGGATTGGTCGGTTATTGGCCTCTGAATGAGGGTCAGGGCACGGTCGCCCAGGATAAAACCACGCTGGGGAACCACGGAAAAATACAAAATTGCACGTGGGAACAAACCGAAATACCCCTGGTGACAGAGGACCAGACCCAGCCTGGCGTGTCGCCAGCCGTGCCAGGCCTGGCTCACTGGTATCGTGGCGAGAGCAATGCCAACGACAGCGCCGGCACGGCCAACGGCACCATCGTGGGCACCGTCGGCTACGCTCCTGGTGTTGTTGGCCAGTCCTTTAGCTTCTCTGGGAACGGTCAGGTGAAGGTGCCAAACGACAGCACCTTCCAGCCCGCCAAGGTCACCCTTGATGCGTGGGTCAAGCCCTCGTCTTCCGGCGTCTATGCCGGCATCGTCTCCACGGAGGACTATGGACGAGGCACCACGGGCTTTGGGTTCCGGCAGCGCACCAACGATACTTTCTGGTTCGTCGTCGGCGGGGAAGGCTACGGCATCGCCGTGGAGTCGACGACCAAGCTCTATCCTGGCAACTGGTATCATTTGACGGGCACCTACGACGGAACCACAGCTAAGCTGTACGTGAATGGGGTGCTGGAAGGCACACGAGCGCAGGGCAGCCCAATACCGGTGAATTCGACGGCGGGGCTCAGGATCGGTGCGTTCGGACCCGGCTGGGAATGCTTCAACGGTCTGGTCGATGAGGTGCAGGTCTTCAACCAATCGCTGTCGGCCAGGCAGGTCGCTGCCCTCGCAGGCAAAGCCAAATAAGCCCTCAAGGGAGAGAAGTGGCCGATGGTGGACGTGGCTGTGGTGGGTGGCGGCCCCGCTGGTTGTGCCGCAGCATTGACGCTGCGGACCTGCGGGGTTGTCACCACCATAATCGCCTCACCCCGGCCACGCGAAAAGCCGACTGAGACAGCGGTACCCCGGCTGAAGCACTTGCTGCAGTCGCTGGGTGCGGGTGAGGCGCTCGTTGCGTGCGAGCCGTGCTACGGAATTGAATCGAGCTGGGGGGCACCTGGTCCGGTGCTCCGGCCGACCATCCTCGATCCCTCCGGCCACGCCTGGTTCATCCACCGCGATCGGTTCGACGCCTCACTCGTCCGGCTGGCGGGTGCGGCGGGAGCGGTCAGACTGGAAGCCGAAGCGACGAGCGTCAGTTTCGCCGATGACAGAGTGATCGTGAGCACGACCGCCGGCCCGGTCGAAGCCAAGAGCCTGGTGATTGCAACGGGTTCGCCCGCCTGGGCGGCACGCGCGACAGGTCAGAAGCCCGTGACGATGGACTCCCTGCTGTGTTACTGGGCGCGGCTGGCCGTCCCGATCGAATCACGGCTGCTGCACGTCGAGTCCACCGAGAGCGGCTGGTGGTACGTCTGTACGGGTGAAGCCGCCACGATGCACGCCTGTTTCCTGACGGATGCGAAAGGTTCCCGGCAATTCGCCCCTTCGAAGCCAGAACAGTGGAACGCGCTCTTCCAACAGACCCGGCTCTCGCACCAGCATGTCCTCGGTGATCGAGCCGGACAAATCCACTGCCTCCCGGTGAGTGTGGCAGGGCTGGCTTGCCGACACGGCCCCCGTTGGGTGGCAGCCGGCGATGCCGCCCTCAAGTTAGACCCCATCGGATCTTCCGGCACAGCCACCGCGCTCGAATCCGGCGCGTTGGCTGCTCGCGCCCTCCTTGCCGGCGAACAAGGAAACACGGCCGCCGCAGAAAGCTATGACCGCTGGGAGAATGGCTTGTTGGCGGAATTCCTGAAGCGACGAACACCACTCTATGCCGCGGAGACACAGAAGTATCCCGTGGGTTTCTGGGCCAGGCGGGCGCACTTTCCGAAGTAACTCCACCCCACGCTGGTGTTCCGCCTCTGCATCGAAATCGGCAGGCGCCGGTCGCCCCGGTGCGTTACACGTGTCAGTGTCATCTACTGACCATTTCCTATAGCAATTATTTAGAAATCGGCACGAACTTGACGCACACCGGACGGCTGACTTTGATACTGCTGGCGGTCTCCTTCGCCAGACCGGTGCTCAGGTCGATCTCGTACACCCCGACCTTGTCCCCATCCTGACTGGCAATCAACATCCACTTCCCGGACGGGTCGACGTTGAAATTCCGCGGAATCTTGATGTCTCCTGTGATGTGTCCTGCGGCAGTCAGCTTGTGATCCGCGCCGACCTTGAATACCGCAATGCTATTGTGCCCGCGATTCGACACGTACACGAACTTCCCACTGGGGTGGAGGATGCACTCAGCAGTGGAGTTCCCCTTCACCGGATGAGGGAGTGTCGAGAGTGACTGGATCACCTCACTCGTCCCCTTGGCCAGATCTAATTTCACCACGTTCACGGTGGAATTGAGTTCGCCACACACGTAGGCCAGGTCGTTTGATGGGTTGAGGGCGATATGTCGCGGCCCCGTTCCGTCCGGCATCTTGACCGCATGGGCGATGTGCAGAGTTCCGGTCTGGCCATCTAGCCCGTAAACTAACACCTGATCCAACCCCAGGTCGACAACCAGGGCGTACTTCCCCGTCGCATCGAAGGTTCCGCAGTGAGCGTGTGGGGCCTCCTGTCGGCTCTTATCGGCACTACTGCCTTTGTGTTGGACAAAAGCGGTTCGGGCGTTGAGGCTGCCGTCGTCCTTGAGACTGAAGGCCGCGCAACTTCCGCCGCCGTAATTGGCGACCACAGCGTACTTTCCAGCCTTGTCGACCGCGACATGGCATGGTCCACTCCCGCCGCTGAGCAATTCGTTCTGCTTGGTCAGCCCGCCGGTCGTGGGATCGAGGGAGAATGCAACCACCGGGCCACCATCCTTGCCACCGCCTTCCCCGACCGCGTATAGAACCTTCTTCGTGGGATGAACGGCGAGGAACGATGGGCTTTCCATCTCGGCAGCCACTTCCGGCTCACTGAGCTTGCCGGTCGTGGCATCCAGCTTCGACCGGTAGATCCCTTTGCTGCCATCCTTGCTGGTGTACGTCCCGATGTACACCCAGTAATCCTCGGCCACTGCCGTAGCACCGGTCGCCAAAAGCGCGGCCGCGACAACGACGGCCCGGGAAAGTGACATGGAGAGACTCCGTGTGGGGGGAGGGATCGCGAGTTCCCCGGCAGGGCGGGGATTGATGGTATACGCCCTGGTAGCTCATCCATCCAAAATGTGACGGGTTCCATGCTTTGGGAGGTGATCCTGAGTATTCCAATCAGGATTCCCTTTCCCGTCACTCCGACCCCGGAGGGGTCGTAGCAATTAGCCGGTGGTTTCGCGTAGCGACACCACCGGTTTGCAGGGGCAACCACCCCAACTCCGACACTCCCCACGTCCCCCAGTTTCCGCTGCTCTGGGGAGAATTCGTTTTCGGGTCATCGTTGCCGAACCCGGTGGTAGAGCTGCGCTCGACCACCGGCTAATCGCTGCGACCCCTCCGGGGTCGATCTGTGATCCCTAGTTTCCAATAATTGTCAAATTAATTCATCTTGTCATTCTAGATTATACGGTGAATTAAAAGAGCATGTTTAGCTTGATCGTCAGGTGAGGTGGCTGGGATCACTTCCCCGCATTACTTCCGTTTACGGGGTGAAACGACCCGGACGCTCGCTGCCTTCGCCTGTGTGTCTGGGAGCGTGCCACCGAGACACACGGTCAGCCCGGCTTGACCCGCAGCCTGGTAAACCGGCTCCATCGCGTCGAGGAATCGCTCGTTCCCTCGCCAGAACGGCACTGGCCCAAGCCCCTTGGGAATCGCAGCAGCGACCGGTGGCGTACTCACGTCGGCAAACACGTCAGCCGGGATCTCACCGCCGTGCCAGAAAGCCTGCGGGTCGCTCGGGACAGGAACGGTTGCGTCGGGGATCGGCGTCGCGGCAGGTGGGGTCGCAGCGACTGGGGCGGCAGCGCCGAGTCGCGAAAAGAGTGTTTCCCGGTCGAGCCCCCGCAGGCGGAAGAGGAGGAAGGGGTCGCGGTCGAACTGCTCGGCCAGGAGATAATACACCGCAGCGATGTGCTTGCAGGGATTCGAGGAGTCGGGGCAGGAGCAACTCGTTTTCAGGTCGTTTGCCTTTGCAGGAAACAGTGACACCCCGGCATCCTTCGCGACCTGTTCGATCTCCGAGGGCATCTCCCCCGCCAGGAGCTTTGCTGCGTAGACCGCTTGTCCGGCCAGTGCAGAGATCACCTTTGCCCAGTCGGCGGCAGACAGCACGGCGACCGCGATGCTCACCTGGTACGGCTTGGGCATCGATCCTTGAACCTTCGACGTCACCTTTCCCGTGGACACATCGATCGAGAGCACCTGTCCGCCGCGGGCATAGCTCCGGCCGCGCTGGAGTCGCCCGCCGATATCGAAACTCTCGATCGTGGCGATCCACCGCTTCGCCCACCAGCTTTCGCCAAAACTCCCGCGCTTCGATTGCGCTTTGATCCCGCCCGCCACCTTCTTGGGTGTGCTCTTTGGGAAACGTTCATAGCCCCACCACATGATTATTCCTCCACTGCGCTGGCCCTCAGCGCGAGCAGGTCTTTGAGTTCGGTGTTCGACATCTCGGTCAGCCATCCCTCGCCGGTCCCCACCACCCGCCCGGCGAGCTCTTTCTTCAGTTCGATCATCTCGTCGATCTTCTCCTCCAGGGTGCCGACACAGACAAATTTATGCACTTGCACGTTCCGTTTCTGCCCAATTCGGAACGCGCGGTCTGTGGCCTGGTTCTCAACCGCGGGGTTCCACCACCGGTCGAAGTGGAAAACGTGGTTCGCTGCGGTGAGCGTCAGCCCGGTCCCGCCCGCCTTGAGGGAGATGAGGAAGATTCGGGGAGAATCCGGGGCGGCTGTGTCCTGGAACCGGCTGACCATCCGCTCCCTCTGCGGCTGCGGAATCCCGCCATGCAGGAAGAGGACTTCCTTGCCGAACGTCTCTTGCAGGTGCTTCTTCAGGATCTCGCCCATCTCGGTGAACTGGGAAAACACCAGCGCCCGGTCGCCGGCCTGGAGAACCTCATCCAGCATCTCGGTCAACCGGGCGAGCTTGCCTGATCGATCGGGAATGGCGGAGTTGTCCCCGAGAAACTGGGCCGGGTGGTTGCACACCTGTTTCAGCTTGGACAACGCGCCGAGGATCTGTCCCTTGCGGCGAATGCCATCCTCATCGTCGAGTGACTTGTCGAGTTCACCGACCACGGCCTGATAGAGAGTCGCCTGCTCCTTCGTGAGAGTGCAAAACACCTTTGCCTCGAATTTGTCCGGTAAGTCAGAAATAATTGACTTGTCGGTCTTGAGTCGACGCAGCAAAAAAGGGCCAGTGAGTTCCTTCAATCGCCGGGTCGCCTCTTCGTCACGCTGCATCTGGATCGGGACGAGGTAAGTTCGGCGGAACCCCTCCCGGGTGCCGAGGAAGCCGGGGTTGAGGAACTGGCCGATCGCCCACAGGTCGCCGACATGGTTCTCGACCGGGGTGCCGGTCAGGGCGACCCGGAAATCGGCTTTCAGTCCCCGTGCTGCTTGCGACGTCTTGGAGTCCGGGTTTTTGATGTTCTGGGCTTCATCCAGGATCACCCCGGCCCAGTCGATTCCCTTGAGGATCTCGGCGTCGCGGTAGAGGAGCGGGAAACTCGACACCACGAGGCCAGCGTTCTTGACTTGTTCCCCGAACGATTCGCCCTTGGCCCGTTTTCCCCCGTGGTGAACCATGACCGGTAGGGCAGGGGTGAACCGCTCGGCTTCCTTCCGCCAGTGGCCGATCACCGAAGTCGGGCAGGCGAGCAGGACCGGCCGCGTCTCACCCTCATCACGGGCCTGTTGGAGTGCAGCGAGGGTCTGGACCGACTTCCCAAGGCCCATGTCGTCGGCCAGACAGGCTCCGAGGCCCACCCGACGCAGGAACGTGAGCCACGAATAACCGCGTAGCTGGTAGGGCCGGAGGGTACCACGGAACGCTTCGGGGGAAGGCAGCTCCGCGAACGACGCTTCGCCGCGGAGTTGGTCTAGAAAGGCTTTGAGCCCACCCGTTGTCTTCACGCCGCGGACACGCAAACCGGCTGGCCCCACCTCCGCCCCGACACTCATCTTCAACAGGTCGCGGATAGTTCCGCTTGTTTGCGGGTTCTTCCGCCAGAAGTCGAGGGCCGAACGAATCTCATCGGCGTTCACCTGCACCCACCGCCCGCGGACATTCACCAGCGGCGACTTGAGATTGGCCAGGGCTTCGAGTTCGGCGAGTGTCAACTCGGTGTCGCCGATGGCGGCCTTCCAGTCAAATTTCACCACCTCGTCGAGCGACATGAGCCCGTTCGAGCCAGACGAAAATTTCTTGGCAGTCTTTGCCGATCCTGTCACGGCGAGAGAGTTTTTTGTGCCGGTCCGTGCCCACCACGCAGGCAAAAGTACACCAAAACCAGCCTGTTCAAGGAGGTAGGCGGTTTCGCTCAGGAAGCGGTGAGCGCCAGGAGTGTCGGTGGTGAATCCGGTGGGGTTCGCCGACTTGAGGCTGGCTTCGACTTCGGGGCAAAGTTTGCTCGCCTGGCCAAGTGCCGTGAGCAGGAATTCCCGGTTGGGCAGTGGGACAGTCCGGTCGACCCGCTTCTTCGCCGCCCAGGCATCGGTCAGCGGGACGAGCAAACTGAGATCGTCGTGGGCTTGCAGCAGATAGCGAGCAGTCCAGGTGCCCCGAGCCGTGGCGGCCGTCGCGTTGGCTGTCTCTTCTGGTTCTTCGAGGCGGAAACACAATCGGTAGGCAGCCGAGCGGCTCACCGTGATGGGCCGCTGCCAGTCCGCAACGGTGCGGGTCAACTCGGTGGTTTCAGCCTTGGCGAGCGTCATTCGGCCATCGGCAGTCCGCAGTGCGTGGAGCCACTGATCGTGGACGCTGTCGAAGGATTTCCGATCCGGTAGCTTCGGGAGTGAGGCACGAACCAGCGTGTCGACAACGAACGTGAGGAATTCAGTGAGAATGGGTGGTGGTGGTTTCGGCGCGGTGTTGGCGTTGGGCGTGATGGCACGGCACGCGGCAGGCATGGCGTCGGCAAGGCGCTGGAACCGGGTGCGTTCGACCCCGCCGATCACCGGTTCCCAGCGTGCCCGGGGCGACTCACCCGCCATAGTCACACCCGGCAAGAACCGTTCCTGAGCGACGAGCCCAGCCCCGAAACGCAGGGCGGCGGCCCAGTATCGCAGGGTCGAGCCGACCAGAACCCCCGGGCGGAGGGTGTCTTGATCGGCACACGCGGCAAGGAGTTCGAGGAGGGCCGTCGATGCCAGCGGGACGGTCGGGACGCTCCACGGAATCAGGTGGATCTCCTGATCCGGACCGGGCGGTTCGGCGATGAGCGGGTGCGATCCGACGGGACGGTCGGCGACTGCTGGCAGCCAGATAGTGGCGGTGCTCACACGATCTCGGGCAATTGAAATCGTCTCGGCGAGGCCCTCACGGATCGCGTCTACATCGGCCGCGAACGGGTGGGTGGTCGCGACCTTCCGCCGAGTTTTCGTCGGGCGAGGACCAACTGCTGTCTCACCCCACAGAAGCGGTTCCCCATCCAGAAATCCGAGCTGTAACGCGATCACGGTTCATCCCTTGTGGTCTCTCCTTTGGTTGTAGGCGCAGGGAGGGTGATCTGGCTATCAAATTATGTTGTCTGAGACGGGAAGTCGGCTATTGTCTCGACCTGGTGGTCATCTGCCGCTACCCACGCCGGGTAAGGAACTGGTAAAATGGGAGCTCCAGCCGCGGAGTGAGCGGATGCACCCGACCGACGAAGAGCTACTGCATGCCTTCTACGCTGGCGATGTTGCAGCACTGGAGACGTTGACCGAACGCTATACCCCGCTTCTGGGGAGGATCGCGTCCCAAATTCTAGAAACGCGGACCGGCTCGGTCATTCAGGCGTTGAGGGAGTGGGACATTGACGAACGGGTAACGAACGTCTGGTTACACGTGCTGATGACGCGGCATGTGGTGATTGGCGTGTGGCCGCACCAGCGGCTTTCCGCGCTCACGTGGATTATTCACTTATTGTGCCTGGAGATGGATCGACACCTTGACCTTCGTGGACCTTTCTGAGAAAGAGCCCACGGTTTGAACGATTCGATATGGAGAATGAGTCATGAATCATGATCCGAGAAAAGCCCTTGACGCCCTGTTCCCAATGCCCGCAGGAATCAGGGTTCACGCTTTTAAGTTCGGGGCAAACCCGATATCACCGCTTGTCCCGGTTCCGGTGCAGGGGGATTCCTCTGAGCCGCGACCCGAGTTCAAGATTTGCTGGGACGATCAGCAACTCGGAGTCACGGTTCTCGTGCAGGAGCGAGAAGACGGTCACTTGATAGCCAATGCTTTCTGCACCAATGCCAACCTGCTCAACAAGGGGGCGGTGTCGGTCGGTCTCATCGGCACTGGTATCGATCATCGGAGTGCCAAGGTGATCCCCCTCGTCGTGCCGGAGAAAACGGGCTGTAGCGGGTCGGCCGATCTCGGCCCGCTCTCGGGTGCTGTGAAAGAACTCGGCACTCAACTCGGGGTCGTGGTGATCCTGCTTGTGTGACTGGGGCGAGGCTTTCTCGCGTTGATCGACTCCCCTCTGCTTTCACGGGACAGGACTCATCGGCCACGCACACACCGCCAGTGCTGGACAACCCTCGAACTTCGGGGCAATTCCTCCATCTGCAATCACCCCATTGACGCCCGGCTCCCAGTCAGAAGAATAATCATTCGCCAGCGCGGTGAATCCGCGATGGTCCTGCCTGCCTCCTTTCCCACCCAGAGGTCCGCCATGTTCCGCTGCCTGCTCGCCGGGTTCGTCGGGGTGATTGCGCTCGCTCTCGTCGGCCTCCCCAGTCTCGCCCAGGACAAGAAAGATCCGCCCAAGAAGAAGGAGCGGATCGCCATCGCCGACCCGGAGAAGGTCAAGACCGACCCCGACTTCCTGATCCAGGGTGAGTACGAAGGGATCTTCCTGACCGCTAGCAAGAAAGCCGGTGCCCAGGTGGTCGCGAAGGGCGAGGGTAAGTTTGACGTCAAGATTTACCCAGGCGGACTCCCCGGTGCCGGCTGGGACGGCAAGCCAGAACCGATCCGGGGGACAGCGACCCGCAGCGGTGCCGAGGCACGTGCCGATGTCATCCTCGCCGGCACGAAAGACGAAACGCTCGGGATCATTACTTCCGGGACGAATGGGGGAATGAGCTTCACCCTGACCCACAAGAACCACTCGGGCGGGTTGAGCAAGATCGAGCGAAAGTCCAAGACGCTTGGTGAGAAACCACCGGTGGGGGCACTCGTCCTGTTCGGCGGGCCAGGGGACGAGAAGAACTGGGAGGGTGGGAAAATCGTGGAGTATTCTGACGGGAAGTTCCTGAACATGGGGATCAAAAGCAAAGCCAAGTTCGGAGCGTTCAAGGCCCACGTCGAGTTTCGCCTTCCGTGGATGCCGAACTCGTCTGGCCAGGGACGCGGCAACAGCGGCGTCTACCTCCAGGATCGGTACGAGTTGCAGGTTCTTGATAGCTTCGGGCTCAACGGAGAGAACAACGAGTGCGGCGGGTTCTACACGTTGCACAAGCCGTCGGTGAATATGTGCTTCCCGCCGCTCGTGTGGCAGACCTACGACATTGAGTTCACTCCGGCTGAGTTCGGGTCGGACGGGAAGAAGACGAAGAACGCCCGGGCAACGGTCTACCACAACGGAGTCAAGATCCAGGACAACGTGGAACTGAAGAACCCAACCGGTGGCGGCCAGGCGGAAGCGGCGACTCCCGGACCGTTCCAGCTCCAAAACCACGGCGACCCGCTGGCCTTCAACAACATTTGGGTAGTCACGGGGGCGGAGCAGCGACAATAACGCAAATACGGACACACGACCGACCCCGGAGGGGTCTCAGCGATTCGCCGGTGGTCGAGCGCAGCTCGACCACCGCGGCGGAGAGGTGAGAAAGACGCGAACACGGGCTCACCTCACTTCCGAGTGTGTGAGATGGTCTTCGCCTTGGTAGTGATTCCGTTTTAAACTGAGGGGGTGTACGACCCCGAGGCACCGCAGATGCCGTCTGAAGCCGAGTCGGAAATCGTTGGACTCCTGGCCCGTCTACGGGCTGGTGACCAGACCGCGCTCGCCGAGTTGTTCGCCCGACATCGGGACCAACTCCGGCGGATGGTGGAACTTCGTCTCGATCACCGGCTGGCCGGTAGGGTGTCCGCGTCCGATGTCCTTCAGGAGTCATACATTGAGGCCCTCAAGCGGGTCGAGCACTACTTCGCCAAGCCCGACCAGCCGTTCTTCGGATGGTTGCGCCTGATTGTCGGCCAGCGACTGGCGGATGTTCACCGCGAACACCGAGCCGGGAAGCGGGATGCGGGTCTGGAAGTCGGGCTCGGCCAGGGTGGGCCGGGGGCGGACTCCGCTTGCATGGCTGCCTGCCTGATCGGAGGCCTGACCTCCCCAAGTCATGCCGCACAGCGGAATGAGACCTTGACCCTGCTCGAAGATGCCCTCTCCCAGATGGATCCGCTCGACCGGGAAGTTCTCGCACTGCGGCACTTCGAGGAGTTGAGCAACTCCGACACCGCCGCGCTGCTGGGCATCCAACCAGCCGCTGCAAGCAAACGGTATGTCCGGGCTCTGGCCCGGCTCAAACAGATTCTGGAGCAAATCCCAGGGTTCGGACCGGCAGAAGGCGGATAACACACAAAAGATGAGGATTTCACCACAAAGTCACAGAGAACACAGAGAAGAAGACAAACAGATATCAGGATGATTGTATATGTGTCGTGGTCGAATTTCATAATTCTGGAAGGACAGTATTCGGAAGGGGAATTCACCACAGAGTGACTAATTCCGAAAAAGAGACCAAACATGAGAAGCACATAGACGATATCTCTCTGCCTTTGGCTTTTTCTCTATGGCTTCTGTGGCTTTGTGCTGAGATAGTCTTCTTCATCTTTATTTTTAAGAACACCTTATGTCCCTCCCTGACGACCGTGACCCGGTAGACGTGCTGGCCGAGGAGTTTGCCGAGCGGTTGCGGCGCGGCGAGCGGCCGTCCGTTGGGGCCTACGCTGCCGCCCACCCGGACCACGCTGATCAACTCCGCGACTTGCTCCCGGCAGTCGCCCAGATGGAGCAACTCAAGAGGTTCCGCAACGTCGGCCAGGCCACCACCCGACAGGCTCTCCCGGACCGTTTCGGAGATTTCCGGATCGTCCGCGAACTCGGTCGTGGTGGGATGGGTGTGGTATTCGAGGCGGTGCAGGAGTCGCTTGGTCGACGAGTTGCCCTCAAGGTTCTCTCCGCCCACGTTCAGATGGATTCGGAGCGACGAGAGCGGTTCATCCGCGAGGCGAAGGCTGCCGCCCGGCTCCACCACACGAATATTGTCCCGGTGTTCGGGGTCGGGGAACACGCCGGGCTTCCGTACTTCGTCATGCAACTGATCCCCGGGCAGGGCCTCCACGCGGCCATCGCTGCGTGGCGGCAAGGGTCCGCGGCAAGCCCCACCGCACCGGTCGTCCACGCTCTGGAGCCCACCGTTGTGGGCGATCATTCGCCGCTGCTGGCAAATGATTTGCCCCAACCGGCCTGGGAACTGGTCGAACCAATCGACTTGCTCACTGAGGGGCCGGTATACGGTGACTGGAGAGTCGTGGCGGAAATTGGCATCCAGGTCGCTGAGGCCCTCCAGTACGCCCACGACAAAAATGTCTTCCACCGAGATGTGAAGCCAGCCAACCTCCTCCTCGACGACCGCGGACAGGTGTGGGTCGCGGACTTCGGGCTGGCCAAGATCGGCGACCAGAACGGGCTCACCCCCACCGGGCATATTCTCGGCACCCTCCAGTACCTCGCCCCCGAATGCCTGCACGGGGAAGCCGACACGCGCAGTGATGTCTACGGTCTTGGGGCAACCCTGTACGAGTTGCTGACTCTCATTCCGCCATTCTCGGGGGAGAGCCCCGCCCGACTGATGAAGCAACTCGCGGAGGCCGATCCGGTCCCCCCGCGATCCATCAACCCCGCGATCCCTCGCGACCTGGAAACGATCGTTCTGACGGCCCTGGCCCGGGAACCAGGGCAGCGATACGCATCCGCTGAACTCCTCGCCGATGATCTGCGGGCGTTTCTCGAAGATCGACCTATCCGGGCCAGACGGATGTCCTGGGCTGGTCGCGGATGGCGATTGTGCCGACGAAACCCGGCGGTCGCTGCTCTGTCGTTCTGCACGATGATCGCCCTCGCCCTTGCGACCGTGGTTGGCTGGGTCGGTTACGCCGAAACACAGCACGCCCTCGATGCCGAGAAGGTCGCACGGGAGGCGGAGGCCGTGAAACGAGGCGAAGCCGTGGAGGCTTCCCGAAAGTTGGAGGCAAACCTCCAACTCTCCCTGGAGGTGTTCGCGAAAGTGTTCGATGCCGCCGGGGGGAACGAGTCTCGACCCGGTCCGGGCAACCGACCCGATGGACCACCCGGTGAGGCCGAGGACAAGGCAGCGGTTCTCGAAGCCGTCCTTGGGTTCTATGACCAGTTCGCTGAACAGAACGTGACAAACCCGCAGCTTCGGTTCGACGCGGCAAAGGCCCACCGCCGGGTGGGCGAATTGCACCGGCGGCTGGGCCGCGACGAAAAGGCCATCGCCTCCGCCCGCAGAGCGGCCGCAATCCTCGACGGACTGATGACAGAGTTACCCGAGAGTGAGGTTCGATCCGAGTTGTGTCTGGTCTACGCCCAGGCACCGGAGACGGCTGGGTGGACCGAAGAGCAACTCCGTCGGGTGGCGGAGTTCGGGCGGGGGATTACGGCTGCCCCTGAAATGTGGTCGGTCGGCGCGGTCTGCTATCGGCTCGGTCGTCTGCGGGAGGCCGCAGGTGATCAGTCAGGAGCCGAGGCGGCATATCGGGAGGCCGTCGAGCGGATGGTGCCAACGCACAACTGTGGGCCACGGCCGGCACGTGTCCTGGTCGAGAAGGCGATGACCCATCAACGGTTGGCCGCGTTTCGGGCGGCGGCTGGTGACTGGTCGGCTGCCCGGAGGGAGTTGGAGCCAGCCGTGGATGAATTACGGCATCTGGTCGGCCCGGGGGCACCCCCAGGCCGATTCGCCCGTGAGACCCTGGTTGGAATGTGTCGGCAGATGGCGGGAATTCTCAATCAACTCAGTGACTGGCCGGGGGTCAACCGTTACCTGGGGGAAGCCGCCCGTATCCAGAACGATCCGGGTGGTCCGCCGAAGGGGCCGAACTCCGGTCGCGATGGCCCACCTCCACGACCCGGCGGGCCGAAGGACTTCCCACCGCCGCCAAAACGATAGGGGAAACATTCTTTTCGTCGTACACATCCGTCCCAGCACCAAGCGAATGGGGACGAGGGATGGGTACTCATCCCGTTGCTGTGCGGCTCGGCAAGAGCTTCGCACTCCCGTTATACTGATACTTGTTCGTGGAATGGGCTGCTTCAGGACCACCGGACAAAACTCCTGGACTGATCCAAGAACCCGCAGAGGCTGTCACATTCCAGGAGCAATCATCGGTCTAATGGGAGGGCGAGGCCACCCCT
>PLDW01000384.1:0-3249 GCA_003136315.1 Gemmataceae bacterium | reverse complement strand
CAGTCTCAACGGGTTCCTGTATGAGAGGCAGAGGGGAGTCAAACTGCCCTCCTACTCCCCCTTCCTTCTTAGGGAAGGGGTTGGGGGGTTAGGTTTTCTCCGGTAGTCCTCAGACTGACCGATCCAGGGCCGATTCCATTGCTGCCGCTTCGAGAGAGGGCAATAGAATCTGCTAGGCCGTATACCGACAGGGTGATCCACCCAGAGGTCCCAATCCGCGACCCGGGGGCCAAGTTCGTGTCAGCGAACGACATGGTCAATTCGAGATGCCCGCACTGCGGACGCACACTCGCGGCCCGCCCCGATCAGGTGGGTCTACGCCTCCGGTGCCCGTCGTGTCGGCAGAGTTTCACCATTGAGGCGCTGGCTCCGCCGGTCCCTCAAGTACCTCCCCCCTCCACTGGCTCGGGCGAGAAGCCCGTCCCTTTCCACGAAATCGTCAGGCCAGTCCTGTCCCCATCCTCCGCCCCCGAACCCCTTCCTGAAAGGCAGCCAGCTCCTCCGGAAGATGTCCTCTGGATACCCACAGAGGCTACCAACGAGTTGGTCCACAGACCGCCCGCGCCTCAACATGGGCGGAAGACCAAGATTACCGAAACATTCCCACGAACCCGACCCGCGGTTTTCCAGGCGGTTCTTCAAGCGCTTCGCGATTTCCGCTGCCACATCGTCGCGATGGACCAGACGAATTCGTTCGCCAAGTTTTCGTTCACGCTCCCCTCTGGAATGACCAGCGAGCACTCCGTCTTTGTCTTTGAGTCGGCGGATGGGTCGGCCAGGATGGATCTCTCCAGTCTCACAGCCGATCCGGACGGGGAGTTTGATCCGTACTATCAAGCCATCATCCGTGAGGTTGGGAAGCATCTCCGGTTCGCACCCGAGCCCGAACCGCCTCAATCGACTTGGATGAAACCAGATGACGATGAGTGGTCTTCACCCCACCACCCGTCTGGATGGGTGGACGACGAGCAAGATGATGAGGATGAGTTTGAAGAGGAAGATCGCCGTCCGGTCTCCTCCTCCAGGCGAAGACGCAGGAGGAGCAGGTGGAACCGGAGCGGCCAACGCACGGGATTGGTGGACGCAGTGGCCATCATGTATCTGGTTCTTGGCTGTTTGAACTTTGCCTGTGCTATCAGCCTGCTTGCCGGAGGGGCCATTCTCGTCAATCTTTTCGGCGAGTATGCTGGAGCAGGTGCCTTGATCGGTGGGATCGTGGTGGTACTCGCGGTGATCATTGCTCTAATGGGTCTCCCGGCCTTCTTCGCTGCGTATGGAATCTGGAATCGACGCTACTGGGGCTACATTCTCGGCCTGGTGCTGGCCGTGATTCATGGCTTGTGGGCGTTAGCCAATCTCCTGCGCGGCGATGTCTGCACTGTCACCGTTTCTGGGGGGTGCTGCGTGTTTGCGTTAATCGTACTCTGCAATTCGCAATATTCAGCGGAGTTCGAGTGAGGCAGAGGCCAGGAACTGACCTACGACGCTCATGCAGGGTGCCACGGGCGGCTTGGCCGCCCGTGTGACGCCTTCACGGGCGGACTAGCCGCCCGTGGCACCCGATCCCACTGGGAGATTGTCTCTCACCAACTGCCTAAAGCGATCGGCAGGAGTTCCTCGACCCGCGCGGCGCCTCTGGATACGCCGTTGGTTCGTACCCTGAATGGGGTTCTCTAGCAATGCCCAGAGTCGCGAGGGATGAGTGTGATAGGACCGCTGTTCGCCATGACGCCCGCCGGAGAGATTCTCGGGGCGATGATCACTCCGGCGGTGCTCATCTCGGCATCCGGGACGCTCACCCTGTCGACCACCAACCGAGTCGGGAGGATTGTTGATCGCGTCCGGGTACTGCACACCCAGGCCGAGGAACTCCCCCCGTGGGATGCAAACGACCTTGAAACGGGAGAGAAACGCACTCACATCGCAGACCAGATCGGCCGCCTCTCCGATCGGATCTCGATTCTCCAGGCCGCCATCATCACCCTTTATGTGGCAATCAGCCTCCTGGTGGGTTCCAGTCTCGCGATCGGGCTGTCGTCAGCAGCCGACGGACTTCTCGGGTGGGTGCCGGTGGGCTTTGGACTCTCCGGAGCGGTCGCTTTGTTGACCGGGGCGGTCCTTCTCATCCGCGAGGCTCGGCTGTCCGTCCAGTCGACATATGCGGAAATGGAGTACACGAAGCGGATGGTGGCGAGGCGGACCGGTGCCCCACTCCCACCCCCTCATACGTCAACTGAAGTCCCGCCACTCACCCCGGATTTCCCACCCAACCCAAAACCCGATACCACACCCACTCGATCGGTGTCAGGATGAGCGGCCAGTCCTCACCCACCAACCCCCTTCCCTAATCCAGGAACCCGCAGAGGCTGTCACATTCCAGAAGCAAACATCGGTCTAACGGGAGGGCGNNAACCTAACCCCAATACCGTTGCAGGAGTCATAAGTCGTTATCCGGTTATAGTTATCGATTCTGGAATCGGCAGGGAGACGATTACGTCTGCATAATTTACACGCATCTGAGTCTGTCCACGATGCGATGGTTGTTTTTTCTTGAACGTGGACATCTTGATCCGGACCACGCGCGGGTTGATTCGGTTCCGCCGTGGTTCGGTTCGTGCTCTGGCCAACTCGTCCAGCAACGCGACTCTCCACCGAGCCCTCTCGTGCTCGTCAGCCGGACACTCTGGCAACCGCATCCGCAGGATGTGTAAGCTGCCCAGAAACGACAGGTGATCGGGATCCTGTCCACTCTGGGTTGCCGCCTCGGCCATCAGGCTGCGGGTGAAGTAGTGTCCTATCGACAGAGCGTAGATCTCCTGGATCACCCCTCGCGGTGTCTCGCTCCGCAGATGCGCCAGCTTGGTCGCACGCGGTGGCGTCNNGTCAACTCAATTTCCCATCTTTGATGATAGAGAAGGATTAGTCCGTGCGGCGTTGCGTTGATGAACAATCCGAGAAGCGAATCGTTTCTGCTTGACCTCTAGGCCGAAGGTCTACAAACTCGTTGTAATGTCTCGCGACTCCCTCTCCTGTCAGTGGGCGCAACCCTCCGGCGGTTCCAAGCCGCTGGTGCGATGACCTCCAATGGGGGGTAGGGGAGTGTTTCTTTTTTTCTCCGGGTGTGTTGACGTCCCGGGGCTCCCTTCTTATCATTCCTGAGTCGCCGGATCTCACGGCGACAACTGCGATGCGAGAGGCCGGCTCAGCCGACTGATTGCATCAGTCTTTGATCTTTGACAAGTGGGTGGC
>PLDW01000437.1 GCA_003136315.1 Gemmataceae bacterium | reverse complement strand
CATAATAGATTTGTCAGAGTGTCCAGGTGTTGCACAAGCGGGGCAATACAGGCAGGCGGCGGAAGACAATCGACCAGTGGGATCGTGTGCCACGGGCGGCTGGTCCGCCGGTGCGACGCCTTCACGGGCGGACCAGCCGCCCGTGGCACCCATAATCGTGGTGGGTCAGTACCGGCCGTCTCCCTCCGTGAACCGAGTTGTGGGTCATGCGGTCATAACAAGCGGGGAGTTCCGCGCTCTGCTATGATGCATGAAGCCACTGAGTCTGCCCACGTCTACTGAGGTCCGAAGTGGAGCTGTCGTACACGTTCGATGTCGTTGTGGTGGGTACCGGTCACGCGGGTGATGAGGCGGCGATGGCAGTTGCGCGGATGGGGCTGAAGACGTGCCTGCTCACGATGAACGCAGACGCCGTTGCACAAATAAGCTGCAACCCCGCTATCGGGGGCGTGGCGAAGGGCCAGATCGTCCGCTCCCGAGATGGGGACTGGTCAAGGCAATCGGATACGGTTGTATGGGGTGAGCTCGATTGGACATGGTCTGAATAGGGTTGTTTGACTCATGCCGGCGCGGTTTAATGCCTGAGAGGGGTTCCATAGGTCCGATTCTCTTTGCCAAGTTGGCGGAACCCAAGCCTATGAGACCACCTCTGCGTGCCACAACCCCTCGCCTGGTGCCACAATGCAGGACTTGCCAACTTGGCTGACAGAGATTTTGCGGCAATTCCCGATGGTAGTCGTCATCGGCCTTGCAGTCAGGTGGGCGTATAATCGATTGGAGCGGCGGGAAAAGCGTCAAGAAGACCTGTTGGAGAACCGCGAGAACCGTCTGGAAGTCCTGCAAGAAAAGCTCAGGCAGGAAGTGCGGCAGGCAGCGGATGAAGAGATCAAACGATGTTTAAAAGTGTTACAGGATGCACTCGCCAGCAAAGATAAAGAGATCGATAGGCTAAATGATATACTGACTAACCAAATTAAGAAAATGGCCAAGGATTTGGATCAAGTGACTAAAAAATTATCTGATTGATTCGCAAGGGCACTGATCATGTGGCCTGGAATTGTCTTCAATTTTGCTGCTTCGCTGTTCATTGCTGGGCTATTTCTCCGCGCTGTGCGTCGGTTGGAGCGGCGGGTAGATGCCCGATGTCTGAGATTCGACACTTGGGCAACTGCGGAAGAAGCGAAGTTCATCGCCGAGCGTGATTCAGTCGACTTTTCACACCTTACCCAGAGTTTCAAAGCGATTGTCGAAGCGACTCTTACCCCGAGTCAAGTGCTTGTCTTTGACGATGTATGCCAGTCATCTGCTGATACACGTTCAAATAAAATTGGCAACAATCTGCCAAATCGAAATCCTAATGCCAATGGCACAACCAGTGAACTTATCTGGGCAGAGGTGGAGAAGCTGCCGGAACCATACCGGCTAGTTATGATCCTCGTCCTCCTGGACCTGGGGTCGAGCAACACTCTCAACCTCAGTGACATCGCCAGACAGCTCCACATCGCCCCGTCGACAGCACATGAGCGCTTTGAGGGGGGCATGATCCGTCTTGGTATCGCTCTCCGAGAGCGGCAAGATGTCCAGGCATGGCTAAATCTCACATCGGAGGATCTGTCATTTGAGGACTTGGGGCCAGTCGCTCGACTTGGTCGAATTCTCCACCGAGGGCTCTGATTATTGTCCGCTGCCGGGGGCCGATACGCTTCGGAATGCTCCGTAAACGCGAACTGCCACCACAGGCGGTCAAGCCGCACGTGGCAACCACCCTCGCGGACAAGCCGCCGGTGGCACTCACAAACATGCTGGGTCATTTCTCGCCGTCTCCCTCCGTGAACCGAGTTGTGGGTCACGCGGTCATAACAGGCGGGGAGTTCCGCGCTCTGCTATGATGCATGAAGCCACTGAGTCTGCCCACGTCTACTGAGGTCCGAAGTGGAGCTGTCGTACACGTTCGATGTCGTCGTGGTGGGTGCCGGTCACGCAGGTGTCGAGGCGGCGATGGCCGCTGCGCGGATGGGGCTGAAGACGTGCCTGCTCACGATGAACGCTGATGCCGTTGCACAAATGAGCTGCAACCCCGCCATCGGCGGCGTGGCGAAGGGCCAGATCGTCCGTGAGATCGATGCCCTGGGCGGAGTCATGGGCCGATGTGTGGACGCCAGCGGGATTCAGTTTCGGATGCTCAACGCCTCCAAGGGACCGGCGATGCACTCGCCGCGCGCCCAGGCCGACAAGAAGCTTTACCAGTTCACCATGAAGCGGTGGGTCGAGGAGCAGGAGAACCTGACTCTCCGTCAGGAACTGGTTGAAGGATTGTTGCTAGAAGAGTGCGGCAATTCGGGAAGCCCTGCCCGGAAGAAGGTACTCGGCGTCGTGGCGCGCGGAGAGACTCGCTACCTCGCGGGGGCGGTGGTTCTCACCACTGGCACATTTCTCAAAGCCATCATGCACACGGGGGAGGCGAAGACCCGGGGTGGTCGGGCCGGGGATAACTCCGCCGAGCAGATGAGCGACAGCCTGGCTTCGGCCGGGTTCCACCTCGCCCGGTTCAAAACTGGAACTCCCTGTCGGCTCAATGGGCGGACCATCGATTTCTCGAAATGTCAGCCTCAACCCGGCGACGATCCGCCGCGGCCGTTTAGTTTCGCCACGGATCGAGTCACGATTCCCCAGGTGATCTGCCACACGACCGAGACGAACCCCGCGGTTCACGAGGTGATTCGAGCCAACCTCGATCGAGCACCCATGTATTCCGGCCAGATCTCTGGCCGTGGTCCGCGGTATTGCCCCAGTATCGAGGACAAGGTGGTTCGGTTCGCGGAAAAGGACTCCCATCTGATCTTTCTCGAACCCGAGGGGCTCAACACCCGGGAATACTACTGCAACGGGATCAGCACCAGTTTGCCCAAGGATGTCCAGCAGGCGATGCTTCGTCTCATTCCCGGGCTGGAGAACGCGGAGGTCATGCGGTGGGGGTATGCAGTCGAGTACGACTACGCTCCGCCTACCCAGCTTCACCCGACTCTGGAGACCAAGCCGGTTGATGGGCTTTACTTTGCCGGCCAGATCAACGGAACCACCGGGTACGAGGAGGCCGCAGCTCAGGGGCTCATGGCGGGAATCAACGCGGCCCTCAAGCTCAAGAACGAACCGCCCCTGGTGCTCGACCGCGGCCAGGCGTACATCGGTGTTCTTCTGGACGACCTCGTCACCAAGGGCGTCGATGAGCCATACCGGATGTTCACCTCCCGGGCCGAGTATCGGCTACTTCTACGGCACGACAACGCCGATCGACGGCTCACGCTGCTTGGTCGGCGGGTCGGGTCCGTGTCAACTGCCGCCTGGGACCGTTTCCAGGAGAAGGAAGCGGCAATCCTGGCCCTTCAGACCACTCTGGCGAAGACACGCAGTGATGGCGATAGCCTGGCCACGTGGCTTCGGCGGACCAGCGTGGAGTGGGGGGATCTGCGAACCCGACATCCCGCCCTGGCGGAGTGGGAGACACGGCCCGACGTGGTGGAACAAGTGGTTTTGGAGGCCAAGTACAGCGGCTACATCGATCGGCAAGCAGTCGAGGTGGAGCGGTTCCGGCGGATGGAAGGGAAGCGAATCCCCACATCGTTGGATTTCACTGCGATTCCCCAACTCCGCCAGGAAGCCCGAGAGAAATTGGACCGGATCCGGCCGACCAGTCTGGGCCAAGCAAGTCGGGTGAGTGGGATCACCCCGGCCGACCTTGCGGTGCTGTTGTTTTATCTGGAATGAGTCGCTATGCGGGGTCTGCCCGCGAGGGGGAACACAGGTAACTGGTAACCCTCCCGATGGGACAGGAACCCGGTTGGTGTTCATCTGGGGGACCTGGAAGTAACCGTGTCCGTGGAGAAACTCCCCGGACAGACACCCGACCGGATGCGCATCCGACCCCCGGCTCGTAACCACACCAGTTCGCCTTTTTCCGACTTGGGAAAATGGCAAAATGGAGTGTTCTGCGGAGACTGGGAAGTCGATGAGTGAGTTAGCCGAGTCGGTCGTTTTTCCCGGATGAGTTGGGAATGGGGAGTATGGTAAGTTGGGTCGAAAGGTGGAAAGGCCGGGCCTGCCACGTGTGGGCGGGTCCGGAAAGAGCTTCCGGTTGTACAAAGTAAAGCTGGCACGAGAATCCGGTTCATCCCGGCCGTGTGGGTATCTTTGTGTTGACCGGTTGGCCTCCTGGGTATGATGGGGCGGCGGTGGTGAAATATCCCAGCTTGCTCCGTCGCCACGAATCTCCAGGGCGCAGTCGACCCCACCACCATCCCCCTCCTGCGCCGGCCGAGGACACCGTGCGTCCCCGGTCTCTGCCAGGGATTTGGTCGCAGCGATTCACGGACGGATTTCGGTCCAGCCGGCTCGGTCATGGCCGTGCGCGGACCTCCTTCATGCCAGCCGGCCGGAGCCGGCAAAGGGTGGGCGTACGTATGAAGACCGTGTTCACGACCGGCGAAGCCGCCAAAATCTGTAAGGTCAGCCAGCAGACCATCATCCGTTGTTTCGACAACGGACAGCTCAAGGGGTTCCGGGTTCCCGGATCGAAGTTCCGGAGGATCCCCCGCGAAGCGCTGTACAAATTTATGCGGGATAACAATATCCCAACTGATGCCCTGGAGAGTGGCAAGCGCAAGGTGCTGCTTGTGGACGACGACCCAGACCTCGTGGACATGATCCACAAGGCTCTCCAGGAGGATGGCCGCTTCGAGGTCCGGATCGCCTCCAACGGGTTCGACGCCGGGATGATGGTCAAGGAATACCGCCCCGACCTGATCATTCTCGACGTCATGCTCCCCGACATCAACGGCAAGGAAGTTTGCCACCGGGTTCGTGCCGACACCTCAATGGAGGATGTCCGGATCATCTGCATTAGCGGGATGATCGAGGATGACAAGGTTCAGGAACTCAAGCTGGCCGGTGCCGACGACTTTATGCACAAACCGTTCGATGTGGACGTCCTGATCGAGAAGATGTGCGTCCAGCTTGAGATCGAGTCATCGGCCTTGGCGTGAGGAGTGTGAGTATTCCCGCGGAGGGGGACGTCAGGAGAGCCCAGGGCTTCCGCCCTGGGCTCAGAGCGAACGCCCCATCCGGGGCTAAGAGAGTGCTGCCTGCGGCTGCAATGCTCAGGGTTTTGAGCCGCAATGCGGCGGCCGTTCTTAGCCCAGGGCGGAAGCCCTGGGAACCCAGGCTCCGAGCCTGACCGATGACGCCCTATTCATACGACGGGCCACACGACGCCCACTGCCCAGACAAGAGGCAGCCAACCCAGAGCCTCCACGAGGGCTGCTCTCATGGATCGTGGGTCGGGTCGGCTTCTGCGGTGCCCTGCAAAAGTTCGGTCCGCGCGGAGATCTCCACACACGGCATGCCATAGCAAGGAGTCTCACGGTGCCAGGGAAGGCGGTGGGCTGGGCGGCGGCGAGTCTGCCGTGGCTCTGTCCGAACACGGACAGCCTCGTCGGGCTCGCCGAACGTCCGGCGGATCTCGCCCGGTTGGCTGCGGCCGATCCCGCTCTCACTGTGCTTCTGCTCCGAACGACACCGTCTCAACTCCGCCCCGAGTCATTCTCACTGACTGGAGAGCAGTTTCTCTCCCCGGTCATCCTGGAAACGGCTGCCGCGTACTTGGGGGCGACCAAGGCCGGATGGATGATCCCCACTGCCTACGCGATCGACCGTGCCCGTGGTGTTGCCACTTCTGCCAGTGCATTTGCCAGACGAATTGCCACTCACACTCTGAAATCGCCTCCTGACACTGCGGCGGCAGTCGCCGATCTCGCCCCACTCGGTTGGTACGGGGTCGCCGCTATCGATCCTCTCGTCGCTGCGCAGGCACTTCACGATCCGGCGTTCCCCACCAACCCCGCTGACGTCCAAACCCGGCTTTGGGATCTCGATCATGATTCGCTCGCCCGCCGACTCGCCACACGCTGGCGGCTCCCCGGGTGGGCCGCGATGGTTGCTGGAAACCTCAACCTCCCTTTTCGAATTGCCAGAGGACTTGTTCCGGAACCCGACCTGTTCGCGGTCGTTCAACTGGCGGTGTGCGAGGCCGAGGACCGGACCGCTTTCCTGGGCCTGACCCGTTGTGCCGACCGCCGTGAACTCCTCGTCCACCTTGGACTCTGCGTCAACGACCTGGACGAGTTGTGCCGTTCCGACAGTGTTGTTCCGACCGTCACGCATGTGTACCCGCAAAACCCCCACACCGTTCCGCTTGTTGGCAATCTGCTTCGTGCTGCGGCTGCCTCCCGCCGACGGAACGGGGTGTCCCTGGTGGTACGACTCGAAGCCCGGATCGATGAGTTACACCGGCAGTTGGCTAACCTTGGGGAGTCGACCGACGACCGCCTCCGGGAGGCGAAACTCACCGGGTTGGCCGAACTCGCGGCGGGAGCCGGCCATGAGATTAATAACCCTCTTGCGGTGATCTCAGGCAATGCTCAGCGGCTGATTCGCACGGAACCGGACCCGGACCGAGGGGAGTCTCTCCGCTCGATCGTTCGCCAGACTCAGCGAATCAGTGAGATTCTCCGCGATCTGATGCAGTTCGCCCGACCCACACCACCGGAGCCCGTTCGGTTCGCGGCGGCCGAGATGCTCAGTTCCGTTGGGGCCGATATTGCGCCCCTCGCTGTTGAGCGAGAGGTGCGCGTGGAATTCCCATCAACCCTCTCCGAAATCTGGCTGGAAGGCGACCAGGCGCAGCTCCTCAGGGCGGTTCTAGCGGTGACCCGCAACGGGGTCGAGGCAGCAGGTCGGGGAGGGTGGGTTCGATTGAGGTGTGAAGCCGGGCCGCGATCGGTCCGGTTTGTGATCGAGGACAGCGGCCCAGGGTTGACTCCAGAGGCAGCCGAGCACGCCTTCGACCCATTCTTTTGTGGCCGCTCTGCTGGTCGGGGTCGGGGCCTCGGGCTCCCGACCGCCTGGCGACTCGCCCGCGAAAACGGCGGCGATGTTCGCCATGAAGCCGTCGTGGACGGCCCGACCCGATTCGTGGTGACCGCCCCCCGCGCGACCGAAGGGCGAGAATGGATCGGGCGCGAGTGCGCCTGATGCGCAAACCCGGGAAGCAACTCCAACGGGCTTTTGAAGTCGTGGGTTCACTCCTGGCAGGAAATCAATTTCGCCTGGCCCAGGATGACGCCGATACTCACACTGACAGATCGTCCGTCGTGGGTTTCCATCTTGCAAATTTCGTCTTCGTCGAGCCATTTGTTGATCGGGTTATGACCGTCGATCTTCTCCAAACCACCCCGCGTCGGATGTGCGAAGAAGAGTTCCATTGTATATGCGGTCAATTCCCCAGCGCTACGGGAGATGGCACGATATTCGAGATGATGCGCCGGGCTTGCGGCCACGGGGCATTCGGCAGGAGTGAGCCCGAGTTCTTCTTCGATCTCGCGAATCACGCACTCACGAAACGACTCACTGCCCTCGCGATGGCCACCGATGAAGAAGAACGCCTTCCACTGCTCATTCCACTGGGCCAGCCATTCCCGTTTGCCCAGGATAGCTCTCTCGATCAGGGCGATCCCACCTTCGGAGCGGCGGAGAGATCCGGACAACGTCTGAGGTGGGATCAGGTTGCGAACCATCGTGCGCACAGCGGCCATCGTGGGCGAAAACGGGATCGCCGGATTGCTCAGCCCGCTCCCGAGGAGCCAAAGACACTGCCTGCCTCGGCGCAGGAGTGCCTGTTCAAGAACGCTCTGGGGTTGATGAAGATCGACCTCCAACAGTTGCACCTCGCAGACGTGGAAGCGGTAATTGCGGTCGCGTTGAAAGCGACTGCTGAAGTGGATGTCGGTGATTTCGCCGCGATATGTGGGAGTCGCTGGTCCGTGGTAACCGAGGTCCGACCTGACGATGCCGACTGCGACACGCTCTGGTTTCACCTCTGTCGTGACACGCTGAGTGGGGAAGAAGTAGCCGCCGTAGTTGTTGTTGGGGACCAGCAAGAACTCCGTTTCGTTCTCGCCAGCTCGGGTGACCACCGCGAGAACGGCTTCCTGGTTCTCGACAAACTCACGGGCGATTGCCGGGGTCGACCAGGTCAGATCGCTCCGGCTGGTGAGGTCGGTATAGGACAGGAACATCGGCGGATTGTTGTTCCACGTCGGTGCTGCGAGCAGGTCGAGGGCCTGGCCCGGTTCGACGGTGTAGAGCCAGTATTCGTAGAGCGTCTCCTCACCTGTGCGTTGCGACTGGCCGAACTGACCCATGTAGTCGAGTTCGGTCGCGGTGGCTTTGGGCAAGCGGCAACCGAGGTCGTGTTCGACCCCCTGAATTGCGAGCGAACCGAGGATATTCCCGCCCTCCGGCACGGAATGCATTGGGAAGGCATAGCCACCCCATTTCGCGTTAAAGGTGACGAGGAACCGGCCCTGGTCATCCAGGATGATCGCGGCCACCACTTTTTGCTCGCGCATGGCATCTGCTCCTTCGATATGACCGCCTGAGGCTGGCGGGTATGCAACTGTATTTCTGGGTTATTGATTCGGCTCATCGATCACAATCCTGTTGTCCATTACGGAAGTGTTCAGAGGCTACGGAGCTGAATGCGTTATTGCGGTGGAACCTGAGGAATAAGAAAGAACTCATTTGGCTTGGCCAGTCTCTGTTTAATCTCGCGGCCGAGACGTTGGAACGCAGGGATCAGAGTCTCACGGACCTGTTTGGCCATACTGATCCGGGGGAACTCTTCCGCACCGGAGGCCCTGATGGCTTCTGTGTAGGCGGCTTCGGCGTTGTCCCACCATTCAAGCAACAGGCATGCCTCGCCTCGTGAAGCCGGTGCCCACACATTATCGTGTGGTTTGAGCCGGCTCCAGATTCGTGCATCAGCCAGCATGCTCTCGGCGTCCGCCTCAACCGTTCGGAGGAGGTTAGCCGATTTGCTTTCATCATTCAGCAGCCGCGCCAGTCCGGCGCGTGCGAAACGGGTGGTCAACTCATTAATCCGCGGATAGTGGGTGCCGAATTCCTCGAATGCGCGGGCATAATACTCCTCGGCCTCCTTGAGATCGACCTCGGCAGCCCCGATCGCATTACTCGCTAAAGAGATATTGGCGCGGAGCCGCAGCACGCTTCCCCAGCGGCAGAGCGTCTCCTCTCCAATCTGTTTGAACCGTCGTTCCAGTGTCCGTAGTAGACTGATCGCAATATCGAGATCGCCACTTTCTTTATGCAGTAGGACCAGTTCTTCACCCAGAGCGAGGGCATCCGAGAACCGCGTCATTCCATCCTTCAGAATTGTGATGGCAGCAGATCGGTTTGCCTCCGTGTTGGAGGTTCGCCATTTCATCGCTGCTGCCAACACGTGGTGGTGTGTTAAGATTGTCACGGATTGTCGCCTCCAGTCGGAGTCCGGTCGTACACGTATCGCGCTGCGGCCACGCCAGCGGAGAGGTAGCCTGCCAACCGTTGCACCTCGGTCAGGTTCTCAAAACGAATACCATTCAGCCCGTAGATAGCGAGCAAGAAATAATACTCCGCCAGCCATTCGCGGGATCGGCCGCAATACAAACCCAGATGGTTGGCGGCGTGTCGTCGGATAGTTAGCATCAGCCAGCGATATCGCCCGAGAGGGGTGTCGTCCTCGGGGGCATTGGGCCACCGGTTCGCGCTGCGGCAGGCTTCCGTTTTGATGTGAAGATCCCGTTCCGTCCGGATGACCTCGGCGGCATACGGTAGCACCCGAGCCTCGAATAGTTCGGGATAAGCTCGCACCTTGAACTCCGTTTCCAGCTTGACGAAATCCCAGCCGATCAGGTTGTCCGTCCCCATGTCGCCATAGTCGAACACGGCAGGCCACAGCACCCGATCCCCGATCCGTCCGACAAGCACATTTCGCCCGTGTAAATCCCCGTGACCATAACCCCGTCGCAGCCGTGGCACAAGATCGCCCGGATGGTCGAGCACCTCCATCGCGAAGAGGTTTGGGGGTAGCATCGCGTCCGGCAGGCCGGTCGTGTCGGCCGCCGTGTTCGCATTCGCTCGCATGTCGAATGCTGGCCCCGAACCGGGTTTTAGGTGATCGAGGTTTTCGATCAATTTACGATCGAGCCGCTCTGGTGAAAATGGCAGAGTTGGGTTGAGAGGGTCGTCAGTGTACGAATTACGGTAGAGCAATAGCCCCAGTCGTTCGTAGAGCAGGAACAAGGTATCAGCAATGGATTCCGGCGTCGGCACTCCAAACCGGATACACTCGAGCATCGCCTGCTCCAGGCTCAGGGTTTGATCCACGCCTATGATCTGATCTGCGTCAGCGTATACTAATCCAATAAAGCGGTCGGCCTTATCGCGATGGGCTTCCAGGGTGGTTAACACCAAATCGTGCCGCAACCCGTCCGGTCGACAGGCGGTCCAGCCGTCGAACTCCCTGCGGAGCCGGTCTTCGTCCCCGAGTTTCACGACGTAAAGTCCATCCCGGGCGGCTGCTTGTGACAATTCCACGAGCAGGATATACTCGCCTGGCCGGACACGGTAACTCACATACACGTCCTGCACGATGGCGATGGATGCGTCGGGAAACAACTGAACGAGCCGATCTTTGATCGCGTTCATGGCGTCATTCAATGCAGTGCTGCATGTCGCTGCTGCCTGAGTGCTCCGCTGGCGTAATTTCCGCCTCGCAACCAGGGAAAACAGGACCAGGGGGGGCATCGATTTGGTACCTCGATAGCATGCAGGATCAGTGACCTATTGCCACGTCGCTCTTGCTCAGCGCTGATGATTCTGATCAGGAGCGCGATGATGTCAGCCGACGTTCAACACCCCAAATGTGCTGGGTGGTTGCGGTCCAGATTCTGTCTGCCAGCAAGTCGTTCTGAACACTAGCCTATTGATATTAATATCGCCAGCGGTTTGTCAAATCTATCGCACCGAGTGCGTGTGGATATCACTCTCTTGGCTGAACAATCGCTGGCCGCAGTGTCGTTGGATCGCATCACCGGCAAGGTCCAGGTATTCTGGAGAACTCATCGACGACGAGCTCTCCAGGGAGGATGGCGTGCCCAGTCGATTGCCTGCCAAGGTATCTTATTGAATAATTACCCTACTGAGCATACCTTGGATTCTACCACGCACCCAGTCGCCTGCCAAGCAGCTTGCCAAATTTCACTCAGAATCGGAGTCCTGAATGACTCGACCTGAACATCTCCCTCTCGAACTTCTACAGACTTTCACACTCATTGCCGACCTGGACGGGGATGCAACTGCGGCGGCGGAGAGACTCGGCATCACACAGCCCAGTATCTCCAAGCGACTCACCGCTCTGCGCCGGGTGACTTCCGACCCGGACCGGCAACCCTGGTTGATCTTGAAAGGGAGACGGTGGCGGCTCACGACTGAAGGTCAGCGGGTCCGGGGGGTCGTCGCCGATCTGGTCCGGCGCTACGAACAGATGGAGCAGTTCGTGGCGAGCGCTCGAATCGGCAGACCCGTGGTCACGCTTGCCTGCGGACAGCAGGCCGCGAGTGGATTTGTGCGGCGTTCCGTTGAACGGTTTCTGAATGATCATCCCGAGTGTCAAGTTCGAATCTCGACTCCACGAGGCAAAGCACGAATTGAAGGGGTTGCGGGCGGCCAGTTTGATTTCGCCTTGGTCACGGATAACCCCACCGCCATTCATCGAATGGCCCAACGGGAGATGTACGTTGAGCCGTTATTTGAGGATCGCTTCGTCCTGGCCGCTCATCCGCGGCCAACATCACTCTGGGGCATGAAGTGGTGTGGGCTTCCAACGAATCGTCCCCTCACGGCTGCCGAAGTCATCGACTTGCCCTTCATTTTGCCCGAGCCGGATGCCTACCGCCGACAGCAATTTGATGAGTGGTGTTTCCGGGCGACTGGGAAAACGATCGATGCCGTCGTCGAAACCGGGGGGTGGCAGACGATTCTGGATTTTGTCGAGTCAGGGATTGGCGTTGGTCTGGTGACCCACAGCGCGATAACCGCTCATCAAACCCAGAGAGACAGCCATCTCACGACGCGGCTTGTGACTGAAAAGGAGTTTCCCCCCGATGCAGTGCGGCTGATCGCACGGAAAATGCATGGGAAGGAAGAGGCGGAGCTGACCGAGCAGGGAAACAGGTTGCGACGATTTCTCTGGGAGCAAACTCGGTCATGAGGGCCAGGTTTTGGTCGTTGTCTTACTAACCGAAAAATGGGTTCTCCGGAATCGACCGCGCAAGTCACTCATCCCGCGACGTTTCCCGGATGAAGGACCGGCCGTCGCCAAACCGGTGTCCGCTTTTGAGGAGGCGGAACCGAGTCTCTGGAAAGAGTTTCCGATGTTCGCTGTATTCCGACACCAGATACTCACCCTCGCGACAACTTTGCTCGCCGCGGTCGGGTCGAGCGGCGCGGCCAGCGCGGGGTGGATTACGATCCAGAATGACACCAACAAAGTTGTCGTCATCCAGGAATCCGTGACGTGTAACGGCCAGGTCCGGCGTTGTAAGCCGATTCGACTCCTCCCGGGAGAGAGTGTGCGGGAGTTCCACTCTTCCCCAACCATCAAAGTCGAGGTGTTCGATGGGCAGAACCGGAACATGTCACTCGGCACCGACAACCTGACGATCACATCCGAGAAACAAACCTTCGCAGTGGGCCTGGACGGCCGAACGGTCCAGGTCACCCCAGTTCCCCATCGCTGAGAGTCGGTGCGAATTGACTCCCGCGGCCCTGGGCCGCGGGTTTCTTCGTCAACAGGCCAGACTGCTGGTTGCCAGAGCCCTCCATTACCGGCTAGAGTGTGAAGGTTTCCCCACCCCCACTCCGGTTCCGTGCATGTCCACCAACGGCCTCTGTTCCTCTCCCGCCGAGCGCCCCACCCGAGTCCGCTACTCGATCCTCGCTCTACTCTGCCTGCTGGCGATGATCACCTACATGGATCGGGCGGCAAACGGAAGTGCGAAAACCGCCATCATGCACGACCTCCGTGTCGATGCCGATGACTTCTTCTGGGTGTTAATGGCGTTTCAACTGGCCTACGCCATCTTTGAAATTCCATCGGGTTGGCTCGGCGATACCGTGGGACCACGCTCGACCTTGCTCCGGGTGGTCCTCTGGTGGTCATTGTTCGTTGCCCTGACGGGGTTCGTTGGGTTGACCATCGGAGGCTACTTCGTCGGTTTCACCGCCTTGATCGTCATCCAGTTCCTCTTCGGAGTCGGGGAGGCAGGTGCGTTCCCGAATATCGCGAGATCGCTGTATAATTGGTTCCCCGCGACGCAGCGCGGATTTGCCAAATCAATTGTCTGGATGTCTGCACGATTTATGGGTGGATTGACGCCGCTCGTCTGGGTATTGCTCGTCGAACTGGGAGGCTGGTCCTGGCGGGAAGCACTGTGGTTATTCGCCACGGTCGCGGCAGTATGGTGTGTCCTGTTTTACTTCTGGTTCCGGAACAAGCCGGGCGACCATCCGGCGACGAACGCTGCCGAACAGGAACTCGCGGATATTGGCCGGGTGAGCCAACACGGTCCAGTCTGCATCCCGTGGGGTCGGTTCCTGCGTTCACGAAACCTGTGGGCGATCTGTCTGATGTATGTGGTGACAAATTTTTGCTGGTACTTCCTGATGTACAACCTGCCAGCCGCCATGAAGACCGAGTTTGCGAGTTGGAACACGACGCCTGGGGGGAAGATTCTTCTCGCGTTATTGACCGGCTCCCCGCTACTGATTGGGATGGTCGGGTGTCTACTCGGAGGAATTCTGTCGGACCGGTACATCCGCCGGACAGGGGACCGGAAGTGGGGGCGGCGACTGTTCGGGATGATCGGCTATGGAGGTGCCGGACTCTGTTACTTTGCGGCAGCCGGAGTGAAGATTGTCGATCCAGACAACCTGTTTGTGTTCGCTTTCTTCCTGGTCCTGATGGGATTCATGAACGACCTGATCATGGCCCCAGCCTGGGCAGTGTGCCAGGACGTCGGCCAGCAGTACGCCGGGACCGTCTCTGGAGCGATGAATATGTGCGGCAACCTCTTCGGGGCCGTGTTCGGGATTCTCGTCACCGGGATGATCACGAAGGCGTATTCCGGATCGACCGGGATTATTGCCTGTCTTGTCCTCTACGGGGTCGTTTATTTCCTGGGGGTCGGCCTGTGGTTGTGCATCGATCCGACCCAGCCCATTGCCCCTGATGAGCCTCACGCGACCGAAGGAAGCGGAGAGGCTGCATCCGAGGTCGTCGCTCGCACCAACTCGTCCGGTGACGGTTCCTCGTAGGAACGGACCTCGACCACTCCCGCGACAAGGGTCAGGAAGTGGCACGGTTTTTCGGTCCAGCATCCGCTGTTGTAATACGGCACGGCCCCAGACGTACTGGCGATCGCGTGGTGAGTGTGCCCGCAGCAGACAGCATCGTACCCCTTCTTGATCGCATATCGGATGGAGTCGTGTTCGATCTTTTGCAGACAACGGAGGAAGGTCTTGCTCTTCCGTTTCGCCAACTTCGCGAAGTAGTGGGATTTGTCGATCCGCTGGAGGAAATGGTAAATGCGGTCGGCGATCCAGGTGATGATCGGATAGCGGGAGATGAATTCATCGAACTGGTGGCCGTGGAGAAACAGAATCTTCTTCCCCCCGCTCTCGATCACCGTCTCGTCGGTGCAGGTCACACCGAGGAGGTGGGAGACAATCTCGGCTGGCCCGTCGTGGTTCCCGTTGATCCAGGTCACCTCGACATCGTCAGAGATTTTCCGCAACTCAGACAGAACGTTCCAGTGATTTTTCTTGAGTCGTCGAAAATCGATCGAGTCGAAGACATCGCCATTAATGATCAGCCGCCGGGTAGCGAGTGGTCCCCGGCGGACGGCTTCAAGGAAATGAACGAGTTGCTTCGCCTGGCAGTTCTCACTCCCCAGATGGATGTCCGATATCACGACAGCATCGTACACGGGAGCCCCCGATGAGGACACGGGTAGAGGGGAGGGCATCGCTCCCTCAATGATGAGATAGCGAATTCCGCTCGGGAAGAGGAGTGGATCGTGTGAAGAGTGGAGAATTGGCCATGACCAAGACTCGTTATAAGCCGAATGCGAGGGATCTACGGTCCTCACGAACGGCCAGAGCGAGCCAGTCGTGACCCACCGTCGTTATCCTGCGGAAAGTCCCCTTTCGGCCTTGCCTCCCCCATGCTATCTCCTCGTCGAGTGTCGATCCTACACGCCCGGAGGCCGGTTTCATGTCCGTTCAGTCGCGGAAGGTGGTTTGGAGTCTCGTCGCCGGAGCGGCCCTCACCGGGGTAGCGATTGCTCAACAGCCTGGACCCGCGGTGGCACCGGTGAAGACGGTCGCTTCTCCGGAGCCGCCAGTGTCGGACGCACTCCGAGCCGACCCACTTGGGGCGATGCTCGCGAACGCGAAAACAGCCTACGGCGGGGTTCGCGATTACATCTGTACATTTACGAGACAGGAGCGGGTCAATGGGGCACTCTCGGCCGAGCAGGTGGGCGAGATGAAGGTTCGGGTGAAGCCGTTGAGCGTGTCCATTCGTTTCGCCCGACCGGAAGCGGTGGCCGGGATGGAGATGGTTTACATGTCCGGGTCGCGGCTTGGGAAGTTGAGCTATCGGCCGGCGGGAGCGAAAGGGTTTAACGGCACCCAACTTGTGGCGCTCGACGATCGGAAGGTGATGGCGGAGAACCGCCACATGGTGACCGAACTGGGGGTGGGACCATTGCTCGACCTGCTCGCCGGGATCGCAACACGAGAGAAGAGCCTTGGAAACCCGGTCGAGGTGTTCACCTCGGACTACCAGTTCGCAGGCCGCAACGTGACCCAATACGAAATCTTCACCCGCCGCCCCCACACCTACCGCTACGCTTACCAGGAAGTGGTGTACGTCGACAAGGAGACCAAGCTTCCGCTTCGGTTCGAGGCATACGATGCACCAAAGTCGGGCTTGGCCGCTGGCGACCTGCTGGAATCGTACAGCTACACGAATATTAAGTTGAATGTCGGGCTCGGGGACAGCGCGTTCGACCGATAGTCACTGCCAGGAGTTTCTCTCAACTGCTGCCGGCCGTATGTTGTTGTCATTTCAACAAATACGGCCGGCTGTGTCGACTCAGGCCGCCAACGCCAGAGGCCAGGTATTCCGGCAAGTTTCAATCCGTGGCCGCAGAGGGTAACAAATTCAGGCCAACGAGCCGGAAGCGTCAGCGACGGACCAACCCACACAACTGCTTACGAGGTAATCGTTTCAGCTTGTCAGTACACGTTTGTCGCAGCAGTCCGTCGCTGGCGCTTCCGGCTCACTGATTGCCACCCGACCGTGAACCATGCCAGTATTCCTCCCTCTGCTACGCGCCCTGACGCGATGAGCAGAGTTTCCGGCCAGCACCACGCACTACTCGAATCCTTGGAACTTGCCCTGGCCTCGGAGTCCGGGTACAGTGTGATAGGTCTCTGGTGTCATGCGTGATCGAAACCCATCACAACCAGTGGCCCAGTCCCTCCCGGAGAATGACATGAACTACGTGTTGGACGGTTATCAGCAGGACGTGGCCGCGTCTGCTCCGGTGAGCGCGCGGGTTGCGTTCATCAAACGAACGTACCTCCACCTGGTGGGTGCGATCGTGGCGTTCATTGGGATCGAGGCACTCCTGTTCTCGTCCGGGATGGCCGAGAACATCATCAAGGATGTCTTTTTCGCCAACCGGATGGCATGGGTCGGGCTGATGCTACTGTTCGTGGTCGGCGGGATGGGCGCCCAGTATATGGCCCGATCACACCAGTCGGTAGGTATGCAATACGCCGGGTTGACACTCTACGTGCTCCTCGAAGTCGTGATCTTTCTGCCACTTCTCTATCTCTCCACAAACCCACGATTTCACGGGAATGCGGCTCTTCCGCTTCAAGCAGGGATCGTGACGCTGGCGGTCTTCGGCGGATTGACGGCTGCGGTCTTCGTGTCTGGAAAGGACTTCTCCTTCATGGGGCCGGTTCTGTGGACCGCGTCGTTCCTGGCGCTGGGGCTGGTAGTTGCAGCGGTGGTGTTCGGGTTTTCCCTCGGACTGGTGTTCGCAGGGGCGATGGTGGCTCTGGCCGCGGGGTTCATCATCTATGACACATCGAACATCATTCACCGTTACGGTACGAACGAACACGTCGCAGCGAGCTTGTCGCTGTTCGCTTCGGTAGCTCTTTTGTTCTACTACATCCTCCGGATCTTCTGGTCGCTGAACTCGGACGACTGATTGCATCGATTCTCGACGGCCAAAAACGAGGGGCGAGCGGCGGAAATTGGACACAGTCCGTCCGCCGCTCGCCCGTTCGCCTGTGATCAGGCGTCCCCAGAAAGCGGTAGGGCCGCACGAGTTGTGCAAGCCATTCCGGCCATCACCTCCAGCGGATGCCAGGCCCTGCGACCGGTCAAGTCGTGAATCTGATGTCGACAGGAGGTTCCGGTCGCAATCACCAATGCAGATGGCTCCGTCTCTAGAGCCGGGATCAGGGCAAGGTTCGCCACCGCCACACTCACGTCATAGTGCTCCTTTTCAAAGCCGAACGCACCGGCCATCCCGCAGCACCCCGCGTCCAGCACCGTGACATCCAGCCCAGGAACGCATCGCAGGGCGTCGACCGTTCCGCTCACCCCGACCAGTGCCTTCTGGTGACAGTGGCCGTGGAATAATCCACGACGCGGTTGCACCACGGCGTCTGGCCCCTCACTGCTTTCCCGAAGGTGCCGAGCCAGCCACCCGTCGGCCAGTTCCGCGACAGCAGCAACCCGCTTCGCTGCTGCCCCAGGGACGAGTTCGGGCCACTCGTCTGAGAGTGTCAGGAGGCAACTCGGCTCCAGGCCGAGAATCGGTATCCCTTCCGAGGCGTACCGGTCGAGCTTCGCAACACCCTCCATAGCCAGTGTTCGGGCATCCGTCAGAAACCCCTTCGAGATCATCGCCCGCCCGCAGCAGACGCCTGCGAGTTCGACCTCGAATCCGGCCCGTTCCAGCAATTCGACCGCAGCACGCCCAATCCCGGGCTCCTGAAACGTGGTGAAACAGTCATCAAGGAGGACCACACGCGGAACGCGGAACGCGGAACGCGGAACTTGGTCAGGAACGCGGAACGCGGAACGCGGAACGCGGAGTGAAGAAGGCGGAGTGAACGACTGGTTTTCCGGTTCGCGTTGCTGGTTTTCCGTTCCGCGTTCCGCGTTCCGCGTTCCGCGTTCGGAGAACCACCGTCGGAAGTGGTCTTGGTGAAACGGCGGGAGGCTCCGGCGACGGTCGATCCCGGCGAGGCTTTCGAGCGCCCGGCGGACCAGAGGTCGGCGGGCGAGCCAGTTCACAACTCCCGCCCAGGAGGCTGCCAGAGGGGAGAGTCGATGGATATTTTTCACGAGCAGGTGGCCCAGCGGCCGGACTCGACGGGAGTAATACGCGTGGAGGAACTCGGCCTTGAGTTTTGCCATATCCACGTTACTGGGGCACTCGCTCTTGCACGCCTTGCACGACAAGCAAAGATCCATGACCTCCGCAATCCATCGGTCGGTCAGCGCAGAGCGAGGAGTACGCGGCAAGGAATTGGGTGGGGTTTGCTCATCAGCAGTCTGTGGTTCCCTCCGACCGCCCTGGAGGGCGATGCGCAGGGCGTTGGCCCTGGCCCGGGTGGTGTCCTGCTCGTCACGGGTGACACGGTACGAGGGGCACATGGCCCCGCCCTGAGTCTTGCGACACACTCCGACCCCGTTGCACAATTCGATACTACGGAAAAAGCCGCCCTGGCCGGAATAGTCAAACGCGGTGGGTGGGTCGAGGGGGATCGAGCCGGGGCGAACCCGGAAGTTCTCATCCATCGCTGGCCCGTCGACCACTTTCCCGGGATTCAAAATGTTACCCGGATCGAACCCCCGTTTGACCGCCCGAAACGCATCGTACACCACCGGACCGAACATCTTGCGATTCCACTCGGATCGGACCATCCCATCGCCATGCTCTCCGCTGAGGCTCCCCCCGAACGTCTTCACGAGATCGGTCACATCCTCCATGATCGATCGCATCTTCCGCACGTCCGTCGGGTCATGGAGATTCAAAACCGGGCGGATGTGCAGGCAGCCGACCGAAGCGTGGCCGTAGAATGCCCCGTCCGTACCGTGCCGGTGGAGAATCTCCCGGAACTGCCTGGCAAACTCCGGCAAACGCTCCGGAGTGACCGCGCAGTCCTCGACAAAGGTGACTGGCTTGCGATCTCCCACCATGCCAAACAGAAGGGGGAGGGCCGCCGTCCGGAGGTTCCACAGCGGGTCGCGAGTCGACGGTTCGAGAGCGGGGACCACCGCGGTCAGTCCCGGCACACTCCGGAGTCGACGCGCCAACTCATGGACGCGATAGGACACATCGGCGGGATCGTCGGAGCTGAATTCGACCATCAGCAGGGCTTCCGGCCGCCCCTGGACCGCCGCCATCGTGTCGCGCAGAGCCCGTTGGCCGCGGGCCAGATCGATCAGCATCCGGTCCATCAGTTCAACCGCCGATGGAGCGAGGTTGTGGCATGCAGCGAGTGTATCCAACGCGGCTGCAAGTGAGTCGAACTGGGGGACGAGAAGGCCGCGATGCTTTGGCCGGGGCACCAGTTCGAGTTCTGCTTCAGCGATCACCGCCAGAGTGCCCTCGGAGCCGACCAGGAGGGGGACCAAGGAAGGAAGGGGGAGTGGGGAGGAAGAAGGCGACTGGGAGGCACCGTTGTGGCCAATCCCGTACCTCTGACCCCTCATCCCTTCGAGTACCGCGGGCAGGTTGTAGCCACTGACCCGCCGAGGGATTTTTGGGAACTGGCGGTCGATCTCGCCGGAATTCTCTCGCACAGCCCGATCTGCTGCGCGATAGGCATCACCCTCCCGCGTCCGCGCTTCCAGTTTCCGCTCGTACTCAAGCGGGGTCAAGCGACCGAATCGGGCAGTGGACCCGTCGGAGAGAACGACCGAAAGTGTCCGGACGTGATCAGATGTCTGGCCATAAACCACCGAACGCGACCCCGCCGAATTGTTACCAATCATCCCTCCCAGCGTCGCACGGCTGGCGGTCGCCACATCGGGGCCGAACGTCAGCCCAAACCGGGCAACTTCCCGATTCAACTGGTCGAGAACCACGCCCGGCTGGATCCGGACTCGCCGCCCGGTCACATCCACTTCACCAATGTCGGTCAGATACTTGGAGCAATCGAGTACGACCCCCGGGCCGATTGCCTGTCCCGACAAACTGGTTCCCCCGCCCCGAGCTGTGATCGGGATTCCCAGTTCTGCCGCGATCTGGACAGTCACCTGGAGATCGTCGGTGGTTTTGGGGAGGACCACTCCAAGGGGTTGAATCTGGTAGTGGCTGGCATCGGTGGAGTAGAGCCTCCGGGACATGTCGTCAAATCGCACCTCACCGGCAAGGTGCCGGCGCAAGTAGCGGACCAGGGAATCCCGGCGTGCCGTGTTGAAATCCATGCGGTAGGCGATGTCGAGGATGGTGTGTCAGGTGTCAGAGGGGTGCCGGCTGGGGCAATTTGTTCTGGTCATTGGCGAACTGGCGACGTCAGTCGCCGGGTAAGTTGATACGTACCCGGCAACTTGGCCAGCAGTTTGAATACGTACCCGGCAACTGACGTTGCCGGTTCGCCAGTTCTGGTCATTGGCGAACGTACCCGGCAACTGACGTTGCCGGTTCGCCAGTTCTGGTCATTGGCGAACCGGCGACGTCAGTCGCCGGGTAAGCTTCCCTCATCCGCTTCGCCAGTTCTGGTCATTGGCGAACGTACCCGGCAACTGACGTTGCCGGTTCGCCAGTTCTGGTCATTGGCGAACCGGCGACGTCAGTCGCCGGGTAAGCTTCCCTCATCCGCTATCTCCGATATACCCAGTCCCCCTTCCCCTGTCCTGAAACCTATCACAGTTGCTTCCATCGATTCCGAACGAAATCCCCCTCAAGACAGCGGTCTGTGAGTGCCGATTGTTCCGCATAGCAGGACGAGATGCGTTATCCGGGTCGGGGCGGGTGTCGGGGGACGCCCGCTGGCTGCTGTTGTGGCCACCCTCCCGGGGCGCCGGACAGGGGGAATGTTCGGCCGGCGGACGCTTCGTCCCGCCACGGCTGGCAGAGCAGGAGCGTGCCATGCGAAGAGGGATTCTCGGATCGATTGCAGCGGTTGCGGCCGGCGCCGGGGCAGCCTGGGGGCAGCAGATGCCAGCGGCCCCGATAGGCGACCCACCCCCGCCCGCAGCCATCGCCCCGAGCCAGGGGGTGGTTCCGGTCAACGGGCCACTGTTGCCTCCCGGATTGACGGGGCCAATCCAGCAACCGCCGGCGATCATGCCGCCGCTTGCCATTGGACCGGCCAGCGATCCACAGGGGCTTGGCCCCGTGGGTGGCTTCGGTCCCCCTCCGGCGCCGCTGTACCCGAACCCCGGACCATATGGGGCTCCGCTGTTCCAGCCGGGTCCGTCGTCCGATTCGAGCGGCTATGGTGCGGCACCGCACTGGTGGACAAGCCTCGACTACATGCTCCTCTTCAGCCGGTCCCAGCCAGCCCGATACCCGTTGTTGACGACCAGTTCTCCGACTGCCGATGGGGTCATCGGTCAACCGAGCACGATCATCCTGGCGGGGGGCAAGGACTACTCGTACAACCCCTTCAACGGTGCCCGGTTGACGATCGGGTTCTTCGGCGATGCAGACCGCCGGTTCGGGTTTGAGGGCTCCGGCTTCGTCACCGAGAAGAGATCGGACATCATTGATATAACGTCCTCCCCAACCGGGATACCGACCCTGGCCCGGCCGTTTCTCGACTCGACCAGCCCGACCACACAGACCTCTCTCGTGATTACGAATCCAGGATTCGCCAACGGCCGGGTCGTGGTCGATACGAACAGCCAGTTGTACACGGCGGAGGCGAACGGGGTTCTCAACCTGTACCGGTCCGAACCCGGGGGTAAGTCGGTCTGTAGTATCGATATCCTGGCGGGTTATCGATACCTCCAGTTGCATGAAGATCTCTCAGTCGAATCCTCAACCACACTCAACCTCGCGAGCACGACGACCCCGATCTTCGCGATCGGGACGGGCGGGGTGATCACTCAGGTGGGTACGACGACGACCCAGGGCTCGACAACAGCCGCAGGGCTGACCGTGAAAACCCCCGGCATCATTGCTGTTCTGGATGACTTCCAGACGACCAACCGGTTCAATGGTGGGCAGGTCGCGGTGCGGGGCGAGTATCGGTACGGGATGTTCACGTTCAATGCAACTGCGAAGGTGGGGATCGGGGATATGCACGAGGAACTCGATATCCGGGGGGGGACGGCAATCCTCAATATCACCAACGGTCAAATGGGCACAGCGTATGGCGGGCTACTGGCGAACTCCAGCAACATCGGTCACTACACCCACGACGAATTCTCCGTTATTCCGGAGCTGAACCTGAACGTCGGGATCGCCGTGACCAAGAGCTTGAGTGCGTTCATCGGGTATAACTACCTGTACATCAACAAGGTCGCACGACCGGGGAACGAGATCAACCCCGTCGTGAATTCGGGGGTGGTTCCGTTCAGTTCAAACTACGGGGCCACGAACCGCCCGGGTGTCACCCAGAACTTGTTCATGCAGGACTCCTACTGGCTGATGGGGCTGAACTTCGGGATGGTGCTCAAGTACTAATCGGATCGGGAAATGAGCCTGGCACGCTCGGCCCGCGGGACTTTCCCGCGGGCCTTCCTATTTGGACTGATCCACGAACCCGCTGAGGCTATCGCATCTACAGCAAGACAATTGGACGTATAAATGGGAGTACGATGTTCCTGCCGAGCTGCACCACCCTCACGCTCGGCAGGAGCCTCGCACTCCCATTATATCGATGATTGCTCCTGGACTGAAACAACCTTGGCGGATTCTGTATGAAGAGCGATCAGGGAGGTCCGTCCTTATTGATCCGGAACGAGGCGAACAGTTTCGCTGCGGCCGGTCCACGGGCGGCAGGGCCTTCGGCCGCAAGTGTCCGCGCTTCGATCCCGACGCAATAGAGCCTTGGTGTCGGCCCATCTGTCGCCAGGATGAAACGCTCGACGAGTTGCCCCCGTCGGGTCCCCATCTCGACCTCAAGCCCCAGATGGGCGGCGTATCGCACGGTCACTTCGCGGACGATCGTTCCCCCGACCTCATCGCGTTGACGGTCTCGCTCCACCGCCAACAAGGGAGCGATCAGCACCCCATCACGGTCAGCCGCCGCCTGCTTGGCCCACACCGGGTCGAGATCCTGCCACTGAATCCAGGCGCTTGCCCGTGAGTACCACCCGGTCGTGGCGAATCGTTGGCCGCCGCGGGTGATTGGCGCGGCCGGGTTGGGCGAGATCGATTCGGCGACCGGTATGCCCGGGAGGTCGAGCGTACACATTCCGTCTGGGGTGGTGAACGGCACCCAGGCGGACGCTGGTACCCGGCCTTCTCCGTATCCCAGAGCCCCGACCGTTGCAGCGGATACGGCCAGGATCACTCCCAGGGCCAAGAGGATTGTCCGGAACGGGATCGGGTTTGGGGGACGGGGCGGGTCCGGATCATCCAGAGACAACAGTTCCGGGTAACGAAGGATCGCGGAGGGAAGTGGCGAAGTCGGCAGTTCAGAGTGAATCCCGGTCACACCCGCCACAGGGAGGGCGGGGGTGGAGACCTGGCACCACGGGCAGATCACCTCTGTCCCGGCCACCGCCTTCGGCACCTGGAAGACTTTCCCACACATCAAACATGCGACCGGGAGAAACATGTTGCGCCCTGGAGTGGGTACGATCCCTCTGGTGCGAGCATAATGAGGGCTATTTGGGTAGTCGGATATCACGAACAGAGGGGAGTTCAACTTCCACCGCCTTGTCCCTACCTGGGACTACGGGAAATCCCAGTGGAAACTCCGCCGAGTGCGACCCGCCGGTGTGGCCGGGGTTGAGTCCTCGAAACCCNNGAGGCTGCTGACCGGGGTTTCGAGGACTCATCCCCGGCCACACTGTCACAAATTGCCTGGTATTTGGCGCAGTGGCGAGATCACACCCCCTGGAGTCGCTCCCCCGTGGTGGCCCGAGAAATGACGGGCAGACGCGGTCTCGGACAGTTTGACGAGCGTATCCTCCTGATTACTTAACGGCGACCCGTTTCATCCGGACTTTCTCATTCGGGGTGTCCGAAGGTGCGACCTCAATGTGATCAGAGTCGAGGATCTTGATTACGAAGCCACCTTTCGCCATCTTCTCGTCCTTCGGTATTGAATTGGTCACACCGCCCATCCGGACCTCGGTGAAGGTGATCGCGAATTCGTGCGTGTCAGCGGAGGACTTCGACGTCTGGCTCCACGTGCCAATCATTTCCATTCCGCCCACGGAGAGGATGAACCGGCTATCCTGCTCCTGAAATTCCATCCACATATTCTGGAAGTCTGTGGGAATTTTCGCCCCCGGTACGGGATCCGGCGCCCACCTCCCGTAGACCGCAGAGCTCTGGGATTCCGACATGTACCAGACGACTCCGCCCACCCCAGCGATGAGCACACAGCAGCCGAACACTATAAGACCTACAGCGATCAGGGTTTTGGCTCGCTGGCTGCGTTCCTTCGGGGGTGGATCGGAGTCATACTGCCGGTTGGGCCGACGGCGGCCTGGCCGAGGAACTTCATCTTCGTCCGTGGGGGATAGGCGCTCCTTCCCAGGTCGATTCGGTCGGGGGGAAGGTGATCCGGTAGGGGCTTCATTGACGAGCCTGCTCGGGCGGCCTTTCGCGGGTGGTTTTGTTGCCCCGCTCCTGGATTCGCGGACGGGTGGTTCATCGTCGTCGAGGTCCAGGGGGAGGGGTAACGGGGTGGGGAGCGGTTTTGAGCCGCCGATGGTTGGTTTCTTGGAAGGCGGTGGTTTTGCAGCCCCGCTCCTGGATTCGCGGACGGGTGGTTCATCGTCGTCGAGGTCCAGGGGGAGGGGTAACGGGGTGGGGGTCGGTTTTGAACCACCGATGGTCGGTTTCTTCGGAATCGGACTGGAAGGGGGCGCATCCCCCGAGTCGCTCGGCTTGGGCCGCGGGAGAATTTTCGACCCACCTCCGGCCGGCTTCGGTGGAATCCGAGTGACCGGCGGCCAAACTGGCTCGGGGATCGGGGTTCCGGGGGGGGAGTCGGCCTTGACTGGAGACTGGGGTGGAGGCGCGGGGGCGGCCTTGGCTGGCGTGGGGGTTGGGGGTGAGGGGGCCGTCGGAACTCTTGGGGTGGAAGCGGACTCCGTGCGTGCTCTCGCCGGAACATTCACCGTCTCGTGACATGCGGGACACCGGACCACTTTGCCAGCCACCCGGTCTGGAACCCGCAACGGTTTCCCGCACGCACACGCCACCAGAATCGGCATGACCAAAACCTCTCAATCTCGATGAAGACATTGCGACTGCATTGGGAAAGAGCCCCAAGTCGCAGGATCATTTCACAAATGGGACGATATTTGTCGATCCGGTTTGTGGCACGAGGGGGATTAGGCGGGGGCAGGAGCTAATATACCCGNNCGCTCGCACTAATCGGGTATCCTTTCTCCTGCACACCGCCTTATTGACCTCTCCACCCATCAGTAAACAATAAAGGAAGCTGCCACACCCTACCGTTGCCCTGTCGCGTTCGGCCTTGAACGAAGCCGTCCGAGCCGCTGCACGTGAGGTCAAGGTCTTCGGGGAAAACGGGTTGAGGTTGATCCCTGTGGATGGTAGTTTCCCTTCACACCGGTGGGATGTCAAGTGCCGTGCGGGCAGACGGCCTTCTCGGTTCGGTCGGGCAAGCCAACGAGGCAATTCCTGGCAGCAACTCCGGAGGATTGACTGGTAGCTGGCCTGCGGATGGAGTAACAATTGGAGAGAGCCTTCGCGTGACCTGTTCCGAGGAGTGAATGCCCTACACCGCCCAAATCAGCCGGACGAACCCGGCCTGTATCCTCCTTCTCATCGACCAGTCGAAGTCGATGTCCGAGCCATTCGTCGGCATGGCCGACCAAACCAAAGCCGTCATGGTGGCTGATGCCGTGAACCGATTGCTCCAGAATCTTGTTCTTCGGTCAGCCAAGTCGGATGGAGTTCGGGATTACTTCCACGTTGGGGTGATCGGGTACGGGAAATCCGTCCGGGCCGGGCTCGGTGGAACGATTCCCCATGAAATCCTACTCCCGATCAGCCAGCTAGGGGATCGCCCGTTACGGATCGAGAACCGGACCAAAATGGCCCCCGATGGGGCCGGGGGAGTGATCGAACAGACGATCCGATTCCCTGTCTGGTTTGATGCGGAGGCGGCCGGGAAGACCCCCATGTGCGATGCGTTCGCTGCTGCTGGGCTGGCCGTGAAAGGATTTATTGATGAGCACCCCACCGCCTATCCACCAATCGTCCTGAACTTGACTGATGGATTGCCGACCGACGGGAATCCCCAGCAATTCGCTCGCCGCCTTCGGGCGATGAAAACGGCAGACGGGAATGTCCTGGTGTTCAACCTCTTGCTATCCGCGGAGCCAGGATTGGCGGTGTATTTCCTGGCGGACGAGGATCTGCTCACCGACACCTGCTCGAAACTGCTCTTCCGGATGTCCAGCGAACTCCCGCCGGGGATGTGGGGGGCAGCGCGGGCAGAGGGGTTTGATGTTTCCCCGAAGGCCCGTGGGGTCGTCTTCAACGCCGACCCGACCGCCGTCGTCCGATTCCTCGACATCGGGACCCGGGTGGCCCCAGGGGGACGGTAACCGATGCCAGATCTACCCGTCCTCTCGTGGGTCTCGACTTCGCGCCCCAAACCCGGCAACGCCGGAGGGGAGAACGAGGACGCAACCGCGCTCGACGCCGGTGCGCTCCGCTTTGCTGTCGCCGACGGGGCGACCGAGGCGTGGCAGTCTGGAGGATGGGCCAGCCATCTCGCAGCGGAATTTGTCCGCCGACCGCCAACCCCAGGCGACTTCCCAGCCTGGCTCACCGCCGCCCGCGGTGGCTGGACTCCGCCAGCCGCTGGGACCGCCTGGTACGTTGAGGTGAAGCAGGAGCAGGGCTCGTTCGCCACTCTCCTGGGGCTGGAGTTTCGCCAGCCGAAAAACACCCCCGGGCTCACCTGGAAAGCGGTTGCAATCGGGGACAGTTGTCTCCTCGTCTTGAGGGGGGGGCGATTTGAAGTGGCCTTCCCTCTGGCGACGGTGTCTGAGTTCGGCTCTCGACCCGCACTTGTCCCCAGTTCCACCGAGGTCCGCTGCCCCAAACCCGAATGGTTGGCCGGTCGGGCCGAGCCGGGCGACCTCTTTATCCTCGCCACAGATGCCGTCGCCCGGTATCTTCTGAGCCTGCCCTCTCCCGCCGATCAGAATCCGCTCCTACTGGCAATCCACGCAGGGGCCGCTACCAAAGCGCCTGAGGTGGTGTTAGAATCCTTGCTTGGCCTGAACGACGCCCTGAACGACGATGCCTCGATCATCGCTGTTCTCGTCCCCAAGCCGCCGGAGCCGTCCCGATGAGCTGGCCGTTGCCGCAGGACTTCAACGAGGCGATCCAAAACCCATCCTCGGCCTTTTCCGATCCGGAACTCAAAGCCGGTCAGCCGATCGTCGGTCCCCAGGGGCTCCCACTCCCGCGCTCCGGGAACTTTGCCGACGTGTACCAAATCCGCGCTGGCGACGGTCGAGACTGGGCAGTGAAGTGTTTCACTCGCCCAGTCACGGGGCTGGAAGAGCGCTATGCGAAGGTGGAGGAAGCCCTTGCCCGGGCTGGGCTTCCGTTTACCGTTGGTTTCACGTTTCAGACTGAGGGCATCCGGGTTCGCGGACAGGCCCGACCCATCCTCAGAATGGAGTGGGTCGACGGGTTGCTTCTCAATCAGGTGGCCCGGGACCAGGCCGGCACCCCGAAGGTTCTCGATGCCCTCAGTCAGATGTGGTCCCGCCTGGCCAGGAGGCTGCGGGAGGCCCGCATCGCTCACGCCGACCTCCAACACGGGAATGTGCTCCTCGTCCCAGGCTCCCGCAGCGGATCGTACGGACTGAAACTCATCGATTACGACGGGATGTATGTCCCGGCACTGGCGAATAAGCCATCCGGCGAATCGGGACACCCGAATTTCCAACACCCGGTCCGGGCCGCCAAGCAGATTTACTCCCCGGACCTGGACCGCTTCCCACATCTGGTGATCGCGACCGCTCTCAAGGGACTCGCCGTGCTCGGCCCGACTCTCTGGGACCGATTCGACACCGGGGACAACCTGCTGTTCACCGACCAGGATTTCCGTGATCCCGCGGCGTCGAAGCTGATGCGGGAACTCTGGCAATCGGGCCAGCCCGGCCTCCAGGCACTTGTTGGGCACCTGGCAATCGCCTGTGGGAAGTCGATCCCCCAGACACCGTGGCTGGATCATATCGCCCCTGATGGGATCGTCGTTCCGCTCACTCCGGACCAGGCGAGTGAGGCGGCGACCGCCCTCGGGCTCCAACCGGTCACGGCGGGTGACTGGGGAGGGCCGAGTCGCCCTGCGAAAGCGTCAGGCACGGCAACCCGGGTCGCACCTCCGCCAGCCCAGGAGGTTCTCTTAATCGATGACGAGCCATCGGCGGACCCGGATTTCGACACTTCCGCCAAAAACTTGTCGGGTTCGCGTCCCAGGCGAAAAACACGGAGTCGGCAGCCCGCCAAAAGCAAGATGTCGGCGGGGCTGGTTGTCGCGCTGATCGCTGGAGTGTTTTTGGTTGGTGGGGGCATCGGGGCTGCAATCCTCCTCCGGGGGAAGAAACCGGACGATACCGCCCCGGTGAAGCCAATCGATCCGCCGGACGTGGCTCTTTCCGGGGGCAGTGATCGCTCGCAATCAGCCGACAACAAAGAGCCCAAACAGGGCGACCCAAAACAAACGAATCCTCTGGTGACGCCCCCTCCATCGCCAGGCGGCGTGACGCCGGGGAGTCCGGGAGTTGGCTCCCCACAAGACCCGGCCACTGTGCCGCCGATGATCCGCCGGTGGGAAGCCCCATTCAATGGCATCCCCACAGCCATGCGGCTGACGGCCAATGGCAACATGGTGATTGTCAGGGCAAATCGATCTCCAACGTGTCAGGTCTATGACACGCGCGGTGGACTGAAACACGAGGACGGACCCGAGGGGATGGGTTCCCTCGTCGACTTTTCCCCCCTCGCCGATGGCACAGTCGCATCCTGGAATGCGGACGAACCGAAGGCATTCGTTTGGTCTCCAGGAAAGAGTCGTGCCAATGCTGGTTTTCCGGTGATTGATGCTCCCCGTGGCAATGGGTCGCAGGTGTTTGCTGTCTCACCGGACGGCAAGTATGCGATCGCTGGCTGCGAAACCTCTGCCAGGCAGAACGGCGGACCTGGCCAGGTGAAAGTCTACGAGATCGAGACTGGCCGGGTGCTCGTCACAGCCGATGTCCAGGAGCCGATGTTCCACTTCACCCGCGATGACCGCCTCCTGATCGCCGATTCGAACAAGCTGAGGTGGTTCAAACTCCCCTCCGGGTCTCCGGACGGTACGTTTTCGAACACAGAGAAGATCATCGTTCGAGTGGCCGCGATCTCAGCGGACGGAACCTGGGTTCTTCGTCTCTCGATACTGGGAATGATCGTGATTGACTCACGGACAGGGATGAAGGTCGCCAGAATGGAGTCGAAAAGCTTGGCTCATGCCGCAGCAATCTCGGCAGACGGACAACTCGTTGCAGTGGGGACTTTTGGAGATCCTGCCGGCGACCGGATGAGCTACATGAACGTCTTCCACGTCTCAACCGGTCGCATCCTTGGCCGTTCCCCCATTGATCCGGGCGGTCAACTGGATGTGAATTCCGTCCAGTTCCTGCGGGATGGGAAGTCGGTGGTTGTGGGACGTGTGAACCGGCTGCAACGTCTGGAGTGGTCTAACGACCTCATCGCGGCCAACCCAGCCGTGGGTAAGGATCCGGGTGCGGATCTGACGCCGAAAAAGAACGACACCGAGCTAAACCCCTTGCAAATGGGCCTGCCGAAGAATCGTTGGACCATTACCGTACCGGGACGGGTGGGGTCGGGTTTATTGAGCTTTACGCCGGACGGAGCGTCCGTTGTCGTCTCCCGCTCCAACGGGGGAATCCGTTCGTACTCGGCTCAAACGGGTCAAACTCTTCCGCGGGTGGATCTTCGCGGGGGGCCGAGGAGTCAACCTTTCCCTTTGCAAGGTAGCCGCGTCGTTGCACTGACTTCTACCGATGTCGCGGTGTGGGATGTCAGCACCGGAATAGTGACCCGAAAGTTTCCCATCCCCGACCCCAAGCCCGATATGCGTCCGGAGATGGCACTGTTGTCGCCGGACGAAAAATTCCTCGTCGTCGGGGATCGCTCTTCATTCCACGTTTATGAGGCGTCAAGCGGGAAGGTCATCATCTCCAATGCGTGGGCCAACGAATCGGCCCACTTCACTGCCGACTCATCCCGCATCCTCGTGTCCCAGACGAACGGCAAATTGCGGTGGTACAAACTCCCCTCTGGCCAACCCGACGGGGAGTTCCAGCTCGCCGGTGAGAACACCGGGGTGCTGGGGATCTCCGGGGATGGTCAGATGATTCTCTTCCACGGAGGCTCGACTGCAAACACCCTGGACAGCGGCCTGTTTCTGATCGACGGGAGATCCGGCCAGCGTCTGCACCGATTCACCACGCAGTTTTCCGGTAAGGGGGCAATCACGCCCGATGGTCGCTGGTCGGTGCGGTTCTCTCCCAACCCAGCCGAGGCAAGCGCGATGGTTCAGCTCTACGACAACCGCAGCGGCGTAGCGGCCAGACCGTGGAAAATCACGGGGAACATGAACAGTCGATTCGATGGATTTGCCCTTGCCCCGGACGCCCGTTCGTTCGCGGTGTGTGACATGGGTGCCGAGAAAATGATGGTCTTTGATATCTCTGATCTCGGTCCGATCGTCGCGGCCGGACCCAAGCCCGTCGCTCCCGATGTCGGGATGGTCAAGCCGAAGGAGCCGGATTTCACTCCTGTCAGGCAGCCGCCACGACTCAATTCGACCTGGGCGGGTAAGGTTCCCTCCGGGCCGGAACGGGGCACGATTGCGTTCGACCGCACCGGGCAATTCATCATGCTAGGCGGCGCGAACCTGCGTGGAGTCAAGTTCTATGATCTCATGACGGGAAATCTCGGGGCGTGGATTGAATGGGGTCCGCAGACTCCCGTCACCCGTTTCATTTCACTGGAAGGGGAAAAAAGTGGTTGGTACGTACCCGCTCAGCGTACGTGCTATACCAGGACCAATAAGCAGGGACTCATCGAGAAGATTCTCGTCCCACCCACGGCAGACTTCTCGAATCCGTCCGTCTCGTTTTCACCGGACGGGCGGTTCGTTGCCGTCTGGGAGAATGGGATTCCTAGAGATGGTAAAATCGATCCCCTTCCATTCCGGGTCTACGCGGTGCCCGCCGACACAGAAGTTGTCAAGGGAACTTGGACCGGCGGATCGATCCATTTCACGGGTGACTCGTCCAGGGTTCTCGTCTCCGAGGGAACCGGGAAGTTCCGGTGGTACAAGCTCCCGTCCGGAGAGGCTAACGGAGAATGCAATGTCGCCAAGGAGTTGCTTTCCACGACGAGTCGTGTCCTGGCGATGTCAGACGACGGGAAGTTCGTGTTTTATTCCGGTCTTGGTGCTGGCGGCGTTCCGGCCTTCCATGTGATTGATGGCCAGACGGGTCAACTGGTCCGCACACTCGCGCAGGGCAACCAGTACGCGGCCGACCCGGATCTGGATATTTGCTCACGGGACGGACGGCTGTTTATCCTGCGGGTTTCCCTGGCCAAGGGGATGGGTGTGGATGTATTTGACAGGGCGACAGGCAAGGGCATGGCCCGACTCCAGTTGCCCGAGGGAGCCACCGGGGTTCCGGTTGCATGTATCTCACCGGAGGGACGCCGAGTGGTCGTGTACCTCCCTGAAACAGGCGACCTGGCTTGCTACGATCTGGCTGGGTCTGCTGTCGCGGTCGCTCCGGTTCGCAAGGAACCGACGCCAACAATCCCGAAACCGGCATCGGTCGGCCGCCTCCCCGTCCCCGAGGATGCAGCCATTGCGAAGGCGGACGAGAAAGTCCGCGAGCTTCTCAAGGACAAATTCGCCAAAAAACTTCCGGCCAACAAAAAGGCGTTGGCTCTTGAGTTGATTCAACTCGCCGAGGAGAGCCCCAACGACCCGGCCGAGCGCTACGCTCTGGTCCGGGATGCGCGGGATCTGGCGGTCGAAGCCAGCGACCCGGTCCTCGCCATACAGGCAATCGACGGGATCGCCAGATGGTTTGTGGTCGACGAACACCGTATCAAATTGGAGGTGTTGGAGAAATTCACGGGTGGAACTCCCAGTTCTGCCACGCTACGAGGGGTCGCGGAAGAAGCGTTGAAGTGTTCGGAGGAGGCCGCCACAACCGACGACTACGAGAATGCGATCAAACTGGCTCAAGTTGCCTTATCGGCCGCACGAAAGGGGAGCCTCACTGGTGGAGTCATTGAGGAGGCGGAGCACCGACTCGCGCACACCCGCAAAGCGGCGGACGCGTTCGGGTCGGTCAAAAGTGCGATGGAAAAGCTGAAGACAGACCCGGACGACCCGGCCGCCAACCTCGCCGTCGGACGGTATCGCTGTCTGGCCCGTGGCCAGTGGGACCAAGGCTTGGGACATCTGTTGAAAGGAAGCCACCCGGATCTCAAGGCAGCCGCCGAGGAGGAGTTGAAAGCTTCCAAAACCGGGGTGCCCGATTCGAAAGTGGCCGACTGCTGGTGGGAGTTCGCCCAGACTCTCGCCGCGGACGAGAGGCGGGTTGCTGAGGCTCGTGCCCGGTATTGGTACGCGCGGGCCCTTCCTGGTCTGATGGGGTTGTCTCGAGCGCGGGCGGAAGGCCGGCTGGTGTTTACCCTCAATGGGGTCGAGTACCGTCCTGGCCTGGTCGCGGAGTATCTGACCAAAGAGCGCACACTCGTGAAGGGGAAGAAAGGACGGATCGATCCCGTCGTGGATGTTTCAGGCGGGGAATTCGCCGAACCCGGTCGGCCGATCAGCGACATTTTGGCGAAGTGGACCGGCGTGGTACTGGTGACCCGGCCCGGTCGTTACAAACTCGTTGCCGACACCCGCGACCCGGTGAAGGTGACTGTGAACGGAAAGGTGCTCATTGACACGTCTGTGGCGAAGGGGGTGGCCAAGCCGGAAGCCGTTGTCATGCTGACTGACCGTCCAACGACCCTCCAGGTCGAGTTCTCCTCCAAGACCACCAAACTCCACACCATCCGACTGAACTGGGTGCCACCGGGGAGTGAGGGAGAAGAACTCATCCCGGCGGAAGTCTTCTTCCACGACCGCAAGGCCGAAGCGATTATCGGGAAGTGATTGAGATCAGGTGAAAAAGGATAGTTGAGAAGGCGACCGGCAGAAGGAAATCTCCTACGGTTATGAGCAGCAGTTGGTCCGCGTTTTCGCCCCGAAGGATCGGCGGACAATAGCCCAGGGTGGAGCCGGTCTGCCGGCGAAACCCTGGGACGCGGGGAGATTTCCACTCACCGCTCGCTCAGGTCTCAGCTTGTGCTTTGACAAAAAAATGTCCCGCCGGAGGCCTCTGCGGCGTCGCCCATTCACCGCAGTCACCACCCGGCGGGACAGAGTCATCTTAAGCCGTTGCTGCCTCGGGGGCAAATCGTCGTATCGGGATTTTGGCCCTTGAGATCCGACAGTGTCGTGATTTCAGACAACCTCGACTTCGTCTCGATCCCGAGCGCATCTGCTCAATCGTGAATGGGCGATCTCACTCCCAACTTGTTGCGTCGCTCAAAGCCCGCTTGGCCTTTCCGAGCTTGATAATAGAATTAACTGCTTGCGGTTTGAGAACTGTCCGTTGTCAGACCGATTCTATCGGCCCTGGTTCCAGTAGATCCGCACATTCTTGGTGGCTCGCCCGCAGGCAATGATGTCGATCTTCCCATCCCCATCCAGGTCGGCGGCGACGAGATCCTCCACTGCCACACCGCCTTCGTCGAGGAGGAACCGCTCCCATTTCGTCCCCTTGCCATCGGTGATTTTGTAGATCCGGACGCCGCTGCGCTCGGTGAAGGTGTCCCCAGCTTTTGGGTTCGGGTTATCCCGGACACCAATGATCAACTCGTCCGTCCCGTCGCCATCCAGGTCCGCGCACCAGACGGCGTGTCCCCATCTCAGATGGTCATCGAGAACCATTCGTTGCGGTTGGCGACTCAGCGGCGGGCTGGTGTAGACCACGACTTCATTGCCGTGCCACGGTTCGATCGTGGCGACGAACGCTCCTTCCGCGCGGTTCCGGCTCCCCGGTTCGGGCTTTGCGTAGTACCCGTTTTTGATCTCGCTGGCACCGCGATTCCCCTTCGGGTTCTTTTGGTTGCCTGCGTGAACGACTTTGGTCTGGTGCGGCTGGCCATTCGCCCCGAGCATGATCGCAGTGTACCCCTCGTATGCCCCCGCCATAATGCTCATGGGGCGGGTCTGGCCGAGGGGGGTGTACGGCCAAATATTGTGAACGACATGCAACTCGTCCGAGAGGACTGTCGGCTTCCAGGATTCCGGTTTTTCGGGGTTCGCTGGAATGGGGTAGGCAAGGATTCGGACCGGGCGGCCATCGAGCCAGTTCCCTTTTTGCGTGGCATCCCTACCCATCAGTGGGGCCAGGATGATCTCTGGCTTCCCATCCCCATCAATGTCGGCCACACGCACCCGGTGGACGGTTGGCTCGTCGCAGGGAATCGGGTACAGTGTCCACTCGTCATCGAGCGAGGCCCCGCGTTTTAACCACTGGAGCGTCCCCGGGTTGGCGGTGTCGAACGGCTTCCACCCGGCCCCAACGACAAGGTCGATTTGTCCGTCCCCATCAATATCCACTGCCGCCGCGCACACATTGTCCGGCTTCGTCTTCCCTTTCTTCAGGATCACCCGCTTTTTCCACGAGGGGTTCTCATACCAGACCACCTCGAATTGATCGACCACGACGATATCGGGTTTTTTGTCCCCATTGATATCGGCGACCAGAACGGCGTACCCGATGCTCAGACCCGTATCGATTTCCTGGGTCTTGAACTTCGGAACCCAGCCTCCATCAAGGGTTTCGGTGGTCTTCGGTGTATCCGTTGGCAGCGGAGTATTCGGCCCTGCCCACAATCCGGCTATGGCGATCAGCCCGGCGATCAAAATTCCGACAGCCCGCATGCGAATCCCTCCATGTCGGTGGCGTAGAATTGACACGATCGGTGTTCGCCCAGTTTACCCACCCCGGACGCGTTGTCACAGGGTTAACCCAGCAGTCGCTGGGAGGTGGGGCTTTTGGATTGACCCGGGGCGACGGCTTTTGACAATACAATAATCCCGTCGGGCGGTATGCGTCCCCCGACCCTGTGAATTCCTCATCCGGCTGGGAGTGGACGGAAACCATGTCGATCCCTGCCTCCCACCGCCCGGCTCGTGAGTGGTTGCTGTTGGTCCTCGCACTCGTGATCGTGGGGGGTGCAACCGTTCCGCTGTGGCAACTCACCGGTGGGATCGACACTCGCAACGAGCTGCTTGCGAAATGGACGCCAGAACGGCTGACCAAACTGCTCCTTGGCCCAGAACAGGTACTCTGCTACCTCGCCTTTGTGTGGGCTGCGCTCATTCTTCAGAGCCGGTACCGGGAAGTGTTACGCCAGCGCCAGGCGTTCGGTATGGGGCTCCTGCCGACCGAGGAGGGCGCTCGCATCCTGCCGGAGGACGCCCGCCCACTGTCCCGGAAGGTCGAACACGTCACCGGGCGACGACCGTTCATCCTGGCGAACATGATCCGGCTCGGGTTAGGGAAATACGCGATCTCGAAATCGGCACCGGATGTGGCCGAGGTGGTCCGGAATCAGGCAGACGTTGAGTCATCCCGGCTGGTCTCGACGATGGGGACGGTCCATTACCTGGCCTGGGCGATCCCGGCGATCGGCTTCGTTGGAACTGTCCGTGGGCTGGCCGGGGCCTTCGGCATGGCCGGTGTGACGGAACTGGACATGACCGCGTTCACCCGGCAGGCCACGGATCAACTCAAAATCGCCTTCGATTGCACCCTGGTCGCTCTTCTGCTCAGCTTGGTCCTGATGTATCTGGTGAACATCGCCCAGCGGGCGGAAGAGATGCTTGTGGTCGATTCGCAAGAATATTGTCAGGAACATCTTCTGCTGCGGCTCTACGACCCACAGGCCGAACTGGTGGGGAATGGTGAGTAGGGTGTAAGCGGTCGGGCTGGCCGTAAAGCCGAGGTTTTGAGTCCCGNNAGGGCTGACGCCCTGGGCTACTATCTGCCGCCTCTTCGAGGCTTCGAGCCTGACTGGTTACGCCCAAATGCGATCGGGCAACAGGTCGGGAAGGGGAGGTTCCTCTGTAGCCGTGGTCTGTGACTCCGGACCGACCTCACCGAGGCCAGCTACAGACACTCTTCTACAAAGCGTTGCACCCGGAGACTGGGAGGTCATTGATGCTCTGGTCCCGTAAATCGGCTCCCGTCCACGACCGATCCCGAGTGGTCGGGATCGACCTGACCGCCTCCCGGATTCGATGTGTCTCGGTCGGTGGTGGGAAGGTCCGGGCACTGGTACTCGACACCCCAGCCGAGGATCTGCTCCTCTTCCTGGCGTGTGATCGCCGCTCCCCGGTGGTTGGTCGGGCTGGGTTCGGCCTGTGTCGGAAGGCCCCCCACGCGGTGATCTCGAATTTCCTCTCCTCCCTCACCCAGTCCCAGGAATATCGGGCTGGCCGGCATATTCTTTCGCCCGAGGCTGCCCTCGAACTGGCCCTCGCCGGTGTCCGTGAACAGGTCTCTGCCGAGTCCGAGGCAGCTGCTCTTGCGGTTCCGGCGTACCTCACCCCAGCCCAGGTGGGGAAAGTCGTGCTGGGCGCAACTCGGACGAAACTCCCACTCAAGGGGACGGCATCGGCCCCTCTCGCAGTCGCCGCTCACCGGGCCGCAGCCGTCCTCACCGGCAAGCCGACGACTCAGGGGACTCCACTGACCGGCGGAGTCATTCCGATCCGACCGCCGGCTGGCGGCCCGGGGTCGGCAGTGGTCATCGATGCTGACGAGTTCGCCTTATCGGCGGGAGTCGTTGCGATCGAGCGTGATTCGGCTCGACTGGTCTTCTCAACGTTTTGGCCACGCGTGAGCGTGAAAGTGTGGAAAGACCGGTTACTCGACGCTCTGGCCGACCGATGTGTCCGCCTCTGCCGCCGCGATCCAAGGGATTCCGCCGACGCCGAGCAGGCACTTTTCGAGCAACTCGATGATGCTCTCGACCGAGCTCAGGCGGGGCAACGCGTGAGCCTGACCGTTCGGACAGCCCACTGGTTTCAGGATCTGACGTTGCAACCCGAGGAACTCGATGGGCACTGTGGTGCCCTCGCCCGGACGGCCGCCGAAGGGGTTCGGGATGTCATCACTGGGGCCGGCCTCCCGGTGCCACCCAGGGTGGTATGGCTGACCCACGCTGCGGGCAGGCTCCCGGGTCTGGGTCGGGCCTTGCATCAAAACACACCGGAGGGAACGGCCATCGAGATTCTGCCGCCCGGCGCGGTCGCCCACGCTGCGGCCGCCCTTGTCCCCCGCTGGCTGTCGGGCGACCTCCCCCGGGCCCACCTGGACACAATCATTCCATTATCGATCGTCAGCTCTCAATCAGCAGCTGCGCAGCCGAAATCGACGACTCAACGGTGAGGCTCTGATACAGGAACCCGCAGAGGATGTCGATCTCAGGAAAAACGGTTGGACATGCAAAGGGGTGGGNNGCCGAGCATCACCTTCACGCTCGGCAGGAGCCTCGCCCTCCCGTTAGACCGATGCTTGCTCTGGGAATGAGCCTGCCTCTGCGGGTTCCTGGATGAGGCGTTAGGTAAGCTGCGCTGTATACATGCCGTGTATAGCCAGAATCTGATGTTTTGTACCCCGGAGGGGTAGTAGAACAAAGCCCAGGATCGTGCTTCACGCATCCTGGAAACGCCTGGCGGAGAACCATTCCATGCGTGTTCGCCATAAGACGCCGACCCTGGTCAGCATGTGGATGCTGGATGTGTTCTGTTGTGCACTCGGCTGCGTCACCCTGCTATGGCTCCTGAACACGCGACAGGCCGGTGATCAGACTGAAGCTGCCAAATCTGCTCTCACTGATCTCGCACAAGCCCGCACCGATTTGAAGCTCGCCCTCACCACCCTCGACTCGACCAAACTCCGCCTCAATGCGGAAGTCCAGCAGCTCACGACTCAACTCGCTGCCGTCCGGACGGAAAAGGCTGAGGTTGGCCGGAAGCTCGGGATCGCCCAGGACGAAGCCAAATCGGCCCAGGCCCAGCTGGACAGCACAAAGACTGCTCTGAACGCGGCCGAAGCGAAGATCGAAGCTGAGGCGAAGGAGCTGGCACTCGCCCGCGACAAGACAGATGCTGCCGAAGAGATCCTCCGAAAGAAGCAGAAAGAGGCCGACGCGCTCTCGAAGAAGGCAACTGCTGCCGCAACCACGGCCGAGGATCTGGCCCGACTGATCCGCATGAAGGACGAAGAACGGGCGGTACTCCAAAGGAAGGCGACCGACCTTCAGAAGATGCTTGACGACCTCGACGCCAAACTTGTCGCTGCGAAAGCAGACGCCGCCACAGCCGCCAAGGCCGCCTCCGCACGCACTGCGGACGAGATCGCTGCAATGAAGGCGGCGGGGACCAAGACGGAGACCGAACTCGCTGCCGCCCGGGGGACGATCAAGGATTTGGAGAAGAAGATCAACGATGCGAACGTCACCATCGTCGACCTCCAGGGCGAGAAGAAGAAACTGGCGGACAAGGTGAACACGGTTGTCCGGGACAGCGAGACTCGATTCGCCGGGATCACCATCACGGGAAAAGCTGTGGTTTTCGTGGTCGATATGTCCGGTAGCATGGTCAAGACGGACTCCCAGACGGATGCCCCGGATAAGTGGCCGACGGTGTGCGAGACGGTAGCCAAGGTCATGCGCACCATCCCCAACCTGGAGCGATTCCAGGTGATCATTTTCTCCAAGCAAGCCCGATGGTTAATTAGCTCGGGTGAGTGGCAGACGTTTGAAGGGGAGAAGTCGGTGCAAGTCGTCCGGAACACGCTGTTGAAAGTCACTCCCGAGGGCGACACCAACATGCACGCGGCCTTCGACCTGGCCTTCGGGATGCGGTCGAAGGGAATGGACACCCTCTACCTGTTCTCGGATGGTCTGCCAACGAGCGGCCCAGGACTGACGCCTGCCCAGGAGGTCGCCAACCCACCTCTGGAGGAGACGAAGCGATCGGAACTCCTCTCCAAGTACATCCGGGACAAGCTCCGGACAACCTGGAATCGGCAGTTGGTGGGAGCCGATCGGGTGAAAATCCACGCGATCGGGTTCTTCTACGAAAGCCCGGATGTCGGAGCGTTCCTCTGGGCGCTCGCCCGGGATAACGATGGAAGTTTTGTGGGGATGTCAAGGCCCTGACCGGACGACCCAGGTGGTAGCGACTATAAGGGACGATCGGGCGGGACTCGGCGGCTGCCGTCACACGGTCGACGGAGCGGTATAGGCGATCACCGGGCCGTAATCGATATGGCCCTCCGCACCACCGACCTGCGTTCGAACGTTCCGGACACACCTGAGACACGAGGATGACGAGGTGACACCCTTCGAGGAACCACACTTCCCCTATCGCTTCGCCGCTGAGAAACATCCCTCGGTTGCACTTATGAGGGGATCGAGCCCGGACGGCGGGTGTCCGTGTTCCGCATCGACTCCAGTACCTGCGAGTGGTAGGAGTTGTTGGCGTCGGGGGGGGTACTGCGGGTTGGCATAGACGACGCTGAGAACATTGCGGCGTGCCGTTGCGACAGAGGCCACTACGTTGACACCTGCACCTGAATCCGCAAACGGTTCACGGCGAGAAGAACGACGAGCGAAACACATGACCCCAAGCACCCACCTTCAGATTCGGTCCCTTGCAGTCAACAACTTCAAGTCGCTCGTCGATTTTAAACTCACGCTGGCGAAGTTCACTTGCCTGACCGGTCTCAATTGCGTCGGCAAAACGACAGTGCTACAGTTCATCGATTTCTTGTCGCAACTCGTCCGGGGCGACATTCAGGACTGGCTCGACGAGCGACAGTGGAAACCGAAGGAACTGCGGTCGAAACTCAATCCCAAGAAGAACATCGAATTCTGCGTGTGGCTCAACGATGCCAAGGAGAAACCCGCTGGCCAGTGGGAGGCCCACTACAACCCGTTCGAGAGTCGATGCACCTGGGAACGCATCGACATGTTGGACTTTGTGTTGGAAGCCAAATCTGATGAGGTCCGCATCGTCAAGGTGAAAAACCGCTCGCCGGGCGACAAGGACTGGCAGTCCTCGATCAACTTCGACTACCAGGGGTCGATCTTGTCGTCCCTCCGGGAAAGCCTACTCCCCAAACCCGTCCACGACTGCAAGAGGTTCTTCGACGCAGCGGAATCGCTCGACATGCTGACGCCGGAACGGCTGCGGCAGCGGACACGGGATGCCAACGGCTCCTTGGGACACGGCGGACGCAACCTGTCGGCGTTTCTGTATGAGATGGGGGAGAACGGCCAGTCCAAGTTGGCGGAAAAGCTCAAGAAGGTGTACCCGAACCTCCAAGACATATTCGTGAAGTCAATCCGCTCGGGGTGGAAGCAGCTTCACGTCAGGGAGCTGTATGGCAACACCAAACTCTCGACGGAAGCCCTGCACATCAACGACGGGCTGCTCCGGTTGCTCGCCATCCTCGCCGAGACTGCCTCGCAGCACAGCTTGGTCCTGTTCGACGAGATCGAGAACGGGATCAACCCGGAGGTTGTCGAGTTCGTGTTAGACATCCTTCTGAAGGCCAAGCAACAGGTTGTCGTCACGACGCACAGCCCGATGATCCTGAACTACCTCGACGACGAGCAGGCCAAGAGGGGAGTGATGTACCTGTACAAGACTGCCCAGGGACACACGAAGTCGATCCCGTTCTTTTCGATCCCGTCGCTCAAGAAGAAGCTGACCGTGATGGGGCCGGGCGAGGCGTTCGTCGATACGAACCTGACCGAACTCGCTGAGGAGATCGCCAGCATGGGCACGGGGGAGGCGTGAGATGTTCTTCCTCCTCAGCGGTGAGGGTGTCAGCGACATGGGTTCCGGAAAGGGCAAGGCGGGTGTGAACGAGGCCGACGATTTCCTCCCCGGCCCAATGGCGGTTATCGTGGACCAGGTAGTCGATACAAGACTGAAGTATTCGATGTTCGACGCGAGCTGTTGCGGCTTCGTCTCCGAGGTCGATGTCGCCAGTCGGGCGGGTGAACTGAAGGCGGCGAAAAAGAAGCTGCGGCTTCCAGGGAAACGGCAGGCGAAGGAAACCCGGTACTTCTTCAATACAGCACGAGTCCTCTCCCGAATTGCCAGTGATGAAGCGAAGCAGAGAGAGGATGACGTGATTGCCGTCCTGTTCCGGGATTCGGACGGTACCGCCTCGGCTGGGCGGGGGCTGTGGGAGGACAAGTGGCAGTCGATAACCGATGGGTTCGATGAGGAAGAGTTCACCAGGGGCGTGCCGATGGTGCCGAAGCCGAAGTCCGAGGCGTGGCTGATCTGTGCTTTGAAGAAGACCGCTTACCAGAATTGCATGGCCTTGGAAGACCGCTCCGGTAACGACAACTCGCCGAAGTCGCTCAAGAAGGAATTGGCGGCGATCTTGGGCAAGGAAATCACGCCCGAACTGCTTTGCGAGGAGGTCAGGAACAAGCTGAATATCAACAAGATCAAGATGTCGAGTTTCAAGGCGTTTCGTGATCGACTGGAAGCGGTCATTGATGCCGAGTGAAGGGTTTCCGCTGACGGAATCAAACACCACAAGCGTCCTGACCCACTCCAACCGCTTCGTGGGGATGTCACGTCCATAGCAGCAATTCGGAATTCCATCACGGTCGGGCCAGTGATTGGGCAAATCCGCGGCGATCATCAAACTGGTGGATCAAAACGGCCCGCTGCGCGGATAATGAACTAGAGACGACGAAAACGGCGAGGTTGAAGGCAATGCCGACTGGTCCGTTGGGCGTGGTAATCCAGCACCTTCTGGCCGATCTCGGGCCGGACTTGGACGGGATGACCGATGGGGAACTCTTGGCCCGCTTCGTACGAAGCCGGGACGAGGATGCCCTTGCCGCTCTGGTGCGGCGGCACGCCGGGATGGTCATAGGTTACCCGCTGTGACGCCACAAAAGTGGAAAACGGCAGAAATACGTCATTTCGATCCGGCAGAGACGGAAAAAGCCCTTGTATTCAGGAATTGCTGGGTTAGGTTGGAATCATTTAGATGATCGCCCTTGTTTCGGGAGGCTTCCGCTATGAATGATGAATTCTTGGGCTTTCGGCCGCACGCTGGGACAGTGATCGAGGTTTTCCGAGCGTGGCGATCTGTCGCTGGGCTAATACCGGGCGTGTTCACCTCATGCGGGCACTTCGCTCGCATTCGGGATCAGTGGTCTGGGGTGCTGATTGCAGAGCAACGCAGGCTGTTCCCGGTTGCGGATGACGCAGTACTTCACGCTGTCGGTTGGCTGAATCAGCGATAACAGGCTGTGTTTTCCTAGTTAATCTTCGGGCGGTTACCCGCAATGACAACGCAAGAGGGGGAGGTTAAAGTTTAACGAACACCCCCCATCCCGCAGAGGGACAGCAGCAACTACTGAGATGCCATTTTCCCCAAAAAGGCAGAAAGTGAAGATGCCCCAAAAAAGGAGGATGGCATGGTTGAACTGGTGCGGAAAGTGGTGGACTTTGACCGGGAATCGCTCGCTTGGTTCACGGTCCGGGACACAGCGGCCGTTCTTCGTCGGTACGAACGAGGAAAAGGTCAAGGCTCGGAAGCGAAGCCTCACTTACGGTGGCCGACCGAGAGTCGCCCGGATTATCGGGGTTGCGAGTTTGTTGAGGGAGCCGTTTTCTCCGGAGTGCCGGAGTTGTTGATAGTGAAGTGCTTACTCGATGCAACTGATGGGAAGGTAGGGAGCAATACAGCCGTCTGGGAACCCAACATGGGGTACAGTCTAGTTAAAAACTAACAAACGCTCAACACCCCGGACAACTTGTCCGGGGTTTTTCTTGTTAACCTCCTGAGTGGTCACCGTTTGACGGCAGTGTGGCCGGGGTTGAGTCTTCGAAACCCCGGCGAGTGGTGAAGAAGACGTTGCGGCTCTGGTCCAGACGGGTGGATTGAATCCGTCTTACGGAGGAAAAGGATAGTCAGAGGAGGAGATTGATCATCGGAATCGCGGAGGAGAGGGTCGCTTTCTGCCGACTTCCCGGGGTTTCGAGGACTCAACCCCGGCCACCCCGCCGCTTATCTTGCGGAAGTGCAGGACGATCACCCCGATACCAACCAAGCGGATAGGATAAGGCGTTAGTTTACCACCCTTCGGAAGTAAGTCTGTGACCAACCCACCCCCGCCCATACCGTCGCAATCGCTCTTCCCAGTGGCCCCTTCGACGGTCACGTTCCGCTTCCCGAACCTCGGCGAGGTCATCCGGGGAGGGCGAAGCTGGTATCGGATCGGCGATGCTCTCGCCGAAGGAGCGTTCGGCCGAACCTACGAGTGTACCGACGAGTGGGGGAACCGACTGGTCGTGAAGGTCTTCCTGCCCCACGACACCTACGAGGCCGTTCACCAGAGATGGGAACGGGAATTGGTCAACCTGTTCCGGCTCCGCCACCCGAATATCACCTACGTTCACGACGCCTTCGAGCACAACAACGGCTTCTACATCGTCATGGAGCGGTGCGAGGGTACGATACGGTCTCTACCGTTCTCCTTCGCTGGCTCCGATCCAAACCTCTGGGTGGCTCCGATCGCCCGCTCTGTGCTTCAGGCTGTGCATTTCATGCACACGCACGACTACGTCCATAAGGACCTCCATCCGGGGAACGTGTTCTGGGCACACGCCCCGGGCGACTTGGGAACCACGGTGAACCGGCCGTGGGTGTTCAAAGTCGGGGATCTGGGAATCTCCAAGCTCGAACACGAAATCCACCCCACGGGCACCCTCTTCGCCGTGCCGATGACCCCTCCGGAAGCGCTGAACCATACGGAATTCGGCACGGTTGGGAAGCTGACGGACGTGTACCAAGTGGGGTTATTACTACTGTTCATTATGACCGGGCAGGCACCAAACTTCACCCATCAGCAGATTCTGGACGGTGTCCCTCGGGAGTGGGCGGATGCACTTAACAGCCCATACGGGCCAGTCATCGCCAGAGCATTGCGCCGACACGTCGAGGCCAGGACGCCTTCCGCCCTTCAGTTCTGGAGAGAACTGGCTGAGGTGGCCCCGCCGATGCAAAACCTCGCATAGCGGGCCGGTTTAGTCCCGGATGTTCGTTAGCTGTTCACCGAAGACAGCATGAGTAGGACCGAACGACTCTTGTGGCGGTCTCGTCGCGATGAGTCGTCTATTATAGTTATGTTGAACTTAGTTTATTTTAGCTGTAAATCATCATAGTGTTTTAGTATTAGTTATTTTCATATTATTAGATGAGTCAGTGACTGAAGCTTCCTGTTTTCGCCGAAGTTATGGTTGCACTATCGGGTAGGACTATCCCTCTGAACGATTCCGCAAACTGACACGTCGGCCATCGGTTTTTGCGACGGTCTCGACACGCCGTCAGTATAGTGTTGGGGATACGGTCCCAATCGAGGTGACCGGTGCAGCCAGTGCCGAGGGATGCTCGCGGTGGACAACTCCCACCCGTGGTGGTTATGGCCCAACCTCCTCTCGCTCGACGCACCTGCCATCGCGGTCGTCTGGCAGTCTTTCCTCTCCACCTCCGAAGGTGTCGAGGTGCCGCTTGCTGCGACGGTCACGCTCGCGCTGGTGGTGTGGAGCATCTATCTCATCGACCGGTGGCTTGACGCCCGACGTCACCGCCTTGTTGGCACCGACCGGCACCGCTTCGCCGCACGAAACCCACGGACCGTCGCCGGGCTGGCCTTCTTCGCCACGCCTGCCGCTGGAACCATCGCTGGGGTCGGCCTCCCTGACTCCTATCTCGAAGTCGGTGGGGGGGTCGCCGTCCTCTCAATGGGCTATTTCACGATCATCCATCTCATCCACGCCCGCCGCTCGCTCTTCCGAGGCTTCAAAGAGGTGTCCGTGGGGGCCGTCTTCGCAATCGGTGTTGCCATCCCCCTGATCGTGGGAACGACCCAAACGAGTCCGCAATGGGTTCCGGGAGTGATCGCGTTTGGCGCGCTGTGTGGGCTGAACTGTATCCTCATCAGCCGGTGGGAAGAGAGCGCCTCCTCGGCCCCATCAGGTTGGACCGCCCTGGCTGTGGGTGCAATCGCGGTCAGTGCTTCGGTCGGCGCAAGGTTCCCCGTCTCGGTCGCAATATTGGCGAGTCTGGGGCTTCTTGTGGGATTGGACCTGATCCGCAATCGGATTTCGACCCGGGGACTGCGAGTATTGGTCGATGCCGCGCTGCTCACTCCTCTCTTCGTGGCGGTGGTGGCATGAACCCGCGGCCATCGTTCGATCTCCTCGCCCCAATCTACCATCACCTGGAAAGGATCACCTACGGACCGTTCCTTCACCGATGCCGAACGGCTCACCTATGCCAGCTTGCCGGGAGTTATCGAGCACTTGTCCTCGGGGACGGGGACGGCCGGTTCCTCGCAGATCTCTTGCGGGTCAACCCGCACATTCACGTGGACAGCCTGGACATCAGCAAGGGAATGCTGACCCTGGCCCGTCGCCGGTTAGATGGTAGCCCAGTGGGGGCACACCGCGTTCGCTTCGTGCTTGCGGATGCGCGTTCGACCGTATGGCCAGATGCAGGATACGATCTGATTGTCACGAATTTCTTCCTCGATTGTTTCTCTGTGGATGAACTCGAACCGCTCATTGACCGTGTGGCTGCGGTGTCGTTACCGGGCTCTCTCTGGCTCGACGGCGATTTCCGGCTGCCTGCCGGTCGGTGGTCGCGCGCGGTGGCCCAGGTGATTCTCGAGGGGATGTACCTCTTTTTCAGACTCACGACCCGACTCCCGGCCCGGCGTCTCACCGACCCCGCTCCGTTCCTCGTGGCCAACGGTTTCACACTCACTTCAGAATTCACCTGGCTCCGAGGGTTCTTGTCTTCACGCCTCTGGATGCGGAGAGGAACGATCCCCCCATGAGCATCCCGTCGCCGCCCAATTCGCTCGCCCCCGCAACCGGCTCGGTGTGGTTCGCCACACCACGGTTCCGCGCCGTCGTCGTGGTACTACTCGTCGCGGTCGGCCTCGGCGAAGGGGTCGTAGCCGTGTTCCTGCGGGTGAACGATGTCGCCAACCACTACCATCAGGGGCAACGGATACTCTTCCCGGACCCGGACGCGACCGCCGAATCCTACCGATACGTGCCCTACCCGGCAGGCCGAGCCACCCTCAATGCCCTCCTTGCCTGGCTACCGTATCGGCTCTTTCGGGCGACTCTCTACCTCCTGTCGATCGCCTCCCTGGTCGGGTCATTCGCTCTCTGGGATCGCATGGCCGCGGCCTACCGACCGATTCGCCCGGAAGCCCGGTTCGCGGCCGGGGTCAGCACTGTCGTGCTGCTCTCGCCCTGGGTGGTCCGCGACCTCGACGACTGCGGGACGCAACTCCTGTTGTTGTTCATGCTGAGCGTCTGCGTGTTCCTCTGGGAGCGTGGCCGCGACAGGGCGGCCGGTGTCTGGCTCGGGGTGGCCATCGCCTACAAGGCGACCCCGCTCCTACTGGTCCCGTTTGCGGTTCTCACCGGGCGGTGGCGGGCTGCCGCTGTCTCGCTTGCGGTGGCGGTGGCGTTGTGCTTCTCCCCTGCCCTGTTCATCGGCTGGGATGGGGCAGTCGAACTGAATGCCGAGTTCGCTGCGGTGACTCTGGCGAACAGCCGGATCGAAGATCCCAGCTTGAACGGCTTCGAGCCCCCCCGGCACAAGAACCAGAGCCTCATTCTTGCCCTGGCCCGGCTACTGCAAACCTACCCTCCCGGTCATCCCCTGTATCTGCCTGACCCGCTGTTCGTCCAGTTCCTCGACCTCCCTCCGGCCACGGCGGGGGTGATTGCGAAGACGGTCGTCCTCACCGGCCTCGTGCTGTTTGGGTGGCGAATCGGGCGCAAGGCGTGGCAGGGCGGGCGAGGGGCCGACCTCGTTCCCGAATGGGCGGCCCTGTGTCTGCTCTGTGCGATCCTGTCACCGATTTGCTGGGGGCCGCACCTGACGCTCGCCATTCCGGCAGCGTTTTTGGTGCTGCGGGACGGATATGATCGGCTGGCGCGGGGGAAATGGCCGCGGCGTCGAGATACAGCCGGGGTGGTGGTCATTGCCGGGCTGGTTCTGGGCCTACCCCGAGAACTGATCGGGCAAGACCGATCGATACTGGTGCTGTCGTACAAAGTGTACACGCTGGCCGCGGTGATCCTCCTGGCCCTCGTTCTCACGCGACCGCCGCACGTCGCGGATGACGATCGTCGCCTTGCTGATGGATGAGCCAGGACGAGCCGGTCGCGGAGATCATCCTCAACAGGGCGTTCGAGCCAGGACGTCTTTTCCGCTGGACAACTCCCGGCCCATCTCATGCCGATTTTCCACATGGCAGCGCATTTCTCGCTGGGGACCGTTGCATTTCCCATTACGTCTGTTACCCTCCAGTTATCGGCTGACTCTCTCCCGGATGGAATCGGGCCATGTGGCTGCGTGAACTGGCGGAACTCGCCCACGGAGTCGCTCACCTCCTCTATCCGCCGGCCTGTCTGATTTGCGATTCATCTGAAACCGAGCCATTGCGGCACGGATTATGCAGTAATTGTCTTCGCAGCATTACCGCAGACGCGGCGGAGGTCTGTCCGTGGTGTGCCTCGACGGTCGGACCGCACACCGATGTGACCCGTGGTTGTGTTGTGTGTCTGCCCCACTCGTTCGGGTTCGATGGAGCCTATCGGCTGGGGCCATATGAGGGCCGATTGCGAGAGGCCATTCTCAGGATCAAGAATGCGGCTGGTGAACCGCTGGCCGAGATGCTCGGTCGGGTGGTGGTCGATCAAATGGCGACGGAACTGAAAGCCGCGGGCGTGGATCTGGTGGTGCCCGTGCCATTGCACTGGCGACGGCGCTGGTCACGGGGCTACAACCAGGCCGCTGCGATTGGCCGAGAGGTGGCTGCTGGCCTGGGGATCGATTTTCGCCCAGGATGGCTCCGCCGCATCCGTGGAGTGATGCAATACGCACAACCCTCCGCTTCGGCACGGAGGGAGAATATCCGGGGAGCATTCCGGGTGTCGCACCGTGCAAGTTTCGCCTCCCGAGTAGTACTCCTCGTGGATGATGTGATGACGACCGGGAGCACCCTGAGCGAGGCCGCCCGGGTGTTGCGGGTCGCCGGTGCTGCAAAGGTGATCGCTGCGGTTCTGGCACGAGCGTAGCGGTTGATCAGAGAATCCGGGACGGACAGGGACGGCCGGGCGTAAGATCCATCGGGATCGTATCGGGCAGGACACCCGAGGAATGTCCAGGACCACCCAGTCCTGGGCGAACTGGTAGTGTAGTCGCACCATCCTGTCTGATAGGTATTCAGTTACCCGGTTGGGTTGCCTCTTCGGGGGAAAGGGCATTCTGACCGACATCTGGGGGAACGGGTCTATGAGGCGTTTCGCGTTCGCGATGGCAGGGGTTCTGATCGGCTTCGGGACGGCGTCGGCCGGCCCGTCGGACCTCTTCACCGAAAAGGTAAAAGATTTCGGGATCACACCCAAGGGGCCGGTCCTGATCCATTACTTCCGATTCACCAACACCACAAACCAGCCGCTGACACTCGGGCAGCCTCGGGTCTCGTGTGGCTGTACTTCAGCGGCAGTGAGCAAGAGCCAGGTCGCCCCGGGCGAGTCGGCCGCGGTGATCGCGTACATGGATACCCGCCGGATCCCAACGACCAATGTGACCAAGTCGGTCATCGTATACGTCCCGTTCTATGGTCCGACCCAGGAAGAAGTGTCGCTCCGGGTTCAAACCGTCTGCCGGGACGACCTGATGATGGCCCCTGACACTCTGGCCTTCGGGCTACTGAGGAAAGGGCAAGGTGGAAAAGTCAACACCAAGGTGACCTTCACCAGCGACCCGGACTGGAAAGTGACAGAAAGCAGCAGTAGTGGGGGCTATGTCAAGGTTGACCACAAGCTCGACTCCCGGTCGGGAAGCGTCGTGACCTACGACATCACCGCAACGCTCGACAGGGACTGCCCGGTCGGAAACTGGACTTCCGATATCTACCTGAAGACCTCCAACCCGGCCGTTGCCAACCTGAGGATCCCGGTGACGGTCCAGATCGCTCCCCCGGTCGCTGCCAGCCCGGACGCTGTCCAGTTCGGTGACATGGCGGTGGGTGGTAACCCGGCCGAGAAGCAAGTGACGCTCCAGAGTGGAACCCCCTTCAAAATTCTGGGGGTGAAGGGAGCCGACGAGCAACTGGACATCAAGATCGAGAGCCAGGAGGCCAAGGCGACCCACATTATCACCCTGTCCGCTCACCCCAAGAACGCGGGTGGATTCGCCAGGAAGGTCGAGATCGTGACCGACAACAAGGATCAACCAAACGTTGTGATCCCGGTTGTGGCCAAGGTCGGGGTGCGTTGAGCCCCCCGCTGGAAGATGCAGATTCAGGCCCTTCCCCCGGGAAGGGCTTTTTTGTTCTGGCCGAGCGGATGCCTTGCTCTGTCAGCCTCTGTGCTGTGCCGATTCCATTCCCTATCAAGTCGTCGGATGTCCCCACCCCGAGGCCATGTCGGTCATGCCGGATCCTCTGTCCCGTCCATTTCGCAAGTTGCTCGTCGCAAACCGGAGTGAGATTGCCATCCGGGTGTTCCGGTCATCACACGAACTCGGTATTCGTACGGTTGCTGTATATTCACACGAAGACCGATTTGCTCTCCATCGGTTCAAGGCCGATGAGGCCTACCGGGTGGGCAAGGCCGGTGAGCCTATCCGTGCCTACCTGGATATTCCGGGGATTGTCGGGCTCGCGGAGAAGATCGGGGTCGATGCGATCCACCCCGGATACGGATTCTTGTCGGAGAACCCAGCTTTCGCCCGCGCATGTGCGGCGGCCGGGATCACCTTCATTGGCCCCCGCTCCGAGATCCTCGACCAACTTGGCGACAAGGTGACCGCGCGTCGACTGGCTCGCGAGGCGGGTGTGCCAGTGCTCGCCGGAAGCGATGACCCCGTGGCCAGCCTCGACGAAGCGCAGTCGTTGGCCGGTCGGCTCGGATACCCGATTATCGTCAAAGCGTCGATGGGTGGAGGCGGCCGGGGGATGCGGGTTGTCCATGCGCCGAACAAACTGGCCGAGGCAGTCGAATCCGCCCGACGAGAGGCGGGAGCGGCCTTCGGCATCCCGGACGTGTTCCTGGAAAAGTTTGTCGAGCGTGCCAAGCATATCGAGGTTCAATTGCTCGGGGACCGGCATGGTGGGCTCGTCCACCTGTACGAACGCGACTGCTCGGTCCAGCGACGGCACCAGAAGGTGGTTGAACTGGCTCCCGCTCCCAACCTCCCGACGCACGTTCGCGAGCAGATCCTGGATTTCGCGATGCTCGTTGGGAAGGCAGCCAGGATCGATAACGCCAGCACAGTCGAATTTCTGTACGACACTGACGCGGGGAAGGTCTATTTCATTGAAGTCAATCCTCGGATTCAGGTCGAGCACACGATCACCGAGGTGATCACCGGGTTTGATATCGTCCGCTCGCAGATCCTCATCGCCAGCGGCCTCCCGCTTGCTCATCCGGAATTGGGATTGGAGCAATCCGCGATTACTGCCCGTGGGTTCGCGATCCAGTGCCGGGTCACAACGGAAGATCCGGCCAACGGGTTCGTTCCGGACTACGGTCGGCTCAGCGCCTACCGGTCGAGCGGTGGGCCGGGGGTCCGCCTTGATGCGGGAACCGCCAATCCCGGGGCGGTCATCACGCCTTTCTACGACTCCCTGCTCGTGAAAGTCACCGCGAGCGGAATCCGCTTTGCCGATGCTGCCACACGAATGGAGCGGTGCCTCCAGGAGTTCCGTGTCCGGGGGGTGAAGACAAACATCCCCTTCCTCCTGAACCTGATCACACATCCGGACTTCCTGGCCGGGAACGTGACCACCCGGTTCCTGGACGAATCGAAGGAGCTCTTCGTCTTACCTGCTCGTCGAGATCGGGCGACAAAGTTGCTCGCCTACCTGGCCGACGTCATTGTGAATGGTCATCCGGAGGTCAAACAGCGTGGCCGGCCGGCGGGTATGGCTCCGTTGGTCGTGGCACCTCATTTGACGCCCGGCAAACGGGCCGATCCGCCGTCCGGAACCCGGAACCGTTTCAAGGAACTCGGGGCCGAGAAGTTCGCGCGTTGGGTGCGCGAGCAGAAACGGCTTCTCGTTACCGATACGACGATGCGAGACGCACACCAGTCGCTCCTGGCGACCCGAATGCGGACCTTCGACATGCTCCAGATCGCTGGCCGTTATGCGCGGGCTCATGCCGATCTCTTCTCCCTGGAGATGTGGGGCGGGGCAACATTCGATACAAGTATGCGGTTCCTCAAGGAATCACCCTGGGACCGGCTGGCGAGGCTGCGCGAGCAAATCCCGAATATCCTTTTCCAGATGCTACTGCGGGCAGCCAACACGGTCGGGTATTCGAACTACCCGGATAACGTCGTCGATGAGTTCGTCCGCTTGGCCGCTGCCGCCGGGATGGATGTGTTTCGGGTGTTCGATGCGAATAACTGGTTGCCGAACCTCCGGGTGGGTGTGGAAGCCGTTCTCAAGACCGGTGCGATCTGCGAGGCCGCGATCTGCTATACCGGAGATGTTCTTGATCCGCGTCGGGACAAATACTCGCTCAAATACTTTGTCGATCTGGCGAAGCAACTGGAGAAGATGGGGACGCATTTCCTGGCGATCAAGGATATGGCTGGATTGCTCAAGCCATACGCAGCGAAGGTGCTGGTTCAGGCGCTGCGGGCTGAGATCGGGGTGCCGATCCACTTTCACACTCACGACTCGGCTGGCGGCCAGCTCGCAGCGTACCTGATGGCGGCCGAAGAAGGCGTCGATGTTGTCGACTGTGCGTTCGCTCCACTCGCCGGGGCAACCTCCCAGCCCAGCCTGAACGCCCTCGCCGAGGCTCTGCGGTACACCACCCGAGACACCGGGCTGGATTTCACCACCCTCCAGGAAACCGCAACTTACTGGGAGGATGTCCGGACTCACTACTCTGCCTTCGAGACCGGCCAGATTGCCAACTCGGCCGAGGTCTACCTCCACGAGATGCCGGGGGGGCAGTCCGCCAACCTCTATCAGCAGGCTCACTCCCTCGGGATCGGAGATCGGTGGCACGAAGTTGGTCAAATGTATGCCGAGGTCAATAAACTGTTCGGCGACATCGTGAAAGTCACTCCGACGTCGAAGGTGGTTGGGGACATGGCGCTGTTCATGATCGCCAACAACCTGACCCCGGCCGATGTCCTTGACCCGAAACGGGAGGTGGCCTTTCCCGAGTCGGTCGTGGAGTTCTTTGAGGGCAAGCTCGGCCAGCCGCCGGGCGGGTTCCCGCCCACGCTTCAGCGTCGTATCTTGCGGGGCCGCAAGCCCCTGACCGATCGTCCGGGTGTGCTGCTCCCGCCGGTGAATTTCGCAACGGTCGCGGAAGAACTGGAGAAGAAGCTCGGCCGTCGCCCCTCCGAGACTGATGTTATCTCGTATGTCCTTTACCCCAAGGTCTTCCCGGAGTTTGTCGCGGCGGCGGGCCGCTACTCCGACCTGAGCGTGCTACCGACTCCGGTGTTCTTCTATGGGATGGAGAAGGGCGAGGAAGTGAGCATCGAGATCGAGCCGGGCAAGACGTTAATCGTCAAGTTCCTGACCATTGGAGATCCACAACCCGACGGCAAGCGGGTGGTGTACTTCGAGTTGAACGGCCAGCCGCGGGAGGTGATCGTTGCCGACAAGGCTCTCGGGGCTGGGACAGTGAAAGCCCGGCCGAAAGCGGAGGCGGGGAATCTGAAGCATGTGGCTGCACCGATGCCGGGGTCGGTGGTGGTGGTCTCAGTGGCTCCGGGCGAGGAAGTCGCAGCGGGACAGAAACTCCTCACCCTCGAAGCGATGAAAATGGAAACCACACTCCACGCCGAGCGGCCGGGGAAAATCGCCGAGGTTCTCGTCCGCCCTGGTACTCAGGTGGAGGGAGGCGACCTCGTCATTCGCTACGAGTAAGCGGTACCGGTCCGTCACAAAGAGCAGCCACTACACAGCTTGGGTAGAGAATGCAATTCGTGATCGTTCAGCAACACACGAGCATGGCTCGTTGATGAGACTTTAACCTGACCCCTTTTCGCCGTCTTTGTTCCACAGGATGACAAACACCGCCCCACCATAAGCGGCGAATAGTGAAAAGAACGCAAAGTCGGCGGGACCACTCGCCTGAAGTACTCCGAATCCAGCCAGCACGACACCCAAGATCGCAAGCACACCGGCGATTGCACCCAGAACCAGCGTGAGCAGACGAGCCCAGCGACGGCGTTTCCTCAGCCCGAAACCGGCCACCAGGCCAGCAGGGCCAGTCAACAGGATCGCAAAAAAGATCGCGTCCGGGACATGCCGTAACTGCACCAACCAGTCCTGGGGGAATTGGTCAAGCAACGCCACCACGCCCAGGGCGATCCAGCCCAGAATCGCGATCCCACCGATCATCAAGTTTGCGGTCGTGAGTTGGCTCACAGCGCGATTGCTGCTTGTCATGAGATGCACACGCACGATTGGTCTAACGGATGGACTCATTGGCTGAACCGGACCCGGGCGGCCGCCTCAACCTGCACCCACGGCACGCCGTCGGCCGGGTTTGAGATCGCGTCGGCGAGTCGGCGGCGTAATTCCTCGCGCTTCGCCTCAGACAGCGGCGGACGGGGCTGGTCGGCAGCGACGCTATCCAGGATCTCCTGGACGAGCGCGAGTCGCTCGGCGGTGGACATCCGGTCGATCCCCAACTGCTGAAGCATCGTCATTTGATGGCCTCTTGCATGCACGCGAGGATGTCGTCGACCGACAGTTCGGGGAAGTAGTCGCGTTGGATGTCCGCAGCGACGACCCCTTCCCGGACAAGTTCGAGCACATTCTCCACGGTGATCCGTGTGCCGGCAACGCACGGCTTGCCGAAGTGGATGTGTGGCTGAACAGCAATCCGCTCGCTCATGGTTTGCCCTCGTGCTATGGGGTGATGATACCCTATGCTGACCTTGCGGGAGTGAAAACAGTGTGGTTTGGTTTTCCCCCTTGTGGGCTAACAGGGGTAAGTCGGTGAGGTGTTGCGAGCCGGGTTGAGGGAAAACCTTCCCAACTGGATAAGCTTGACCCCCCCCCGCCTCCTTCGCGGTGAACCTCCCCGAGAAGGGGCGCGGTAAGAATGCGCAGGTGATGATTGTTATCGCTTAGACAACAGTAGAGGCGAAATNNGTTAGCCCACAAGGGGTGGGTGAGAAACTACCGCACGCTCTTGGGAGATTTTCGTCTGCTCAACACCTGACCAAAAAACTACCGCTACGGGTTTTGCACCCTTCCCTCGGTTCTACCTGGCAGAGCGTACACTGCTCTGCTAGAATTCCTCTCACCGAACGGAGGCCATCGCATGATTTTTACTCCAGACGACATCCAAACTCGGCTCCGGGAGCAACCGTTTACGCCAATTCGGATCGTCACCACCACCGGGCAAGTCTACGATATCTACCACCCCGATTTGGTGTTGGTCGCCCGGCATTTCTTGATTGTCGGAACGCCCAGTCCGAATCGGCCGACTGTGGCGGATCAGGTGACGCGAGTCGCCCTGGTGCATGTCACCGAGCTTCGCGACTTGCCGCCTCCACCGCCATCCGGCTCAAACGGGCCAGTCAGTGGGTGACCTCGCGAGCCGGATCGAAGCCTCCAGGTCGGCTCCCGCCGGCTCGGTCCAGACGATTGGGTCGTCCACGACACCCACCTCTGCTCCACCTCATCGTGTTGTACCACGCGGCCAGCATCGGCAGACGCTTCATCCCTGAACCCGTCCAGGGTGTCGCATCTACGGAAAACAATTCGACGCGCACACGGGAGTGNNACCACCCGCACGCTCGGCAGGAGCCTCGCACTCCCGTTATACCGATGATGGCTCCGGGAATGAACCTGCCCGATTGGGTTGTGGATCAGCCCGCTGGAGGGGAGCGAGGAACGCCAGTGCCATCTGCTCCAAGAGATGCCGACCAAAGAACCATTCCAGTGCAGCCGATCATTGTGTTGCTAGTAAGATTAAATCCTTGGTCGCGATGAGATTTTTTATTAAGCAATTTATGATAGCGTGTTAAAATCTGTTTAATATTTAAGGAATATTTCCGCATATTCTTACAAAGTAAGATATTAATTAATATTAGCAGTAATGAGATCGCCCAGTAACAATAAAGATCGGATGTATCAGTCAGCTTACTATCAGGTGGTATTCTAAATGGTGATTTAATGAAACCTTTTGCAGCTCGAAAATCACATAATAAAACAAGACATAAGATTAATATTGGGAGCCAATGTAAAATCCAAATTGCCAAATATTTACCTAATAATTCGATAAGATGCACAATCTTAGATAAATAAGTCTTTGTAAAGGCAGATAACCGCATGATTGATCGCATAATGCGATATCGTATGATATATCGAATAATTCGTTTTAAGAATATTAGGATAGGATCATTAGTTGATATAGTCAATTCTAATTCATTTATATCAGTACGACTGAAGACAGCATATGAAATTATTCCGTGATAAACCCTCCATCTGATATGTTCATTATAAGAATTCCAACCGTCATAAAGTAACGTACAAATTGTGATATTTTCACGTCGTGCAGCCATCAGAAACCAACCCAATGAGATCATTAGCGCAACTGCGCCGAGAAGCGGAGCATCACCCACGCCAAAGTTGATGCCCAATAGGGAAACTGTTATGAACCTGCTCTTGACCCAGTTTACCATCAATTCGTGTTGCAGTTCCTTGACACGCTTGGACTGCTCCGGATGTTCACGTTGATAGTTCTGTACCTCCTGTATCCTATCCTTGTCGTCCGTTTGCATCAGAAAATGTTCAAATGCCATATCACGATAAATTGAGAAATACGCATTCCAAAAATTAGCTAGTAAGCATAATCCGATTAATGTATAAGCAAAGAATGCGAATCGAGTTCTCTCTTGCGCTGCTTTTGCAGACGCCAAGCGATCTGCGAGTTCCTGGTCATTCATAGTTGTTAGTGCTAAGAGCTATACTCGTAAGTACACTTGTTTTTCACCTGCGAAGCGATTCATGGTAAATAGAATCAGTCTTGAATGGTCAAAATAACACTCGGTTGTCAATACTTCCATCGAGGCAGATTGTTCTGCGTTCAATACGATGGGTTGCGATGTGGCTGATGGGCCTCTCTCTGGTCCGACTGGCTCGGGGTGTCGTCTGCACTCCGACTGCTGATGGCGGCGAGATCGGCTTCGTCGAAGGTTTTGCCCTGTCGACCGACCGCCCCACCGCCATCAGGCAACTCATTCCCGGCACGGTAACAGGTTCGGACACGGTCCGTTAGCGATAATGACGGCGAAGATGGCGACGGTATCGCCAATGTCGGTGGTGGTGATGATGGTGATGGTGATGGTGATGCGGGGGAGGCTTGGCCGTCGCGTGCTCGGTGTACGCTGTGAGGCCAAGTAGCCCAGCGCCCAGCGTCAGTAGCCGGGGCAAAAGCGAACGCCTGGTCATGAGCAATCTCCAGTCTCTGGGAAGTTGAAGACGTAAAAATGGTAAAATGATTATTATTAATATAATAACGGCTGATCGATTTCGTCACTAGTCCTGATACACTTCGACTTCCTTGCCGTCCGCGGACACGAACACGATGCGCTCCTTCTTCTCCTTCTTGAAGTCACCGGCAAACAGGTAGCCAGCAACGACCTCGTCCTCCACGAGCTTGTGGGCGTGTTCGGGCTTAAACTTCGGCGCTTTCTTTTTGAGGGCGTCGTGGACGACCTTGGGCACGGCCTTCAGGTCGATTTCGGTCTTTTCCGTAATGATCTTCCCTTCGGGCGTGATGGTGATCGTGTCGTGTCCCTTCTCGATCGTCCCTTCGAGTTCGTACACAACATCGGCGGGTACCAGGGCCTGGATGTCGTCGCCCGCATAGACCTCGAAGGCGTGTTCAACGGTGAACTTGGGATATTTGCCGGTCGCCGCCTTGGTGACGGCCGCGGGCAAGTCTTTCGGGAGAATTTCCCGGTCAACCCCCGTGACCTTCCCGGCAGCCGTGACCTCGGCACTCACCTCGCGACCATTCTGCGTGCCCTCGAGATCGTAGAGGACATTTTTCTTCTCGGAGACCTTGTGTGCCTTCGTCCATTTGACGTCCTTCAGGACGCCATTCGCCGCCGCCAGAACCGGGGCGGGCACCTCCTTTGCGAGGTCGATCTCGTCCGCCGATGCCGGCGACGAGCCTACCGAGACGACGACAGCGGATGCGACCCCGCCAGCGGCGAGCATCCGCAACGCGTCGCGGCGATTCAGTGATTGGTTTCCCATATCTGATAACTCCTGAGTGGTGTGGCCCAAATGAACCGCATTCCGATCGCGCAGCCCGACTTGACGGAGATTGGTGTCCCCACCAATCCACGAGTCTCGCGGGCGTGTGCGGTGCGAGATCTCACCTTGACTGCCAGGCGGGTGTCTCTCGAAAAACGACCCAAACCTCTCCATCATAACGCTCATTTTGGTGGGGTGCGGACATCGTGGTCAACAGAATTCCCCAAAAACTCCTGCTGAACCACCCCCCTGACTTGTCCTCGGGCTCTCCCCAC
>PLDW01000251.1 GCA_003136315.1 Gemmataceae bacterium | reverse complement strand
GGCAACGCCCTGGGCTGAGAGATCTCACCCTTTCAGGGTGAAGAATGGCAATCATCGGCACTGAGAACATCGACGAACAACCCCTCTGACGACCTCCCGATATTTGTGCCACACCCCTGAACGCACCTTCCCTGAATCACACGGCCCGCTCGCCGGGCTTTCCGCCGACGACTTGCGGGGTGTGGCCCATCTTCCGAAGCTCCTCCAGAACCGCCTCGACCCGTCCGGGCCGGACGAGCAACACCCGGTCCGATAGCCGCCCGGCAAGCTCCTGAGCGAGTTTCTTGCGCGCGAGCAACTCCTCAGCCAGAAGCGCATCCTCGGTCAGCACCAGGCAGACCCGGCGGTGCAGTTTCGCGGAAAGGCGGGTCGTGGGGTTGTTCATGGCAAACGCTTCATGACGTGGGCAAGTCCCAAACACGGGTCAACTTTTTGCCGCCGAACGCCTGATCTCGGTGGTTGACTGTTCGCTACCCCCGGAACACATCCTTCTCGTCCAGGATCACGTAGGCATACCCCTGCTCGGTCAGGAACATCTGGCGGTGGTGGGCGAAGTCGAGTTCCCGGGTGTCGCGGGTGACCAGGGTATAGAAGTGGGCGTCCCCGGAGCCGCTGGATTTCGGGCGGAGGATGCGGCCCAGCCGCTGGGCCTCCTCCTGTCGGCTCCCGAACGTCCCGCTCACCTGGATCAGGACATTCGCGTCCGGCAGGTCGATCGCGAAGTTCCCCACCTTCGACAGCACCAGATGCCGCACCTCGCCCGAGCGGAACTTGTTGTACAGGTCTTCTCGCTCCGCGCTGGCGGTCGCCCCGGTGATGATCGGCAGATCAAATCGCTCGCTCAAGCGACGAAGCTGGGTCAGATACTGGCCGATCACGATCACGCGCTGGTCGTGGTAGCGGTTGAGCAACTCGGCAACCATCTCGTCTTTCGCCTCGTTCTCGCTCGCGATCCGGTACTTGGCCCGGTGGTCGGCAACCGCATACGCCATCCGGGTCGGGTCGTCCGGGAGGGCGACCCGGATCTCGGTGCAACTGGCCGATGCGATCCACCCTTTCGTCTCCAGTTCCCGCCACGGGACGTCGTATTTCTTCGGCCCGATCAGCGAGAACACATCCCCCTCGCGGCCATCCTCGCGAATCAGGGTGGCGGTCAGCCCGAGTCGCCGCCGGGCCTGGATCTGGGCGGTCACCCGGAACACTGGGGCCGGTAGCAGGTGAACTTCGTCATACACAATCAGCCCCCAGTCCTGCTGCTCGAAGAGCCCGAAGTGGGGGAATGCCTCGGTCTTGTCCGGGCGGTAGGTGAGGATCTGGTAGGTCGCCACGGTCACCGGGCCGATGTCCTTCGTCTCCCCGGTGTACTCCTTCACTTCCGCTTCGGTCAGGCTTGACTTGTCGATAATCTCTCGCCGCCACTGCTTGACCGCGGTGATGCTCGTGGTGAGCACCAGGGTGGTCTTCTGGAGCAAGGCCATCGCAGCGATCCCGACGATCGTCTTGCCGGCCCCACACGGAAGGACGATCACGCCACTACCACCCCGGACATCACCCCCGGCGTAGAAGACGTCAGCCGCTTCGCGCTGGTAATCCCGAATCCGGAACGGCAGGCCCGACGCAGCCACCTCCCGGAGGGTGATCGGCAGGGACGCCCCTTCGGTGTATCCCGCGAGATCCTCGGCCGGATAGCCGACAGTAATCAGAGCCTGCTTCAGCACCCCGCGGTGGGCCGGGTTGATAGCGAAACTCGTCTCGTCGAGTTTCTCTCCGAGAAACTCCTTCACTTTCTTCTGGCGGGAGAGTTCGACCAGCAGCGGCTTGTCGGCACACACCAGCCGAAGCGTGTCGGCGTCGATGCGTTCCAGTCGCACCCGACCATAGCGGGACACGGTCTCGGCAATGTCGGCGGGGAGGGTCGGCGGGATCGGGAACTTGGTGTATCTCTGGAGCACCTCGACCATCTGCTCGGCCGTGAAACCGGCGGCAGCAGCGTTCCAGAGGGAAAGGTTCGAGATGCGGTACGTGTGAATGTGTTCCGGGCTCTTCTCCAGTTCGGCGAAGGGCGCGAGGGCGTCGCGGGCCTCGGCGTACCGTGGATTATCCACCTCGACCAGAATCGACCGGTCGGACTGGACGATGAACGGGTTGGTCGGATCGTACAAGAAGGCCGGCGGGGGCGCCGGCGTGGCGGTCTTCGGCGGCATGGTCACCGTCTGTGCAGGGTGGGTCCCGACGCGGCCGGTCGGGTCCGAACCAACCTATGCTATCGGCCACGACAGACGCCGAACAAGCCGAAGTCCTTTTCTCGGGCACCAAATCCGTTCATCACCCGATGAAGTTGTGATCCGGCATGAGGTGAAGCGGCCGGGAAAAACACAAAACCGACCTGCTGACCACCTCTCCCTTGGTCAACAGGCCGGTTTAGGTTTTACTGGAACCCCTCAACGCACGCAGAGTGCCAGAGCCCAGCAAAAATTCGGTGCGTCCTCCCTTTCGCGCAAAGCCAATCTCTTGATGCTTTTGAGTCTAGCCCTCGAAGCCGCGACTCGCGGACGTGTCCTTGTCGTGGCATTGATCTGCTACAGGAATGGGCATTTCGTGAGTGTCCATTCAGCAGCGAAGAGCCAAATCGTGGCATGGCCACCTCGGAACACGCGAGTACGGTGTGATTCCTTGAAATACAATCAGTCTAACGGGAGGGCGAGGCTCCAACCGAGCCGCACCACTCGCGCTCGGCTGGAGCGTCGCCCTCCCGTTAGATCGATATGCCCGGCGGGTTGAGAAATCCGTCGGTTACCCATCCACGTCCCAGACGACGACTTCACCACTTTGCCCACCGGCCGCGCACGTCAAGCCATCCGGGGAGAAGTCCGCTGCATAGATCTTCCCGATCCCCCAGTCGAGCGATCGAATCAGACTCCCCGAGGTCGAGTCCCAGAGCCGGGCCGTTCCGTCGGAACTGGTGGTCATCAATCCCCGGCCGTCGGCCGACCAGCCGAGCGCCCACACCGGACCCGTGTGCCCGACGAACGAGGTTGGTCCGGATTCCTGGAAGGGAGGATCGATCTCCCGAACTGTCACCACCTTCCCGTGAGCGTAAGCCACCCGTGTGCCATCGGGACTGACTCGGATCGGTCCGTGGTTGGGCGTTGAGGGGCGATCCCAGGTGCGGAGAGGAGTTCCAGTGATGAGTTCCCAGATGGCGACGTGTTTGTCCAGGCTGTTCGTGACCAGACGGCCGTCGGGCGTAAAATCCAGGCAGACAATATGAGAACCGTGCGAGAGCCGGAGATAGGGGACGTGGCGTCCCTGGGGGGATGGGAGGGAGATGCCCGACCACACAGACACATTTCCTGCGGACGCGGCCGCCAGGCTGGGCCAGTCGCCCTGGGCGAAGGCGATCTCGTAGACGTAGCTGGCGTCGAGGTTCGAGAACGGCTCCCACCGTAACGTATCCCAGATCCGGACCGCAGCCAAGCTTCCGGCAGCGACAAGCGGTGACGCCGGGGCGAAGGCGACCACCTGAACCGGGCTACCCACATCCAATTTGCGAACGAGAGCCCCGGTCTGCACATCCCAGAGGTGAAGGAAGTTCGATTTCCCGGTTGCGGTCGCGAGTAAATGACCTTTCGGATCAAATGCGAGCGATCGGATTAATCCTTTGTGGGCCTGCCAGCGGAACATCGTCACTCCCCTGACTGGTCGCCGCTCCGATCGCAACGGAGGGCTGATGCGTAAAATGGAATACACCCGATACGTCGCGACGAAGGCGTAGCTGAAAGTTCGAAGTCTGGAGTTGCGAGCGGAAAGCCATTCCCACTGTGTCGGTAACCGTTCTGATACTCAATGTCTTTTGTTTTAAACTTTAAACTTCAAAGGTTAAACTTTAAACTCATTAATCGCAACCACGGAGTGTGCCATGTCAAAACCCCGGATCTTGATGTGCCCTCCGGATCACTACGGGATCGAGTATGAGATTAACCCGTGGATGAACCGGTCGCTAGGAGCGGTCCGGGCGCTTGCGTTTCGGCAATGGCAGCAACTTCACGACACACTCGTCGAGCTTGAGGTGACTGTCGAGACGATGACCCCGGAGCCGAACCTGCCGGACCTCGTATTCACTGCGAATGCTGGGGTCGTCTTCCGCAACCGGTTTCTGAGTAGTCGGTTCCGGCACGAGGTTCGGGCCAGGGAGTCGCCTTTTTTCGACGCCTGGTTCGCAGCGAATGGGTTCGGGGTCGAACACCTTCCTGAAGGGATGTACCACGAGGGGGCTGGCGATGCCCTCTTCTGTGGCGAATCCCTCTTCGCCGGGTATCGCACCCGGTCCGACGTCACCGCTCACCAGTGGGTCGGGAAAGCACTCGGGGTGCGGGTTCTGCCGGTCGAACTGGTCAACCCCCGGTTCTACCACCTGGACACCTGCTTCTGCCCGCTCGCACCAGGGGAGGCAATCTACTTCCCGGACGCCTTCGATACCTATGGTCGACGGGTGTTTGCCAACCATGTCCCGAAACTGATCCCGGTGGCGGAGGAGGAATCGCATCGATTCGGATGCAACGCGGTGGTGGTCGGCAAGACGGTGGTCCACAACAGCCGATGCCCGCGACTGGCTGCGGATCTGGAGGGTGCGGGATACCGCTCAATCGAGGTGGAACTGGATGAGTTCTTGAAGGCCGGCGGCAGCGCGAAGTGCCTGACCCTCCGACTCGACGGCGAAGACGCGGCAGGGTGGAAAGCCAGGCAATAAGAGGGAGTAGAACCGGCCTCCGTCTCCCCCTTCCTTTTTAGCGAAGGGGGTTGGGGGGGGGTAGGTTCCGACTCTGCTCACACCATGAGCTTGCCGAACTCCTCGAACAGATACCGACTATCGTGCGGGCCGGCCGCCGCCTCCGGGTGGTACTGGACGCTGAACACCGGCAATTTCGTGTGACGCAACCCCTCCAGAGTCTTGTCGTTCAGGTTGATGTGGGTCGGCACAACATCGCCTGGAAGGGTCGAAGCGTCGACGGCGAAACCGTGATTCTGGGTGGTGATTTCCACCCGACCTGTCAGCTTGTTCAAGACCGGCTGGTTTGCCCCGCGGTGGCCGAACTTCAGCTTGAACGTCTTCGCCCCGAAGGCCAGCCCCAGAAGCTGGTGCCCCAGGCAGATCCCGAACACCGGCTTCTTCCCGATCAACCCCTTGACCGTCTCGATTGCGTAGCCGACGGCTGCGGGGTCACCCGGGCCATTCGAGAGGAACACGCCATCCGGATCGTGACGGAGCACCTCTTCGGCTGTGGCTGTTCCCGGCACGACGGTCACCTGACAGCCGATCTGGGTCAGGCACCGGAGGATGTTCCACTTCATCCCGTAATCAATCGCCACCACCCGCTTCGTCGGCGGCCGGGCTGGGAGGGCGTGGTCGGCGAATGCCCCGAACCCCTTCGTCCACTCGAACGCCCTGGGCGGCACCACCTCCCGCACCAGATCGCGGCCTTCCATGCTCGGCATCGCCTGGGCCTTCGCAACAAGCGAGGCGTCATCGAGATCGAGCGTCGAGAGAATCCCGTTCATCGCCCCCCGGACCCGGATTCGGCGGACCAGCGCCCGTGTATCGATCCCCTCAATCCCGGTCACGCCGCTGTCCCTGAGGTAGCCATCCAGATCCTGGCTACTGCGGAAGTTGCTGGGCAAACGGGTGAGTTCGCGGACCACGAACCCTTCCACCTGCACCCGGGCGGATTCCTCGTCGTCGGGCGTCGTCCCGTAGTTCCCGATCAGCGGGTAGGTCATGGTAACGATCTGCCCTTTGTACGACGGGTCGGTGAGGATTTCCTGGTAGCCGGCCATACTGGTGTTGAACACCACCTCGCCGAGCTTTTCGCCAGGCGCACCGAACGCCTGCCCGGTGTACACGGTGCCATCTTCCAGGGCCAGTTTCGCTTGCATGTTGGGTTGTGGGGTCTCAAAGCAGGGGCGGCTTGGGGCAAACGAGACAAATCTTAGGGATTTGACCCAGTGCGACGAGGCCCGGATTCGAGTAGGATGTGAATGAAGCTCCTGGCTGCGTCGTCCAAGAGCTGAGATCCCACCAACCCCACCCCTTTGACCGCCATGCCTGATCCCTCCCCACTTGATCGCCGCAAGTTCTTTGGCTCCGCGGCCGCTCTGTCGCTGTCCGCCGCCAGTTACGCCAAGGTCGTTGGCAGCGGGGACCGGATTCGGATCGGGTTCCTCGGCTGTGGCGGTCGGGCCCAGGCTCACATCGACCTCGTCAATCGGCTCGCGAAGGCTGGGGGCGGGGTCGTCCCGGTTGCTGTTTGCGATGTGTGGGACGGTCTCGACGACGAGTACGATGTCGAGTTCGGCGGGAAGGTCACCCGTCGGCGGTATGCTCAGGGGCTCTACCCATCCGCACGGAAGTGCGGGCTCGATCCGGCCGACCGGACCCGGGTGACCAAGGACTACCGCCGACTCCTCGACCTCCCGGATGTCGATGCGGTGTGCATCGCGACGCCCGACCACTGGCACGGGAAAATGACGGTCGACGCCCTGGCTGCGGGCAAGGATGTGTTTGTCGAGAAGCCGATGACCCGAACCGCCGAGGAGGCGACCGCCGTTGTCGATGCCTGGAAACGAACTGGCCGGGTGGTGACAGTCGGGGTGCAGTCGATGGCTGATCCGGTCTGGATGAAGGCATTTGACCACATCCGGACCGGGAAGATCGGGCACGTTGCCCATGCCCAGACCGGGTTCTTCCGGAATGACATCCGCGGCCAATGGCGCTACTACCGGCTCGCTCCGACGATGACCCCGAAGACCGTCGACTGGGATCTGTTCCTCGGGCACCAGTTCGAGTTCAACGGTCATCGGGTGGGACCGGACAGCCACGAACAGCCGTTCGACCGCGCAGCCTTCGCCCAGTGGAGGTGTTACTGGCCGTTCTCGGGTGGACCATTTACGGATCTGCTGGTCCAGAACGTCACCCGCCTGACGGCAGCGATGGGGGTGCGGTTCCCGGCCCGGGTGACCGCTGGAGGCGGATTGTATCTCGAGTACGATGGGCGGGACGTTCCGGACGTTGGGACGGTGGTTGCCGACTACGACGAGGGGTGCCAGCTCGTTGTCACCACCTCTACGATCTCCGGGTATCCGCAGGAGGAAGTGATCCGTGGCCGGCTCGGGGCGATCCGGTTTGTGAAGGGTGGGTTCCAGGTGTTCCGCGACGACCCCGCTCGTGGGGCCACCTTCCCGACCCGATTGGAGCAGCCGACCGAGCCGACCGAGTTCGTCGTCGTGGAACCGCCGCGGAACGACACCGAAGCGCTCTGGGAGAACTTCCTCGACGCGGTTCGAGCGCGGCGGCAATCCACCTTTAGCCCGCCGGACCTCGGCGCTGCTGCTGTGGCGGTGGCATCGATGGCCGTTCAGAGTTATCGAACCGGGCAGGCACTCTTCTGGGACAAAGAGCGGCGGGCGGTCGCAACCGCAGACGCCACCTGGGCCGAGCGGTGGGAAAAGAGAAGTAAAAGTCGTGGCAAGCCGGGCCAGGTATTTGGGTGGTCGGGCGGCGACGCCGGGAATACTCTCCAGCCGCCCACCTACCAGCGACTCGCCGGTCGATGGACGAACGGGAAAGAACCGGGGGCTTAACGTTTAATCTGTGTTCGCGTCAGCCTCTGTCCGCTCCACCTGTGGCGGTGAGTAAGATTCTGACGTAAATATTGATACAAGAACGACACCGGAGGGGTCGCAGCGATGAGCCGGTGGTTGAGCGAAGCGACACCACCGGCAGCGGGGATGGTGCCGACGACACTGCCGGTCACATCACCCCGGAGGAGCCGATGGTCGCTCCGGAAGGGGCAGAACGATCCGGAACCCGGTGTACACGTTCGGCTTGCCGGCCCACTGGGTCTGGGGATCGGTCTGTTCTTCCCGCAGGATGTCATATGTGAGGTGCGTGCGGAGGGTGTAGTTCCGCCCACGGAGGACGACCAGATCAGTCGGCTGGAACGTAGCGCCCACGACTCGCCGTAACGGTCCACCCCGCTTGTCGAGAACGGCCGATGTCCACTCCCGGCCGTTCCCCGCCATGTCGCAGAGGTCGAACTGGTTCTGGGACAGTAAGGCCTCCGGCCCGTGGGCTGGGGCGGGGATGGCCAGCCCGACGCGGGGAGTCCCTCCAGGGCGGAGGGGGGCTGCGAATCCCCGCTGCTCGTGGTATCCCGCCGCGTGGTCCCACTCGTTCGGTGTGGGGAGTCGCCCGCCGAACACCTTGTCTGCGAACGCCGCGGCGTCGTTCGGCGACAGATCCACTGCCGGGGCAGCGTCCCCACCTGGTTCTGCGTGATTTGGAACGGAGAGGTTCGCGGCCTTGCCAGCCTCACGATAGAGGCTGTTCCAGACCTTGGATTGCGAGATGTAAAAGGGTGATGTCGAGTCCAGGCCACCACCGGTTGGGGCGATCAGCCGGAACCGCATCCGCTCTCCGCCGTGATCGGCAATCACCCACTCGGGAACGATCCGGCCATCGGCCAGTTTGACCCGTTCAGCCAGGGGATCTGCCCCTGTCCGCGGGGGAATCATGACCACCGGGGGGATCGGGGGCGCTGCGCCATGCCCACCCTTCTTCTTGAGACTCAGTTCCTCCCCCTTCCTCTCGGAGTGCTTTGCCGTGGGTTCGGTGACAGCCGGGGAGGGCGCTGGGAGTCCGTACCGTATGACCGCGACTGCGACCCCGACCAGGAATCCCACCACTCCCAGCACAAGCACCCAACGATATCGCCTCCCGACCGGGGGACGCTCCACGGGGTTGGGGTCGGGATTGTCGACCGTCTCGAGCCCAGCGATGGGCTTTGGTGTGGGGCGGACGGTTTGGGCGTGCCGGCCAGCGTCGGTGGGAAGAGTGGACCCTGCTAGTCCCACCCCCCCAATTCCGGAACCCGCCCCTGCCCGGCGGACCGGGTTCCCAAGTGCGACAGTCAATTCCTCGGCGAAGGCGAAACAGGACGGGAACCGGTCCTCCGGATTCCGCGACATCGCCCGGCGCAGAACTGCACGCTCCGGCTCCGAAAGCGATTCGTCAAAATCGAACCGGCCTTCGACATGGGCGAGCATGATGTCGAACCCGCCACCGAACCGCAGCGGCAGCCGCCCCTGTCGAAGTTCGGTGTACGCCATTGCCAGCCCATATTGATCGCTCGCGGGCCCGCCCTCACCGCCCCAGACCTCCGGAGCGATATACGCTGGTGTGCCAGCAAAGCTGACCGATGCCACGAGTTGATCCTGCTGCCGGACAAGCCCGAAGTCGGCGACCTTGGCATGTCCATTCAGGAGCAGAATGTTGTCCGGTTTCACATCCCGGTGAGTGATCTTGTGGGTGTGGAGGAAGTCGAGGGCCTCGGCCGCCTCTCGGAGGTAGCTCGCCAATTCCCCCACCGGCAGCCCCGGGAGTTGGGCCATCAGGCACTGCTTGAGCCGACTTCGGAGGTTCGAGTCGGCGAGTTCCAGCACGATATACAGCCGGTTGCCTGCCACCCAGAAATCCTCAGTCGCGAGGAGGTAGGGATGACGCAGATTCTTGATTAACTCCAGAGCCCGAAGTTCCCGCCGCGCGACCTCCTCGTCGGCTGGTTGGAGCAGGATCTTGACAGCCTTCTCGATCCCACTCGGCTTCTTTCGGGCCAACCACACCTGGCCGAACATCCCGCGGCCAAGTTCCCGGACCACCTCGTACTGCTCGGGCAGAGAGACGACCATCTCGGGTCCAGGGACCGCCTCGGGGGCTGAAGGGACCACCTCGGTCGGCGGGCTGGGTGGCTCGACCGGGAAGCGGTCACGTGGCCGCAGGACGGTCTTGGCTTCTGCCCCAACGCCTGTCAGCCGATCTCGGACCCCCGGGTACTGGACCGGGAATCGTGCCCGGAAGGCTTCCGGATCGATGGTCTCGCCGGCCTGTGCCCGGCATCGGAGTTCCTCCAGAATGAATGCGGCCGATACCCGCTCTGTCGGCCCGAGTTCCGGGAATCGCGTGATGTAATCCTCAACCTGCGGATGCTCCCCCTTGGCCCAGCGGTGCGCCAGGTCGATGATTGCCAGCTCGTTGAGCACGGCCAGCCGAACGGCTCCGGAGAGGCCGGACAGGAACGACTCCCAATCGTCTCCCGCCCCGCGGGCGAGAGCCGCGAAAAACTGGTCAGCCCGAGCCGACAAGATGGCCCGGTCGACGTTCGGTGGGGGTGGGTCGGACGAGGACGGCATCGGCTCGATTCCGGGAGACCGGGACAGGTGGTAGGAATTCTACCATCTCGGCGGCCGGCGGGGATTTGTACCGCGGATCGATCACCACATCGGCCTGGGGAGGTGGAGCAATTTTTCCGGGATGTCGTCGTCGGGGGTTATTCGTCGAGGTTCTCAGTAGCGATGTTTGCCATTCTTCACCCTGAAGTCTCCCCAGGGCGTTGCCCTGGGCTGAGAAATCTCCGCCTTTCAGGCTGAAAACCAATCGCGCTTCCAGAAAACGTGCCACACCCGGTCAGGGAACTCCAACAATTTGACCCAACTTGTTGACCCGGATATAGTGAACACATGCCTCCCGCCACCGGGAACTATCATGTCCGACTCGCGCCCTGACGACCTGGCCCTGATCGCTCAGTTCAAGGCGGGGAGTGAGTCCGCCGCCCGGGAACTGTTCGACCGATACTGCGAGCGGCTGATGCGGCTCGCCCGGCGGCGAATCGGCCAACGGATGTCGAGCCGGGTCGACCCGGAAGACATTCTCCAATCCGCGTTCCGAACCTTTTTTGCCCGCGTCCGGAACGACGAGTTCTCCTTCCACCAGGAAGACGATCTGTTCAAGCTGCTGGTCCGGCTGACCGTCCGTAAGACGTTGCGGCAGATTGCATTCCACCGGGCGGGGAAGCGAAACCCGGCCCGCGAAACCACCCAGCCAACGAGCGATGCCGATCTCCTTCTTCAGATCTCATCGCCGGACCCACCACCGGAAGTCGAGGTCGCTCTGGTCGACGAGTTCACACAATTCCTGGGCCGCCTTCCACCTCTTGATCGGGACGTTCTGGGCCTGAAGCTCCAGGGATACTCGACGATCGAAATCGCCGAGCAGCTCGGGTCTTACGACCGGAAGATCCGTCGCATCCTGGACCGGATTCAGGACGAAGCCCAGGCGCAGGAGACTTCCCCTGGGGCCTGATACAGGAATCGCTGAGTCTGTCGCATCTATGGAAAGACGATTAGACGTACAAATGGGAGGGCGAGGCTCCTGCCGAGCTTCACCACTCACGCTCGGCAGGAGCCTCGCCCTCCCGTTAGACCGATGCTTGCACCGGGAATGAGACCACCTCAGCGGATTCCTGTATGAGGAGTCTGAGCCATCTCACGGTCCACTCAAGCAAAATCGCCATTTCGGCAGGAAGGA
>PLDW01000421.1 GCA_003136315.1 Gemmataceae bacterium | reverse complement strand
AATAGACCCGTGAGTTTCACGAGCGAGTTCCGAGCGAGCGGCGAGCCGTAAGGCCGCCGGTTGGAACTGAAGGTTCGCAGACGCTTGAGGTCAAGCACCGGCGGGCTGACGCCCTCTCGCCCTAATCGGGTATCCTTTCTCCTGCCCACCGCCTTATGGCGGTCCAGCCGCCCGATGGCGGGGGATATGGATCTCGCTGAGGTGTTCGGCGAGCGCTTGCTCGGGGTCAGGGACTGCCTCCCGCAGTCGCGGGAGAAGGAGTCCGGGTTTGTCGGTCCCTCGAAGAACCTGGAGGTAGTCGCGAAGTATTTGCTTCGCCTCCGGTGTGCTGCGGAGCATGAGATGGACCCAGGCCCAGGCTTCACGATACTCGGGTTTCTCCATCTGACGCACTTTGTCCAGTCGTTCCAGACGACCCAGGTCGGGTTGAAACGGGCCGCGACGGAGAAGCTCCAGGTGCAGCGGGTTGACCCCATCCTGTTCGGGCGGGAGTTCAAAGAACCCGGCCAGGCCCTCATCAAGCCAAAGTGGGACATCTTTCAAGACACTATGGAGTAGAGCGTGCGTCAGTTCGTGCCGAAGATCGGTCCGGAGATGGTCTCCCATCCAGGTGAAGACCTTCAACTCATCCGCACCATTGCCGACCCGGGGCTCGGCAACGAAGTATGCCCGGCGGATGGGGAGGCTGGGATACCGATACCGCATGTACCGCTCATACCGATCCTGGGTGTCGAACAGGAAGATCTGGATAATCCCAGATGACGGCGGCAACCCAAGTTCTCCAAACACCTGATCGGGAAGAGCTTCCAACTCGGCGAATAGGGGGTCAGCCCGATCAAGATCGAAGTCGTGGTAGAAAACGTAGTGCCCGCACCGAGTGGCGTGTTGCCCTGGCGGAGCAGCTATTGAGGCGATCGGGGTCGTCGGGGTGGAGGGGTCAGCGCCCCGTGGGCGGACATCCGACCTCGTCTGTGTGGCCGGCTCAGGGTTGACCGACCGGCTCGTCTCGCACCCAAGCGGAATCACGAGCATTCCCGCCACCGCCAGCACGGTGAGGCAAGAACCGATTCGGCCTCGGGCTGGTAAACGTGGCATGTGGGAGCGTCCTGCGACACGACGTTCGCACCCCGCCTGCCAACGGACCACCTGAGCGGGTCGCGCGGCCGGTCAACGGACCGGGGAGAATACCCCGATTCTGGTGGGCGACGCCAGACCACTTCGTCGCCCGATTCCATTCGGCCAGGCGGGGGGGGAGTCTTCAGGATTCGCTCCCAGAATCGATCTGGGGGAGAATGTCACATGGACAGCAAAGAGGGAGAAAGATCCATGTTCGCGGCCACCCAGGACGAGATTTCTGGAGCATCCTGGAGTCGGTAGATCGGATCCGTCCTCACCCCAGCGGGCGGCCGGTTCGTTGGTTCTTGGCGATTTTGGCTGCCGTTGCCTCGCGGATGGCTGCCCACCACACCCTCCATCCGCCCATTCCGAGTTCCTCCCCGGCTCCCAGGTACATACGGAGGAATCGAAGTCGATCGGTCCTGGTGACAAGACGCGAGTTCAGGAAACTGGCGTTCAAACGTGCGAGTTCTTTCGCGCGCTGGCGGAATGGCACCGCTCGCCCGACCCGAACTCCGACGAGGTCGATGAGCACAGGAGTTGCGCAATCCGGGTGAGTTGCGGCCCCTTCCAGGATTACGTTGGGGGCTTTCAAGTCGCGGTGCGAGATGGCTCGATCGTGCATTGTCCGGACCATCCGGGCGATCCGAGCACTCCACACACGGAAGCGGCGCTCCCGATCCCTGGGGAGGAGTTTCTGGAGGCTGGCAACGGCCTCGGGTAACCCGATCGGGTTGGGAACCTTCTCAGTGAGCAGAAACCCTTCGGCCGGGAAGCCCCATCGAGACTGATGGAGTACCGCCAGCGGGCGTGGCGTGGGAAGCCACCTGTCTCGCAAGGCATGCCCTGCCACCCACGACCGCAGTGCCGGTGATCGGCGGAGCAGATTTTTCAGGGTGTCGAGCCAGCGGCGTAGTAGAACCCGTTTCAGAACGACCGCCTTCGGCCCCTCGGCGGTCTGGATCACAAATTCGGCGACAGTCGAGGTCGGGGAGTCCTTCAGCCTCCGGCCACCAGGCCGGGCCAGGGCAGCAGCCGGGTCGGCAAGCAACTCGGCAAGGAACTCACCGGGTAGATCTCGGACCGCGTAGCCTGAGACCGTGTTGGCTGAGACCGCCTTGAAATGCCGATTTCGCCCAAGACACCGGGACACCCGACCGGCCCAGAACCGGAGGTTCGAGGCTGCCGTCCCTCGCTCGACCTCCCGGGCCTGGTCGGCCCAGCGTTCGGGAGCGGGCAGCGGCAAGAACTGGCGTGAGCGGCGGTAGCTGTGCCAGAATCGAGCCCGGTCGGTCCGGCTCACTCGAAGTTGGAACCAGCGGTTAAACAGGATCAGGTTGGCCCGGCTCTCGGTCCACGACAGCGGGCACGAAACCCGGACATCGTGCAGATCGATCAAGTAGAACCGGGGGACATGCGATGGTGGGAGTTCGACCAGCAGGTTCCCGGGGTGTGGATCGGGGTGGATGACACCTGCATCATGCAGGCGGGCCAGGAATTGCCCCAGCGCGCGGGCGAGCTGTCGGCGGGCTGCATCTCGGGCAACGGGGTGGAGATCCGGCAAGACGTGTTCGGTGAAATGAACGAACGGAACGACCCCGTCGCGGCTGCGGGTGACCAAAAAGCTCTCGCCGGGCCAGTGGGAGTCTGGTCCGCCCCAGGCGAGCGGAAGAACGGCCGGCACCCCCCGCTCGGCAAGGGCCAGGGCGTTCTCAAACTCCAGTCGCGCTTTTGCTGGCCGCAGTACCTCCCTGACCCAGGCTCGGATCCCGCTGATTCGGCAGTGCTTCACATACACTGTCCCACCCGGAAGGCTGACCCGGTAGACCGTCCGATGGGGACCTGTCTTGACCACCTCGGCCGCCCCCATCGCAACCCACCGTTCGAGATTGGGGCCGTCTGGGCCAAGGACGGCGTCGGCATCGGGCGTCAGGCACCAGCGACGACCGGTGGTGCCGAGCGTGCGTGCCCTGGCGTGTGGCACATGCCACCCGGAAGGCCAGAACTTTCGCAGGAAATGGCTCAGCATGACGCACGATCGCCCCGGTTACTCCGTCGCAGGATGGGGGCTGGATCCACCCACAATCCAGGAGGCTTCGCTCCACTCGGCCCAACCGCAAACGACCATCACCCCGACTTCCGGAGTCGGGGCAGAACGGAGATTCGCTCGAGCGCGGCAACCCATCTCGCTGCGCCGGCCTCGACACAGTATTCACTCTCGACCTGTCGTCGGCCGGCCTGTCCAAGCCGCCGCCGGAGGTCCGGATCTGCAGCCAGCCGGCGGATCGCGACGACCCAGTCGACCTGGGTCGTCGCCTGGAACCCGGTCTCCTCATGGCGGACAAAGTCGGCCTGAACCCCAACGGGGTTGGCCACCACCGGAAGTCCCGCGGCCTGATACTGGAGCACCTTCAAGCCACATTTCCCACGACTCCACGGGTCGTCGGGCACCCACCCGATGCCGATCTCGGCGGCACACAGGTCGGCGGGCTCACGTCTCGCGTCCCATCGACAGCAATCGATTGGCAGATCCGGCACCTCGATAAACCGATCGCAAATCAGTTTGAGTCGAATACTCGGAATCGCCTTTCCGACCGCAGAGAGCGTCGGGGCGAAATGCTCCAGACCACGGAGAGTGCTTGACGACCCGACCCAGACGAGCCTGACCGGGCCATGATCCGCCTCAGACGACCGTGCAAGGTCGTCCGCCTGGCTGAGCTGATACCGGGAAACATCCACACAGGTGGGGATGACCGCAACCCGATCCTGTGGAATCCACCGACGAACCTCATTTGCCAAATACTCATTCCCGGCGATCACCAGATCGGCAGCCCTGATGAGAGTCCGGAATCGGCGGCCTCGCCGCGGGTCCATGAAGCCTTTCGGCGAGTAGGAATCGCGGAACCATACCGCGTCGTCGAAATCGAATATCAGCCGAGGGACACGACGGCGGAGGAGGTGCGTGGCGAGTCGGGGGAGCAGTTTCCGCTGGAGGATGACGGCGTCTGCATCGGCGAGATCCCGCCCGGCAGTGAAGCGTCCAAACCAGGACCGGGGAAGAGGGCGGAATTCGAGCGTGTGGCCCGCCGCAGCCAGGAATGGACGGAATGCCGCCAGCCGATACCGGCAGCAGACGTGATCTTCAGACTCGACCAGGGCCACCAGATGCACCGAGACCCTCCTTGGTCCGGCGAAGACGAGTTGAACACGCGGCACACACAAGCCACAACACAGGTTTCTGATGTCGGATGATGAGGTTGGGTGCCTTCAACCGCAAACGTCAAACTCCGAATGGGAAAGGGCGTAACCAGTGAGGCTGGGAGTATCGCTACAGTGCCCAGGGCTTCCGCCCTGGGCTAAGAACGGCCGCCGCTGTGCGGCTTAAAACCCTGATCTCTGCGGCCGTAGGCCGTTCGCTCCCAGCCCCGGATGGGGCGATCGTTCTTAGCCCAGGGCGGAAGCCCTGGGCGGGCTCCGCCGCTCAAAACCCTCAGATACCAGCACAGGGGGCGATCGTTCTGAACTCTGGGCGGAAGCCCTGGGAACTCCGTGGAACCCTACTCTTCGTGGTTCCATCATCGTTTCCGGCGGGCCGACATCGCGCGGTCGATTTCCCGTTTCGATTCGGCCTTCTTCAGCGACTCCCGCTTGTCGTGCGACTGTTTGCCTTTGGCGATGCCAATTTCCACCTTGGCGATTCCGGTCTTGAAATACATCTGGAGCGGGATGAGGGTAAAGCCTTTCTGCTCGGACTTCTCCGCGAACTTGATGATCTCACGGCGGTGAAGGAGTAACTTCCGGGGTCGCTTGGGTGAGTGATTCAGCCGGTTCCCGAACAGATACTCGGGGATTTCTGCCCCGATCAGCCAGAGTTCCCGACCGTCCAATCGTGCATAGGCATCGTCGAGGGTGGCGTGCCCATCTCGCAAGCTCTTGACCTCAGTTCCAACCAGAACCACTCCGCACTCGATGCGGTCGGTGATTTCGTAGTCGTGCGTCGCCCGCCGGTTCCGGCAGATGTTGACCCGCTCACCTGGCGCGTGTTCGTTTTTCCCGCCCCTGGCCATGATGCTGTACCCAAAGTGACCCGAACACATGTATCTTACCAGTCCGGCCACGCTTGGCGTAGACCATTCTCGAACCCCGCGATACGGGAGATTTCCAGGCGGCCGCAACAGTGGGCAAATCTCGTGCCTCGGTACGTTATTCTTGAACACGACTGGCCCACTCGGCACTGGGACTTCCTCCTGGAGTCGCGGGAAGGGCTCAGGGCCTGGCGATTGCTGACCCAACCGGATACGCTCAGCCCAATTCCGGCCGAGATCAACACCGCCCACCGGTCCGAGTATCTGGACTTCGAGGGACCGGTTTCAGGTGGGCGTGGGATGGTCGTGCGGTGGGATGGGGGGACGTTTGAATGGCTCGAAGATGTGCCCGGCAAGGTGGCTGTGGAACTGAAAGGCCGGAAACGGTCGGGACGGGTGAGGCTGGAATGTCGGGATGGGAAGAACTGGGTGGCGGAATGGATTTAAAAAAGTTTAAAGTTTAAAGTTTAAGAAGTATAAAGTCGGAAAACAATGTATCGAGTGCAGGATGGAGCTATCAACTGATCACCTTAAACTTTTAAACTTTCGTCCAAGCTGAACATCTTCAACTTTAAACTTCTTGAACTTTAAACTTTAAACTTTCGTCAAGGTGTTGCGGCGACCGTTGCCGGTTCGAGGTCGGACCTTCCCGCGACCACGATCTTCCCATCCGTCACCATCAGCGTGAGGATCTGAGACGTGGCTTGTGCCTGACCCGCGAAGAAGCGGAACAGCCCGACCGGGTTGCTGCCATGCCGATACCAGGTCACCTCAATATTCGATTCTCGTGCGGATTCTGTAATCGAATCAAGAATAGATTGTGTCCCGAGGGGAAGTCTTCCCGCCCGCAGGTCGCACACCTCGACACCGACCAGATTTCGTTCGTTCGCCACCAACCAGATCCGCAGTTCGATCCATACCACAGTACTCCAGAAGCCCTGTCCATAGCGGAAGCCAAGTTTCACACGGTCACCCTCGATTGCCAGGCGTGGCGAGTGGGTCTTTTCCGGTAAGATATCGTATAACCCGCCCTTGGGTCTCAGATTCTCTGCGAAAAAGCAGTTCAGATCGGCAGCGCTGAATTTGTCGCCCCACTCCTTCTTCGAGCGGATTTCGGTCTTGAGATCCTGAATCCGGGTGGCGAGGCTGGCGGATTTGACGAGGCTGTCTTCCCAGTCGGGGCTGGGAAGAGTTGCGGTGTAAAAGGCCGGTTCACGTTTGACCAGATAGAGGAGGACTCCCAGGCAGGTGAATACCCCGCCGATCAGGAGCAGGAGGGCAAGCCACCTCGACTGCCGGCGCATGTCTCACCCCTCGTTCTCATGGTGTGCAACTTCACCCGGCGTGGTGGCCCTCCCAGCAGCACGCCACAGGGCGAGATACCTTGTCGTCCGAACAGGGTCAAGCCGATCCCTGACGTACGGTCAGCATTACGCGCTACACGATCAAAACGCATCTCAGGCAGACGCCAGGAAATGACCTACCACGATCATGGGGGGGATAGGGGTAGGGAGAGACGGTTAAGGCACCCCCTCCCTCCGAACCGGACAGGCGGATCTCCCGCATCCGGCTCTCC
>PLDW01000329.1 GCA_003136315.1 Gemmataceae bacterium | reverse complement strand
CCACACACCAAAGCAACGGGGATTCCTTGTAGGTCCGTTTCACCTCAGCAGCCAACGCCCGGCCGCACGTCGCCCCGAGCAGGGCCAGCGCGGGAACCGCGATGTAATCGACAGGCACACCGAGCGATCTTGCCGCCGCGACCCAGTAATTGCCGATGACGATTGGAAACACTTCGATCGGAAAAGGCGGGACGGAGGGCATCTCCGGGAGCTGTTCCGGCGGTGCCCACGGTGCATCGTTGTCGTTGCCAGCGGCCGAGGAACGGACCCCGAGCCACTCCTTGACAAGGTCGACGATCACCTTCCCAGCCTGGCCGAGGAGATTGGCCAGTGCGGGCCAACCGGTGGCCGTCTTGTCGGTGGCCCGCCTCTCGACAGTGGCGGCGACGGTTGCAACGCGGTCCTGAGATTCTTCGTCCTTGGCCGCAGCGCACACAGCCCGGATGAAGTTCTCGACTTTTTCCGCTTCCCATCCGGCCTGGAGAAGGCCCCCGGCGAGGGCAAGGGCGGCCTTGTTTCTCGATCCCCTGGGCCAGTATCGGCCGAGGAGAGCAGCGGCTCCGACGGCCCGAACAGCGACCCAAAGATCGATGAAGCTGATCCGGGCCGGGCCAGTCCTTTTCGACCAGACGGACCGCTCCGGCTCGGGGTGGCCCTTCTCCAGATCCGTTGGGTAGATGCTGGGAGGGACAACCGTCTGGCCACCAGTCGAGCGGAGTTCCAGCATGTGGTGGGTTGGGTCGTTATCGAGCTTGGTCGGGTCGTTCAAATCGGTCGCTGACTTCTCTGGTGGGGAATCGACGATGTACCACCAGTGCGAGTCCGGAGCACTCTCCCGGCCGCCTATCCTGTCAGTTTTGGGCAACAGAAACGGAGCGGCGGCCCGAGCCTCGGGGCAATCCAGGTCGACATCGACCAAGCCATTGGACGGGGCACCGAGCAGGAGCCCGATGTTCTGCTCTCCACCGGCCGGGAAATGCTCGTCCAGGGCCGACAGATCGAACCGGAAATTAGTCCAGTCGGGGAGTGCCGGCCGCTTCTTCAGGTGAGGAAGCGGCAAGGGAACCCAGCCCTGTTTGTGGTAACGAATGGCAGCCTCCCTGGCCGTTGCTGGGGAGGCTGTCCCGTTCCTGTTCGCTGTCATACCCGATTCCCCCGCCAAAGGATCGGGGGTAGGGAGTCAGCCGCGGCCCGTTCACGCTCGTAGTCCGACCAGAACAGCCGCTGATGGTCGTCAGCAACAGCTACGAGGTAGAGTCCGTCAGGACTCGATTGCGGGTGTCGGGCGAAATGCGGGGCGAGTACATCGGGGAGCTTGCCCGGATTGAAATCTGATCGTAGCATGATCTCGTCCGCTGTAGGTAAATTCGTTCGCTGTTGGTTGGTGCCTGTTCGGATCGCTCCCTCACCTCGGTTGGCCCCGGGGTGAGGGGTTCTCACACTCCTCTGGCATTCGATTCAGCCTCGGCACGATCCCTTCGTCGACCCACCCAGGTGGATTCGTATGGCGGTCCAGTTAGGCTCCCGACGCGATGAGTTTCGCAGTTGCCGCATCGACAGCTCTGCGGCGACGAGCTTCGGATCGCGGTGTCGCGACGGGTTTGGGATCAGATGGGGGGATAGGTGTGGATGCAGCGGTGACCCGTTCGAGGAACCGTGCCAACGCAGCGCGGGAAGTCAGCCAACGGCCTGCTAATTTCGCAGCCTCCAACTTGACGATGGACCCATCCGGAAGCCGATGGCCACGGCAGACCCAGCGCCAGATTGTTGCGGGGTTGGTTCGTCGCTTACCTCGGAGCGCTGGGACAAGTCCGCCAGCGTCGCTCATCGAGAGCCCGTTGCCCTCGACGATTTCGGAGATGATAGGAGACACTTCAGACATAAAAAAACCCTCACGACAACGGCTGTTGTGAGGGTCATTACACAGCATGGGGGTGGCTGTAGCTGACTACTTTTTTGGACGTATTTCCGCAACGACCCGGCCCTTCCTCATCCCGATTCTGATCCTGAAGGGGCGTTGTCCCGCCCCTTCCCTCAATCTTTTCTTCAGTTTGGTAAGCCGGGAGGTTATCTCTTTTGGGACTCGGTCAACAATTCCCAGCGTCTCGTAGACCTCTCCGTTTGATGTCCCAGCTTCATCTGGTGTCTCGCCGGTCCGGAGTCCAAGTTCCAGCAGATCTGCAAACTGGTTGGTAAGCTCCTGTATGTATTCCTGAATGATGTAGTTATCGCCCACTCGGCGCGGCTGGGCCTGCTTCACTTCCATGATGGCCGCAATGCGTCGCTTCATCCCCTCCAGTAGAGGGCCCGGGTTGAGAGTTGGGAAAGTGTCACAAATGCTGGTGATGTTAAGTGCAAACTGACTAATATAGTACGGTTGACATTATCAAGGTGATGATTTGCTTGCGCGAATGCGTTCTCGCCATCAGGTTTTTGCAAGTGCAACTGCGCGTGCTGATATGCTCCCATCGCTGACACGCATAGTCTGTGTGTCGTGTCCGCATAGCGATTCAGCCAATAACCTTTGAGTTGAGGTAGCAAGATGCGGAAGCGCTGGGCATCAATCAGGGCCTCGGCCATGCGTTCGTAGGCGATGCGGATCGGCTCCGCTGTCCCTTCGAGAGCCTGCCGGTAGTCTCTATTCAGGACGTGCAGATGTTCAGTATCTTGCTCTCCCAGGCTGGGCTCGGCTGCCGTTACAGGGACCAGGATTCCTCTCTGAAGGATGAACGCCATAATGTGCGACTCCTGTGTGATGTCGCCGCGGTCGGGTTTGGACGACGCTTGAAATTGCGTCATCCAAACCCGGTCGTGGTGGCGGATCCAGTTAGTACATCAGCCGAATTCTGCTGCGGATCGTTCGCGATTTCTCAGCTCCCGATCCCAACTCCGCGAGGTTATGACCCCCGCCATAACCGCAGCGATCCTGCCGAATCATCCAATCTTTGCGGCCACACTCGCGGCCAGCGTCTCATTCCGCTCGGCGTACACTTGGGTGACATCGGCCCGCTCGTGGCCCAGCAGGGCTTGTGCAGCTTCCAGTCCGTGGTCTTTGCGGACCCGCGTGGCATAGCTGTGTCTCAGTTGGTTCGGTGACCACCGGTGGGCTTTCTGCCACGTCTTCACCTCGATTCGCTGTTCCGCTGTCAACCTCTTCCACCACTTCCCCACTGATTCCCCAGGACGCTTCGCCAGTGGTGGCGGTGGGGGGAATCCTTTGTCGCAAGCGCGGTCAACGGCCGTGGCATAGGCCAGACGGCTATACCGTTCCCTCGCAGCCCGCTTGGGTTTCGCCTTCCGCATCTTGGCGTTGAAGGCCACCTGGGAGGGACGTACTGGCGTCTTGCGTTTGGCGGCCCGCGCGGCTCTCACCTCATCGACCGCTCGCCGAGGGCTGAAGAGGTGGTCGTCGATGTTCGGGGTGAAGAACTCCCGGAGCAGGGATTGTGCCTTCGGGCCGATGGCGATGGTGCGGGACTTACCCCAATACCGTTGCACGAGAAGGATTGCGGGCCGANNCCATGACGGGGGGTATTCCTCCAGCTGCCGCACGCCTCAACCCGTTGCTGAGCTGCCACATACGCTAATAGTTGCTCCTCGTGCAACGGTATTGAATTTAGCCCGGAAGACAAGACCGGGGTCGCCGTCGTCGTGGCAGCCGTTTCGCCTTCGCCGATTCCGAAGGCTGACCTCGAGCAACTCCTCCAACAGATCGGCCGACAGTTCGCCAACCGGCCCACGTCCGACTCTCCGCAGGGTGTGTGGCAGAGGTTTGAGAACCGCACGGGTCGGTTGGATCGCACGATGGGCCAGCCGGTGAGCGTCCCGACAGGTGGGCGGGTGGTCCCGACCGACGAACTCCTCAACCAGATCTGCGACTACCTGAAACCCAGTTTCTCGGACATTGCGGGAATCGCGTTTCCGGTGACCGAGAAGTGATGTCCCGCGGCCTCCCGGCGGTAAACAAACATCCTGAGGATCAAGCTATGTGTCCCACCGTTTGCTCGAAGACCATCGTTCGCTTGGTTCTGAGAACGGCGCTCGTCGTGCTCGTCCCGACGGTCGATAGCGGCTCCGCCCGCGCTGCGGCCGACCCCCCGAAAGGTGCAACCGCGGACGAGTTGAGTGTGCAAGGGCATAAGCACGTGCAAAACCGGACTTCGTCCAGGCCGAACTGTGCTTCGTCCGGGCTGGGGCGGCCCTGTCCGGCCTGTCCGGGAGGCGCAAGTTGATGACGGAGGCAGAGGTCACGCAGAACCTGGCCATCGTTTACACGGCCCAAGGGCGGTTCGCCGAGGCGGAAGTCCTGCTTGATCGGGCGTTGGAGCTCGCGCAGAAACTCTTCAAGGGTCCGAGTCTTGATGTGGCAGTGATCCAACTCAGTATTGCCATCAACTGGGTGAACCAGTGGCAGGAAGCTCCGGACTTCCCGAGCCATCGGCAGAAGCTCCGCGCTGCACGGAAGCTCCTGGAGGAGTTGCTGGAGCTCCTGAACGAGGCCAACGACAGGAACAGCCCCACGTGTTACCCGTGCATGTCCATGTCGGGAACAACCTGGCGAACCTGCTCGCTGCCCAGGGGGAGCTCAAGGCGGCTCGGAAACTCCACGACGAGGTCTATCAATGGGCCCTGGACGGTCTGGGACCGAACCACCCCGATACGGCGGCTGCGCTCTTCAGCCTCGCCGGGAACCAGGCTGCGCTCGGGGAACTCAAGGAGGCAAAGGCCTCGTCCTTGAAGGTCTACGAATTCCGTCGGAAGGCGAAGGGCCTGGGCCCGACACACCCGGACACCATCCTCGCGCTCGACCAGCTCGGCAAACTGTGCATCCATCTCGGCGAACACGATGCGGCTGAAAATTACCTGACCCTTGCTGTGAAAGCGGGCCGGTTGCATGAGGCTCTCCTCGCGGCCAGTGGGTCGGACCGCGCGACTTTCCGTGTCCGCATGACCGCACTCGTCGCACTCGCCCAGCTCCGGGTGGAACGGAAGCAGCCCGAGCGGGCCTGGGAGGCGATCGATGCGAGTCTCGCCCGCGGACTGGTGGACGACCTTGGGTTGATAACGGGACGAACCCAGGCTGAAGTCGAACAGGAGCAGAAACTGCGTGAGGCGTTCACCGATGCCTCGCACTCGGTGGCCAGTGCTCTCGCGGCTGGGGGCAGCGACCGGATCGATGCTGCCCTCCGTCTCGCCGATGACGCCGGGACCAAGTTGCTCCGCTTCCGCGACGAGTTGGACGCGCGCTGGCCCGTCGGCGAGGGGGGGCCGTGCCGGCTCGAGGACGTCCAGCGCCATCTCCCGAAACACACCGCCCTGGTCGGCTGGGAAGACATTTTGGGGTACCCCGAAGGGAGGCCAAGTCAGCTTGAGGGCCACTGGGTTTACGTCGTGCGCGCCGAGGGCCCGCCGACCTGGGTGCGACTCCGGGGGCAAGGCGAAAAAGGAAACTGGACGCAAGCTGAGCGCGGGCTGGCGCGGGAGTTCCTCGCGTCGATCTCGGCTCCGCCGGACAAGCCTGATGTTTGGAAAGAGGTCGGTGCCCGGCTGTACGCCCAGCGTGTCGAGCCCCTGATGAAACACCTTGGGCCGACCCCCACGCTCCCTGCGGTCACCCACCTCATCGTCCTCCCTTCCTCGCTTCTCGGGCGGACGCCGATCGAACCAATCCTCGCGTGCGGACCAAAAGAGGCCGCGGGGATGACCGTTAGCTACGCCCCGTCCGCCCGGGTATTCACCTGGCTCCGGGAACAGCAAGCCAACAACCTGAAGATCGGACGCAAGCCCCATTTGTTGGCCATCGCCGCCCCGGATTTCACCCAACCGAACGTCGGTGAGCGCCGACCTCTCGCTCCCGTCCGCGTCCGGATCGTCGATGTGGTGGAGGATTCCCAGGCAGCGCGGCTGGGGCTGCGCGTCGGTGACCTGATCACCCGCTACGCGGGTCAGCCCATTACCACTGCCGATGGGCTGGTCGCGGCCACCGCCCGAGAAGGGAACGACGAGCGGGAACTCGTCTTCCAGCGGGACAGACGCGCGACCACCGTTCGGGTACAACCGGGCAAACTGGGCGTTCGGGTGGAAACGGTCCTCGATTGGGACACCGACGACGCAGCCACGAGTTGGGAGCCGCTCCCGCAGCTTGGAGTGGTGGCCGAGCGTGCCGCCGGTCTGTTCCCCGAAAGCAGAGTGGTGCTGGGACGCAAGGCAACTGGCGAAACGCTCGACAACCTCGCCCAGACAGGCAAACTCCGTTCGGTCACTCACTTGTTCATTGGCACGCACGGCGTGGCCGACCCCTTCGACCCGTTCGCCAGCGCCTTCATCCTCACCGGTGGAGAGCCGTATTCGGCCGGACGAGTGCGGAAAAAGTGGGCCGCGAACCTCGACCTCGTCGTGCTGGGCACATGCAGCAGTCTGACGGGACGGGCCGCTCCTGGAGAAGGGTATCTGGGTCAGGAGCAAGCCCTCTTCGTCGCCGGGGCCAAGACCGTGGGCGGCAGCTTGTGGGTGGTTCAGGCCCAAGCGTCGGCGCTGCTGCTGCTCAGGTTCCACGAGCATCTCGCGGAACCGAAGCCGCCGTCAAAGGCAGAGGCCCTGAGGAAGGCCAAGGAGTGGCTGCAGAATCTGACCGCTGCCGACCGCAGCGCGTACCTGAAGAAACACAACATCCCTGAGGGAGCGGGAGGACTCGGCGGGCCCACCCGAGTTCCGAAAGGCTCTGATCCAAAAGATGTGCGCCCGTACAGGCACCCGTACTTCTGGGCGGGTTTCGTCCTGACTGGCGCTCCTGACTGAAGTGTGCCTGCTTAAAGGCTGTTGAAGCATTAGCTCACCTCGCCTACTGTCATCTCGACCAAACCTAGTTGCTCAACTGATTGTGAACCTACAACCTTCGGGTCCGTAGGTCTGTGCCCGTGATATCGCCCGATATCCGCGAACCCCTTGAAACTGGCTGTATCTACTTGTTGCAAGTCGGGATAACCACTTCGGGGACGCCTTGATTGGGCGGCGTTGGGCGGCATTGGACACTGGAAGGCACTATTTGGCGAAAAAATGGTGGGGATATACCTACATTCCGCGATAGGCAAATCGTATTTTCCGTCAATTATTTCCTTGATAGTATAAACACGCGAACGCCCGCCTAACCGTGGCGGCTGTGCTTTTTGATTTCTCATTTCCGTTCTACAAACCCGCAGCCCCTGAACACAAGCCCTCTTGAC
>PLDW01000495.1 GCA_003136315.1 Gemmataceae bacterium | reverse complement strand
AACAAGCACATCGCCCGCCAGATGCGCGCTCCTTGGAAGCTAGAAAGCTGAGTGGCTTTCACCCTTTCATGCAGGAACCCGCAGAGGGTGTCTCATTCCAGGAGCGATCATCGGTCTAACGGGAGGGCGAGGCTCCTGCCGAGCGTGAGCTGGTGCAGCTCGGCAGGAGCCTCGCCCTCCCGTTAGACCGATAATTGCTCCCGAGATGAGACACCCTCAGCGCTTCCGGTATGAGATGAGGTCGCTGATCCGAGGGAAATGCTACACTCTGTGGGATGGACTTCCCACTATTCGAGGACGTGGACCAACTCGTTGGGGTTGGACTCATTGTTCATATCGTTAGCCCGATGCCGGAAGCTGTCGCAGAGTGAGCCCTTCCACGGATCAGTCGCCGCCGATCCGCAGCCTCCGGGTCCGCATGTGAGGGGGTGCGAGGGGAAGCAGGATGGTTCCGCCGAGCCACCCACCGACGAGCCCGGTGACCAGCACTCCGACCGTGATCAGCCCGAGCGTGGCTGGGTCATTGGGGCTCGTGTCGCAGAGGTGGAATTTATCCAGCAGATACCCCAGGGGCGGAGACAGGTCGCCCTGGGTTGCCGAGAGTCCAACCACCCCGACCGCACCGAGGAATCCGGTCAGCAGACCGTGCCTCGCTCCGGCCCCGGTCCCGGCTCCGGCAACAGCTCCGCCCAGCAGGATCGACAGCGTGGCGATCTGCCAACTGATGAACCGGCCCTGCCCGCGACTCTCCACCCTCAACGCTCCTGCCGATGCCTTCTCGGCCTTGGCCCGAAGCGGTTCGGCCATCCCGATTCCGGCCACGATGATCGATGCTCCTATGATCACCCGCGCCCAGTTGGTGGGTCGGCGTTTCTTTTTAGGAATGTCGGTATCGAGCTGGATGGAACTCTGCTTCTTGGTCACCGGTCGGGGCATGTCCAGTTCGGGGACTGATGCCCAGATCCGTCCGCCCACAGCCCCGGCCAGACCGCCGCCCACAGCCAGAATCAGGGGTTGGAGGTACAACACCAACTGACCCGAGGGAGTTCCCGCGATCACTTCCGCAGCCAAAAACAGCCCGCCACAGAGCCCGCCGGTCGCGGCCCCGAGGGAGAACCCGCTCACCCGTCCCGTCCCGGTCAAGAGCGCACCGAACAACCCGGCCACCGCCTGGATCCCGAACACCGCCACCAGGCCGTCTGTCGTCAGCCACCACCCGCTTGGGTCGGATTCCGTCGCGAAGACCCAGCCAATCAGGATTTTCCGCAGCCCGAGATACAGCCCCAGAGCCACGACCGTGCCGACGACAACCCGTCCGGCTGGGGTCGGCCGGAGGGTGGTGTGCGTGATCGGATGAGGACGCTTTGGCCCGGAAGGTGGAGCTTCTTCCGGCATCAAAAGCAGGCCGCTACACCGGGGGCATCGGGACACGCCGGTGAACGCAGCCTGGCAATCGGGGCAGAACAGTTGCATGGCAAGCGGTCCGGGTTTGCACGCAAGCGAATTCACCCAAGCCTAGAACGAGATTCGAATCTCCGCCCAATGTGAGATGGAACGGATTCCGACGGGTGGATAATGTTGAGGTCGTGCAATAACCTGGAGAGGAACTCTTCAGACGTTTGCCCTCGGCCGGTCGTGGAGTTTCCCGATCGATGCCCATGATCTGTGTACCCAGTCGAAGGACGTATTCACGCCCATGCCTCACGTCGTCATCATCGGCGGCGGTCTCTCCGGGCTGGCCGTCGCGTTTCGACTCAAGCAACTCGCCCCCGACGTATCGGTACGGGTCTTGGAGCACCGCCACCGGCTGGGCGGGAATGTTGGAACCGAAGACCACAACGGGTTTCGTGTCGAGACCGGTCCGAATGGGTTTCTCGATCGCACCCCGTTCGTTCCCCGGCTGTGCCGCGATCTCGGGCTGGCCGATCGGCTCGTGGCGGGGAGCGAGGCCGCGAGGAAGAATCGCTACCTTTTTCTGGATGAGCGGTTGCGGAAATTGCCCGGGGGATTACTCGGACTTCTGACGACGTCTCTGCTGAGTACCCGGGGGAAGTGGCAACTCCTGACGGAACCGATCCGTGGCACTCCGTCCCAGCTCCCCGCTGACGAATCCATTGCGGAGTTTGTGACCCGCCGGGCCGGGAAAGAGGCTGCGAACATCTTCGCCGACGCCCTGGTGACCGGGATTCATGCTGGCGACCCCGCCCTTCTGAGCGTGGCCTCTGCGTTCCCCCGGCTCCCTGTGATGGAGCGGGAGGCAGGAAGCATCATTCGGGGGTTCATGCGAGCGAGCAAGCAACGGCGCAAGGAGGCGAAAGCCCGCGGCGAGCCGCCCCCCGGTCCGCAGCGGATGTGGTCGTTCCGAGAAGGGTTGGGCGTACTCATCGACGAACTCGCGAGTCAGTTGGGGCCGAGCATCACGACGGGGGTGAAGGTGCAGTCGGTCGAGTCGTCGGCCGGTGTCGCCGGGTGGGTCGTGCGGGGGGACGGGCGGGACGCCTGGTCGGCCGATGCTGTGGTTTTGGCCTGTCCGGCTTACGAACAGGCAGAGATTCTGGCCGATCTCGACCCTGGTCTGGCCCAGGACATCGCCGGAATCACCTACAACCGGATCGCAGTGGTCGCTCTGGGTTACCGGCGGGCGGACTGCCCGGGTCAGCCGGACGGGTTCGGGTACATCGCTCCGCAGAACACCCGGCGGGACGTGTTGGGTGTGCAGTGGTGTTCATCGATCTACCCCGACCGAGCCCCGGAGGGATACGTCCTGTGGCGCGCCTTGTGCGGAGGGGTCCACCGGGCCGACATGGTCGACCGCGACGATGATTCGCTCATGCGTGCGGTCCACGAGGAGATGAAGCTCGCGATGGGGGTGACTCGATCGCCGGTGTTCTGCCGGATCGTCCGTTGGCACAATGCCATCCCCCAGTACACGATCGGCCACAGGGACCGTGTGGCCCGAATCGATGCTGTTATCGCCCGTTGTCCAGGGCTCATCCTGACCGGGAATGCCTACCGCGGGGTTGCGATGGGCGACTGTGTGGAGCAGGCCGAGATCGTCGCTGCAAAGCTCGCCCGGGACTTGGCCACAAGCTGAGGGATTGCGGAAAAGACCAAACCCCCCAACGCCCTTCGGAGATCAGGGGTGATCGATTTCGCCCTGGGATCGATTTCGCCCCGAATGCGGCGGTGGATAATCGCTCAGGGTGGAGCCGGGCTTCCCGTCACAACCCTGGCTGTCCTGGCTGGACCTTCCACGCTGACCGTTGAGGGTGTGCGACATGGTCTGCGC
>PLDW01000269.1 GCA_003136315.1 Gemmataceae bacterium | reverse complement strand
CGTTAGACCAATGCTTGCTCCTGCAATGAGACTGCCTCAGCGGGGTCCTGTACGAAAGCCTGGGTTTCCTTCCCAGCGCGGGTATAATGGAATGCGGTAGTGCCGCCATTCCCTCGGGGGTGCGCCCTTGGCCGACCTCACCTCGGTATTCGTCAGCGCGACCTCACGCGACCTCCGCACCGCCCGCGCGAAGGTCGCGGCCAAGCTTCGCGCACTCGGTCACCACACCGTCGAACAACCCGACTTCGCGACCGATCACCGCACCATTCGGGCGATGCTGCTCGACAAGATCACCCGGTGCGATGCGGTGGTCCATGTCGCCGGGTTTGTGTACGGAGCCGAACCCCTCAACCGCCCCCCGGACGCCCCGCGGCGATCCTACACCCAGCTCGAATACGAGATCGCCGTCGAGCTGAAGAAACCCGTCTTCGTCTTCCTGGCGAATGCGGCATTTCCCTTCGACACCCACGACCCCGACCCCGCCGACCTGTGCCAACTCCAGACCGAGCACCGTACCCGGTTGGAGCAACGCGATAACCTCTGGTACGCCTTCGCGACCGAGGCCGAACTGCTCGACCGCATCGCCCTCATCCGGCTCCCCGAGCGGCCCGACACCCGGCCGCGGAAGCCGAATAACCTGCCCTACAACTCCCTTGGCGATCTCTTCAAGGGGCGGGACTCGTTCGTCACCCGGCTGCGAGAAACGCTCGTGGCGAAACCGGCTCATGCGGCGGTGGTGGCGGCCAAGCAGGCGATCCACGGGCTGGGTGGGGTCGGCAAGACGCGGCTGGCGATCGAGTACGGGTGGCGGTTCCAGGACCAGTACGCTGCGCTCCTCTTCGTGTCGGCCGACAGCCCGGAGAGTCTTCGCCGCGGTCTGGCTGCGCTGTGTCGGGCGGAGATCCTGAACCTATCCGAGCGCGACGCTCGGGAAGAGGAGGTGCAGGTGGCGGCGGCGGTCCGGTGGCTGGAGGGTCACCCCGGTTGGTTCCTGATCCTCGACAACTCCGATACGCCCGAAGCGGCGACGGCGGTGGAGCAATTGCTTCCGCGGGTGGCGAATGGACACGTGGTCATCACGTCGCGGATTGCGGACTGGGACACCTCCGGGGCGGTGGCGATGGAACTGGATGTGCTGGACGAGCGCCCGGCGGCCGATTTCCTCCTGGCGCGGACAGCCGGGAAGCGTCGGACGACCCCGACCGACGATGCCGACGCCCTGGCCCTGGCCAACGACCTGGACGGCCTGGCCCTGGCGTTGGAGCAAGCCGGTGCGTTCGTGGCAAAGCATCGGTGTTCGCTGGCCGACTACCGGACGCGGTGGGCGGCCCAGGAACCGAAGGTGCTGGAGTGGTACGACCCACGGGTGATGAAGTACCCCAGGAGCGTGGCGGTGACCTGGCAAACGAGCATCGACCAGCTCACCGACGATGGCCGATCGCTGCTGAACGTGCTGGCGTGGCTGGCGCCAGACCCGATCCCGGTGGACATGATCTTAATAAAACCCAGGGACGATAAGCCAAACACTGTGACCTTCGATTTTGAGGCGGCGCTGGCCGACCTGGGCTCGTTTTCGATGGTGAAGTGGGAGACGGATGGGCAGACAGTGATTGTTCACCGGCTGGTACAGGACGTGAGCCGGTATCGAACACCGGATGCTGATCGCCGTGGTTGGATCGAGGTGGCGTTACGTATGGTGAATCGATTCCTGTCCGGAGATCCAGGCGATGTCAGGACATGGGGAGTGTGGGAGGCCATTCATCACCATGTTGAACTCGTGAGCGAACTCGGGGAGCAGTTCGGGATTGCCAATCCAACCTCACGATTGATGAACCAACTGGCACTGTATTTTGCAGGTAGGGCAGCATATGCCGCTGCCGAGCCGCTGATGAGACGCGCTCTTGCCATTGATGAGCAATGCCTCGGACATGAACATCCTGACATCGCAACGAACCTGAATAATATCGCCACGCTCCTCATGGACACAAATCGGCTCAACGACGCCGAGCCGCTCATGAGACAAGCTCTCTCCATTTTAGAACACTGCTTCGGACTGGAACACCCTAAGGTCGCCGCTCAATTGAGCAACCTGGCGCACCTCCTTCAGGTCACAAACCAGCTGAAAGACGCTGAGCCACTGATGTATAGGGCCATCAGCATCTTTGAGGGATCATTCGGCACCAATCACCCCGATCTCGCGATGGCTCTGAACAACTTGGGTGATCTACTTAAAGTCACGAACCGGCTCGCAGACGCTGAGCCGGTCATGCGCCGGACACTTGCTATCGACGAACATTGCTACGGAACACAACACCCCACAGTCGCACGCGACTTGAACAACTTGGCCCAATTACTCCAGACTACGAATCGGGTTGCCGAAGCCGAGCCGATCATGCGGCGTGCGCTCGCCATCGACGAACACTGCTACGGAACACAACACCCCACAGTCGCGATCCGTCTTAGCAACTTGGCCCAACTTCTCGAGAAGTCAGGCCGGCTTCATGAGGCCGAACCGCTGATGCGACGCGTCATCAGCATTTTTGAGGTCTCGCTAGGGTTCGATCATCATAAGGTCGCTACGGCATTAAGCAATTTGGCAGGATTGCTACATGATACAAACCGGCTGAACGAAGCCGAACCTCTAATGCAACGATCTCTAGCGATTGATGAGTACAGCTTCGGGCCAGGACATCCCAAGGTCGCTACCCGACTCAACAACTTGGCCTTGCTGCTTATGGACACGAATAGGTTGGCTGAAGCTGAGCCACTCATGTGGCGAGCCTTAGCTATTGACGAAGAAAGCTACGGACCGCAACATCCTATAGTCGCACGTGACCTAAATAACCTGGCCCAACTATTTCAGGCAACAAACAGGTTGGCCGAAGCCGAGCCACTGATGAGACGAGCTTTGGTCATCGACGAAGAAAGCTATGGGCCGCGACACCCCAGAGTCGCCACCCGGTTGAACAGCCTGGCTTGTCTGCTTCAAACAACGAACCGGTTGATCGAGGCCGAGCCACTCATCCGTCGGGCTCTCGCTATTGATGAGAAGAGCTTCGGACTCCAGCACCCTAAGGTCGCCAATCGGCTCAACAATCTCGCCCAACTCCTTCAGGACACGAACCGACTTGACGAAGCCGAACTCCAGATGCGACGGGCTCTTGCCCTTGACGAGCAATACTACGGACCCCAACATCCGGACGTCGCACGAGACTTAAGCAACCTAGCCTCGCTCCTCCAGATCACGAACCGACTCGACGAAGCCGAACCACTTCACCAGCGTGCATTACGCATCTGGCACATGTTCCGCTTGCGTTCAGGCCACATCCATCCAAATTTCAACGGCGGCCTCAGGAACTATCGATACCTCCTCGAAGCTCGGGGTCTCTCCGAGCCCGAGATCGAGGCCAACATCCGCGCCCTCCTCGGCCTCCCTCCCGATTCCTGACCCCCCTCACACCGCCCCCAGCCCCGGGCCATTCAAGATCGCCGTGCTCATCGTCCCGTCGTGGATGGTGAAGACACCCGGGAAGCGAGCGTCCCAGGGGGCGTTGGCCGCGGGGCAGTACTGGCGGCCGTTGGATTCGATCGCGGCGACTCCGGGGATGTGGGCCACGACGTCTGCCGAGTGGATTAGCGACGCTCCTACACACGTCAGATCTTGCACGCACCGCACGCCGAGTCGAACTCGCACGACCGCGAGAAGCGGGTAGAATGCGGACTGGAGGAACTCACCATGCCGCTCCGCGATCACTTTCGACCGCCCCTTGACTTGATCACCTCGTGGGAGGGTTTCCACGGGGGATGGCCGATGGTCATCGTCCAGCAATTGCGAAAGCAACTTCCGGCAGGGTACGTTGCCGAGCCGCGCATTCATTCTGGGTTGCAGGCCGAATTCGTTGTCACAGCAGATGAAAAAGACGATGCTCCGCAGTCGCCTGGGATGACCGAAGGGAACGGCGGGGTGGCGACTGCTGCTTGGGCACCGACTCAGCCGAGCGTGGCCGTGGAAACGACCTTACCCGATTACGACGAGTACGAGGTCCGGATCTATGATGCGACTCACCGGCGACAACTGGTCGCCGCCATCGAGATCGTGAGCCCGGCGAACAAGGATCGGCCGGAGCATCGGAACGTCTTCGTCGCCAAGTGCGCGGCGTTGCTCCAGAAAGGCGTGGCGGTCAGCATTGTCGATCTCGTGACCGTTCGGCATTTCAACCTTTACTGCGAGCTGTTGGCCATGATCGGCCATACTGACCCGACGATGGGTGATCCGCCTCCGCATCTCTACGCGGCCTCATGTCGTTGGATCAGGCAAGAGAAACGAACGCTCCTGCAAGCATGGTCCCACGTTCTGTACCTGGGAGGACCGCTGCCGACGCTGCCGCTCTGGTTAAGTCCAGACCTTGTCGTCCCGCTCAATCTGGAACAAAGCTACGAGCAAGCCTGCTATGATTTGTGCATTGCGTGAATCACGGTTTTGCGGAGCGGATCAGGAACCGCGCATCAATCAGTATCGCACTTGGAGCGTACCGCAGTCGTAAATCGTCCGATGGAATGGCTGCTTTTTCTTTCCACCAACCCTACTATTTGGTGAAGTCGGCACAACTGATTCTTATCGGTTCCATATTTCGATAGGCTTATTGATCAACTGCAACAACACTCTTACCTCCCCCCTTGTGGGGGAGGTCGGCCCCGCTTTGGGGGCCGGGTGGGGGGTAAAGCTTTCACAGCCCGACCACCTGAACCCCTGACGATTTGACCCTCTGGATTGCGATCATGCGCCACCAGTGCGCAGGATTGGTGTTGTTCTCTGATCGGGAACCTCAAGCTTCCCCAGACGGTGAGGCAACCCCCCCACCCGGCCCGCAGAGCCGGGCCGACCTCCCCACCAGGGGCTCACAGGGGTAGGTCGCCGCAAAGCAGGTGGGATGAGGGATGTAGCTGACCGAGTTGCGAAGGTTCCCCCCCCACCCGGCCCGCAAAGCCGGGCCGACCTCCCCCACCAGGGGGGAGGTAAGAGGGTCGTTCGATATAAGATTTCGCCTCTACTGTTGTCTAAGCTATAACAATCATCACCTGCGCCCTCTTACCTCCCCCCTTGTGGGGGAGGTCGCCGCGAAGCAGGCGGGTGGGGGGGTGAAGCTGAGAGAGTCGATCAGGCTCACCCCCCATCCGGCCCGCAAAACCTCGCTGACCTACCCCTGTTAGCCAACCAGGGGGAGGTAAGACGGTGCTTTCAGTTGAGGAGTTTGCCTAGTTAGTTTTCGATCGTGTAAGAATCACTAATACTGATTATCATCGACAACAGGGGACGTTGCGACCCACTCCAAATCAAGCTTCCTCTTGGTGAATATCCACCTTCGGTTCCCAGAGTTCTCAGTCGGAATCGGTTTTTCCCCCCGACTCCTGATCCCCCTCACACCGCCCCCAGCCCCACGCCATTCAAAATGGCGGTGTTCATCGTTCCATCGTGGATGGTGAACACACCCGGGAAGCGGGCGTCCCAGGGGGCGTTGGCTGCGGGGCAGTACTGGCGGCCGTTGGACTCGATCGCGGCGACTCCGGGGATGTGGGCCGCGACGGCCGCCGAGTGGATCAGCGACGCACCCACACACGTCAGATCCTGCACGCACCGGAAGAGCCCGTACTTCTGCGCGGCCGCCGCCAATAGCAGTGTTTGCGTCTGCCCCTTGCACGCCTTGAACGCCACCCCGGTATAGCCCATCTCCCGCGCGAGCTGGAGGCTGGTCAGATCCACCAGCGATTCATCGATCACCACCGGCTTCAGCCTGGCCGCCTCGTGCATCACGTTGTGACGGTCGGCCTTCAGGTCGCGGGCCGTCGGTTGCTCAATGTACTGCACCCGGTCAAAGCCCGATCGCGACTTTATAAACACACGCCGGAGGAATTCGAGCAGATACTCCACGTTCTGGCAGCGTTCGTTGAAATCCAGCGAGTACCACCACGTGGTCACACCGCGTGTGTGCTGCACCTGCTCCGCCACGTCGTGTACACGCACCACGCGGTCAACGTCCCAGGCCAGGTCGTCGCCGTTCAGCTTGATTTTCAGGTGGGTCAGTCCGTCCCGCCGAATCCAGTCGCCGAGCGTTTCGGGGAGTCCATCGCCCACCGGTTGCTTCACGTCGGACGGGGTGAGCGGATCGAGCGCGCCGACGAGGTGATAGAGCGGCATTCGCGGCTTGGGCTCGGGCAGGATGTAGCGGTCCAGGGATTCGCCCGCGAACTCGCTGCCGAGGTAGCGGCCGAGATCGTGTGTCAGGAATTCGGGGCCGTTGGTCTGGAAGCTGTTCAGTCCCAGGGCCTTCCCGTAGGCATCGTGGATCGCAGCGTCGAAGGGGCTGGCGACCACCAGCGCTGCCAGCATCGGGATCGGCTCGGCAAAACCGAGTTCCGTACCGATCGGCCCAAGGTGGGCGAGGAATTGCGGTTCCAGAACGTGACCCAGTTCGATCGGGTGGCCGAATTCGGTGTGCTCCTCGACTGTCTCCCAGAATGCGACGGCCAGTTCCTTCATCGCGCCAAGGGTCTGGCCATAGCTGAGCGTTTTCGATGGGAACGCCCAGACATTCCCCAGCGGCATCGAGCCGAACCCCTCGGCCGTCCGCCCGGAGCGGGTTTCCACCGTGACCCGGACGTTCAGGATGGTGACGCGGTCGAGTGTTACCCCGCCGAACTTGATCGGGGTGCGATACTGGAAGTCCTCGGTGTCGTAGCTGGCCTCGACGATGCGGATATCGGTCGATTTCACGTGATGGCTCCTCCAGAGGGCGAATCGACCGGGGGCGGCCAGGACATTTTACGGATGTGAGGGAAGGGTTGCGTGGCGAAGCCAGGCCGCGGTGGGGGCCTGAAAAGATGAAGATCGGGATGGGGGGTCGTCACTTGAGGATCGTCGGCCGGCACACCCTGTTCGATCGCGGCGGCTACGGCGTCCCGCCGGCGAGCGGGACATCGGTCAGCGTGAAGGGCACCTCGACCGGCTTGGAGTAAGTTCCCCAGAAGGTGATTGTCCGCGGTTCTTCGAGTCCAGCCACCTTGGGGGGGAGTTGAAGCTGTAGCACTTGCTCAATTTGCCCCCCCTGGGCTGGCCGCTGGTTCTGGATCATGATCGGGAGCAGGTCGTACGGCCGACCTTGGGCATCGGCGACCGTGATTCCAAACACGGTCGCGATCCCAGCTTCTGGACCACCCATCGGAGATCGGGTTCGCGGCCCTCCCCCCATTCCCCGGGCCTGGACACTCTGGTGTGCCGGGACAATCGCGACGGAATTGTAGGACAAGTCCACGAGCACCGCCCGTTGCCCACTCTCAAGGGTCTGGAGTTCTGCCCGGAGTTCCACAGCTCCCATACCACTTGCGGTCGCCTTCCGATCCGCTCCGAATCGACCCGTGGCGAGCGGCTCGACCTCGGATCGGACATTCCCCCAAACCGCCCCGACGAGATTGCCCAGCGCGGGTGAGCGTTTGCCCCCGGGTTTCAGCATCACCAGCGCCTGCCGGACATTCGGCGTGAAAGCAGGGAAGAGCGAGAGTCGGGCGGCCTCATCCTCATTGTCGACCCTGTTCATGATCACCTTCCCCGCTCCCCCGGCCGGAACGGGCTGGAATACGACCCTCCCACTGCGGCCTGGCTGTGGAGTTGCGGGGGCGGGCGGGATCAGGCCAGCCAGGTGTTGGCCGGCGGTGTCGGTCGCCCGATCCACCCGAACGCACCGGGTGGCCTCCCAGTTCAACTTCGGCTCCGGCCAGACCTGGAGAACCGCGGCGGCGGTTGTCGGAACGGCCGCTGCGTCTGGGAGCGGGAACGCTTCGACACAGATTGCCCCATACACCGCCATTGGCCGTTTTGGTGTGGCACCGCGGGATTCGAGGATAATCGCTGTGCGGGTGTTCTGAGCCTGTCGAGCCACCCGCTTCGCCAGGGGCGGGGTGCTACCCGGCGCGCGAGGCCGTCGCTCGAATTCGTTCACGGGAAGTGCGATCGGCCCACTCAACCCCGTGGCGAGAAACCCGCCGACCGCGAGAATCCGCAGGTCAGCGACATCACAAACCGTCTGAACGGCTTTCCAGAACGGGACGGAGCCCGTTTTCACCGTCACTTTCTTCTGGCTCATCGTGTCCGCGGTCGGGCCGCCAAGTACCACCATGTAACCGGACTGTTTCGACAGGTCGGCGAGCACAGCGTCGAGAATGGCATCCTCGGCCGTCAGGCTCACGAGTGTCGGGGCGAGGGTCTTCTCGTTGGCGGCTCGCCACTCGATCCGGGTAGCGAGGATACCAGCCCGCTGGGCGATCTCGGGGTTCCTTGCCCGGCGCGCGGCCCGGAGTCGTTCCAGTGCGACCGGACCGAGTGCGTCGAGGGCCGACTGGGCGGCCTCGCGCTGGGCAAAGTCGTCGTGCCCAAGCTGGGCGATGAGCCGGGCCACAGCCTCATTGGCATCCGGTGGCGGCTCCGCGCGCAGACCGACAGCGGGCAGAGTCAGGCCGACGAGCAGGACGATCACGGCGAGTCGGCGAAACACGGGAGAGCCTCCCCAGGATGTCGATCCTTCCACAATACTCGACCTTAACCGGGTGGAGCAACGAGGAAAGCTGTTTTGTGAGCAGAGCGGGTATACGACACGGTTTGCCCCAGGCGACCATTCGCCAGCAGTCAGAATGTTGCAACTCGTTGCCATTATTCAAGTTACAGAATCACAGGTGGTGTGGCGCTATTCCTCCGACACCTGGATTCGGTTCGTTCTTCGCGAGCGACGGCTTGGTCTTTGGGGTGGCCGAGTCCTGGAAGTGATCGTTACCGCGGTGGCGAACCAGGCTCACGACTGAGCAGATCGAGCATCTGATCGGCGGAAATGCAGTTGTCCAGGTTCTTGACTGGGCGGTTCATCGCATCCCGCACAGAAGCTGGCATCTCATTCCAGGTCTGGTCGGAGAGGGTTTGAGCTGCCTTGGGTGGGACGTAGTACCCAAATGGTTTCCCGGCTTCGTCTTCGATCGGCAGCAACCCACTATCACCATTGAACTCTAAAGCTTCCCGCAACAGTGCCAGGAACACCACCTGTTTGTCCTCCGGTGACAACCCGCGGACATACTCGGCCAGCGAGATCGCCAGCGGCTTTGCCGCCGGAGCGGCATCTCCAACCTGCGGGGTGGTGGTCTGGCTCATCGCTGTCTCCAGTTCATTCACCTCTATCCTACCCATCGCCAGCACAAACCGCTACCCTCACCTCAACACCCCGTAACCTCTCCCCAGAGGCAGAGATGAGTTTCTTTCCTGATGTTCCGAAAATCCCCTACGAAGGCTCCGAGAGCACAAACCCACTGGCGTATCGGCATTACAACCCGGATGAGCGGGTGGAAGGCCGGTCGATGCGGGAGCACCTGCGGTTCGCTGTGTGCTACTGGCACACCTTCCGCGGCATGGGTGGCGATCCGTTCGGCCCCGGCTGCGCGGTCCGGCCCTGGGAGGACGGAACCGACTCGCTCGATTCGGCCCTGCGTCGCGTGGATGTAGCGTTCGAGTTCATGGAGAAACTCGGCGTCCCTTACTACTGCTTCCACGACCGGGATGTGGCCACGGAAGGGAAGAACCTGACCGAGACGAACAAGAACCTCGACGCCGTGGTGAAGAAACTGAAGGAGTCTCAGGCCCGGACCGGGATCAAGCTGCTCTGGGGCACCGCCAATCTCTTCAGTAACGCCCGATTCGTTCACGGTGCGAGTACCAGTTGTAATGCCGATGTGTTCGCCTACTCCGCTGCCCAGGTGAAGAAGGCGCTGGAGGTGACCAAGGAACTCGGCGGCGAGAACTACGTCTTCTGGGGTGGTCGTGAAGGGTATGTGACACTCTGGAATACTGACCTGAAGCGCGAACTCGACCACCTGGCGAAGTTCCTGCACATGGCTGTCGACTACAAGAAGAAAATCGGCTTCACCGGCCCCTTCCTGATCGAGCCCAAGCCGCACGAACCAACCAGCCACCAGTACGACTTCGACTGCGCCAATTCGCTTGCGTTCCTGCGTGGCTATGGACTCGACAAGGAGTTCAAGTTCAACGTCGAGACCAACCACGCGACGCTCGCCAGGCACACAATGGGACATGAACTGACCTATGCGAGCATCAACGGAATGCTTGGGAGTGTCGATGCGAACCGCGGCGACCTGCTCCTCGGTTGGGACACCGACCAGTTCCCAACCGACCTCTACCTGACCGCCCAGACCATGTTGGTGATTCTCGGTCAAGGTGGGCTCGGGGCTGGCGGGCTCAACTTCGACGCCAAGGTCCGGCGTGAGAGCTTCGAACCGGTCGACCTGTTCCATGCGCATGTCGGGGCGATGGATGCCTTCGCCCAGGGGCTCAAGATCGCTGCGGCCATTCGCAAGGACGGGCTGCTCACCGACATCGTTTCCAAGCGATACGGCTCCTGGGATTCGGGAGTGGGGGCCGAAATCGAGGCCGGCAAGCACGACTTCTCGAGCCTCGAAACCTACATGCTCAAGAAAGGCGACGCGGACAAGAACGTGTCCGGCCGGCAGGAGATGATTGAGAATATCATTAATCGGTATATTCGATAGCTAGTAGCTAGTAGCTAGTAGCCGAACAACGGTGGGACGAGATCGACGGCCAGCGGCAGAGTCCGCCAGGCTGGTATCTGGCTGACAGCTACCAGCTATCAGCTATTAGCTACCCACCCACAGGAGAAGATATGGGTAAGCAACATGCCCCAGGGTTCCTGAAGATCGTTCAAGACGCCAAGACCCGCGTCAGGGAATGCACGGTCGCCGACGTGCAAGCCAGACTCGCTACGGGGGATCGGTTCACATTCGTGGATGTGCGCGAGGAGAGCGAGTATGCAGCCGGTCACATCCCGGGGGCGATCCACATCGGGAAAGGTGTGATCGAGCGGGACATCGAAGCGAAAGTCCCAGACCCGACAACCCCGCTCGTGCTGTACTGTGGGGGGGGATTCCGGTCGGCCCTGGCGGGCGATGCGATCCAGAAGATGGGTTACACGTATGTGATCAGCATGGACGGTGGCTGGCGGGACTGGACAGGGAAGGGACTGCCCGTGGAGAAGTGAGTCGGAGAGCAATCATATACCTTCGTGCAGTTAGATGATTTTGACGCACAAGCGGGAGGGCGAGGCTCCTGCNNCCCTCCCGTTAGACCGATGCTTACCCCTGGGAATGCGACGCCGAACAGGTTTGTCGAGGAGGCAATGAGGATCGTCGTAAACGACATCAGGGCACGGCGGCCGCCGTGCCCTGATGTTGACCTCTCCCCGTGGGGACGGGGGAGAGGTGCTATGGAAAATCGGCCGAAGGACCGGCCGGATTAGCGGGCGGCAGTCCCATCCTCTTCCCCGTCATCGGGGGTCGAGCGGTTGTCCACGTCTTTGCCAGCGATGCGGTAATCTTCCCCGAGCCATCGCCCGAGGTCGATGATCCGACATCGCCGCGTACAGAACGGGTAGTCCGGGTAGTCTTGCCAGTTCCCTGGCATGGCTGCGTCGCAGATCGGGCACCGCACTTTATTCATCGGTTCCAACCGACCGAGACTTCGGGAATTCTCCATCCAACCCGAGTTCCCCACGAGATCCATTCACTTGGCCTTGCTCGTCCCACCCTTACCCTTCCCCTTTCCACCCGCCGAAGACGAGGCGTCGGATGCTGGCGGAGGAGGAGGGGGTGGAGGTGGAGGTGAGGACGCCGCACTCTCTGTCGAGCCGGAGGATTCGGCCTTCGACTCGGGCTTGCCAGCGCTGTCCGCTTCGGACTTTCCACCTTCCTTGGACTCTCCGGCCCGGCGGTAGTCGGTTTCGTAGAACCCGGACCCCTTGAAGATGATCGCGCCGCCACCGCCGAAGAGGCGTTCCAGCTTATTCTTCTTGCAGGCCGGGCATTTGGTGAGCGTCGGCTCGGAGAACGACTGGAGTTCTTCAAACCGATGCCCGCAAGCCCGGCATTCGTAATCGTAGGTCGGCATGGATTTTTAATAGTTTAAAGTTTAAAGTTTAAGAAGTTTAAAGTTTAAGAATCAGCGTGCCACGGCAGGTTACATTCAATCGTGACAGCTAGGCGATGGCCACAGACAGTTTTCAACTTTAAACTTCTTAAACTTTAAACTCCATCGGGCGGTTTTCAACTTTAAACTTCTTAAACTTTAAACTTTAAACTCCGTAACCGGTCGCCACGATCACCGTGGCCGGTCGGAGAACCCGGTCGTGAAGCAGGAAGCCTTGTTGGACCACCTGCACCACCTGTCCGGGCTCGAATTCGTTGCTCGGCTGCTGCGTCACCGCTTCGTGGATATTCGGGTCGAAGGTCGCCCCCGGAGCACACTCGATTCGGGTGACCCCGTGCCGACGAAGGACATCCAGGAACTGGCTCGCGGTCGCCGAGACGCCGGCCACGAGCGGGCCGCTATCTCCAGCTTTCTTGGCTGCGAGGAGCGCCCGTTCCAGGTTGTCGAGGGCGGTGAGGAGATCCCGAATGAGGGATTCCGCAGCGTATTTCTTCTGGGCTTCGCTGTCCCGCAGGAGGCGCTTTCGGGCGTTCTCGTAGTCGGCCAGTCGGAGTTTGTAGTTGCCCAACTCCTGCTCGGTGGCATCGACTTTGGCCCGAAGGGCCTCGAGTTCCGGGTTCGGGGTCGTGTCAGTGTTCGGAGTATCGGCCATCGGTCATCCCGGTGTTTCGGCAAGCGGGGTCGGTCCCCCCTCGCCCGCGTTACTTCTTCTCATCTGTTGGAAGGCCATCTCCGGCGAAAAGATCCTTCAATTTGCCGAGGAAGCCTTTTCTCGGGCCGGAGACCTGGGTTTTGCCAATCTCGGCCAGGCGGCGGAACAGTTGCTCTTGTTCGGGCGTCAGGTTCGTCGGGGTCTCGACCACGACCTGGACGAGGAGGTCGCCTTTGCGACCGCCACGGAAATTGGGCATCCCATGCCCGGCAATCCGGATGACTTCGTGAGTCTGGATTCCCGGAGGCAGGTCGTGGGTCACTTTCTGGTTGGTCAGGGTGGTGATCTCAAGCGGCCCTCCAAGGGCAGCCTGGGCAAACGAGATTGGCCACTGACAGACGAGGTTATGCCCATCGCGGTGGAAGAACCTGTGTTCTCGCACCCGGATGACGATGTCCAGATCGCCGCGCGGGGCTCCGGGGTCACCTGCATCGCCTTCGCCGGTGAATTTCATCCGGTTGCCGGTATCGACGCCAGCCGGGATATCAATTTCGAGTGTCCGACGAGCCTCGACCCGGCCGTTCCCCCGACAACCGCCACAGGGGTCGGTGACGACTTGCCCGCGGCCATCGCATGCCCGACACGTCTGCTGGACGGAAATGAACCCCTGGTTCAGGATCACCGCACCCTGCCCACCACATCGCCGACAGACGCTAGGTTTGGTTCCAGATCGTGCCCCAGACCCCGCGCAGTCCCGGCAAATTTCGTCGCGGGGAATGGTTTGAGTCTTCTTCACTCCGGTGGCAGCTTCGACCAGATCGATATCGAGCACCACCTGGATGTCACGACCTGGTCGCGGGCCGCCCCGAGATCGTCGCCCGCCCCCGCCACCGACGCCTCCGCCGAAGAAGCTCCCGAGGAGGTCATCGAAGAGGTCGTGGAATGGGCTGCGGGGGTCACCCCCACCACCTCCGGCACTGGCGAGGCCAGCGTGCCCGTGACGGTCGTAAATCTCACGCTTACTCGGATCGCGGAGAACCTCGTAGGCCTCGGTTACTTCCTTGAACCGAACCTCGGCCTGCGCATCCCCGACGTTCCGGTCAGGGTGGTGCTGCATGGCCAGCTTGCGATAAGCCTTGGTGACCTCCACCTCAGTGGCAGTCCGAACGACCCCGAGAACCTCGTAATAATCCCGTTTGGCCATGAAAGAGGCTCTCGCCGTCAGTGATCAGCTATCAGGCGGAAAAGACCCCAGTCGGGTACCATTTACGGAACCCAGGCTGGGGTCGACGGCTGATAGCTGATAGCTGATCGCTACCACCGTCACGCAACCGAGCCGGACACCTTCGATTTCTTGTCGTCCTCATCGATCTTGGTGATCATGACCTCGGTGGTGAGCATCAACCCGGCGATGCTGGCAGCGTTCTGGAGGGCACTCCGGGTCACCCGCAACGGGTCGATGATCCCCGCCTTGAGCATATCGACATACTCGTCGGTGTTCGCATTATACCCGGTGTTCGGATTCTTTTCGCCCCGAGTCGACACCTCGTCGGCGATGACCGCCCCGTCCTTGCCGCAGTTCTCGGCGATCGTCCGGGTCGGCTTGGCCAGTGCCCGGATGACGATCTCCGCACCGATCCGCTCGTCACCTTTGAGCGTTTCGGCCAACTCCTCGATCACGGGGATGCACCGCAGCAGGGCGGTCCCACCGCCGGGGACAATCCCCTCGGCAACCGCCGCCCGGGTGGCGTGCAGTGCGTCTTCGACGCGCCCCTTGGTCTGCTTCATCTCCGCTTCGGTGGCGGCACCGACCTTGATGATCGCGACCCCGCCGACCAGCTTGGCCAGCCGCTCGCTGAACTTCTCCTTGTCGTACTCGCTCTCGGTCTGGTCCATCTGGGTGCGGATCGTCTGGACCCGGGCCTTGATCGCCTCGTCCCGCTTTTTGTCTTTCTTCTCGTTGATGATCGTGCAGTTTTCCTTCTCGACCGAGACGCGATCTGCAGACCCTAGCATTTCGAGGGTGACGTTTTCCAGCTTGATCCCGCGATCCTCGCTGATGAATGTTCCGCCGGTGAGCACAGCGATATCTTCCATCATCGCCTTACGTCGGTCGCCGAACCCGGGGGCCTTGACCGCACACACCTGGATCAGCCCCTTGAGGGTGTTCACCACCAGCATCGCAAGGGCTTCGCTCTCCACATCTTCGGCAACGATCAGCAACGGGCGACGAGCCTGGGCCACCTTCTCCAATAGCGGCAGGAACTCACGGACGTTCGACAGCTTCTTCTCGTACAGCAGGACGAGAACATTCTCCGGCTCCCAGCGCAACTCCGGGCTACTGGCGGCGAAGTACGGGGAGATATACCCCTTATCGAACTGCATCCCCTCGACGAACTCGAGGATCGTGTCGGAGGTCTTTCCCTCCTCGACGGTGATAACCCCGTCCTTGCCGACCTTCTCGAAGGCATTCGCCATGAGGTCGCCGATCTTGGGGTCGTTATTGGCCGAGATCGCGGCCACCTGCTGCATCTCTTCCTTCTTGGTGAGCCGCTTGGTCAGGTTCCCTTCGAGGTACTCGACGGCCTTCGCGACGGCCTTGTCGATCCCCCGCTTGACGCCCATCGGATTGCCGCCGAAAGACGTGTGCCGGAGCCCTTCCTGGTAGATCGCCAGAGCGAGAACGGTGGCGGTGGTGGTGCCGTCCCCGGCGGTATCGCTCGTCTTCTGGGCGACCGCGTTGACGAGCTTCGCGCCCATGTTTTCAAATGGGTCCGGCAGGTCGATTTCCTTGGACACGGTGACGCCGTCCTTGGTCACGGTCGGCCCGCCGAATGACTTGTCGATGATGACATTGCGGCCGGTCGGCCCGAGCGTGATGCCGACCGCGTGGGCGAGTTTCTCGGCCCCGGCCAGGAGTTTCTTGCGAGCGTCGTCGGTGTAGAGCAGTTGCTTCGCCATCGTTATAATCTCCGGATTGATTCACCGCAGAGAACGCAGAGGGCGCGAAGAGAAAACGCTGAGATTGGTCCGGTCCGGGTTCTCAATCTCCGCGATCTCTGCGCCCTCTACGGTGAAAAGGGGGTTGAGTTACTTGGCCAGTTTCGCGAGGAGGTCGCTCTCGCGGAGGATTTTCAGTTCTTTGCCGCTCACTTCGACATCCGAGCCGCTGTACTTGCCGAACAGCACGGTGTCGCCGATCTTCACCCCGACGACCGTCCGATCGCCCTTCTCGCTCAGCTTCCCTGGGCCGACGGCGATCACCTTCCCTTGCTGGGGCTTCTGCTTGGCAGTGTCCGGCAGGAGGATCCCGCCAGCCGTCTTCTCCTCGGCCTCAAGCGGTTCGACCACGACCCGATCGTCGAGCGGACGCAGGGACGGATGACCGGCTTCGGCTGCTGCTTTCTTGGCCATGATTCGTGCTCCCTAGTGGTATTGGTTGTGTGTGTGTGTTTTAGTTATCAGTTATCAGCCAGTTAGGATGCCGCAGACGATAGTTATCAACGAATTCGTCTGGCTGACAACTGACAACGACCGGATTACATCATTCCGCCCATGCCACCCATACNNCCTCCCATTCCGCCCATGCCACCGCCGTGGTCGTGGTCGTGGTGATCGCCACCGGGCTTCTTCGGCTCGGGGATATCGGCGATCATGGCCTCGGTGGTGAGCAGGAGGCTGGCGACGCTGGCCCCGTTCTGGAGGGCGCTGCGGGTGACCTTGACCGGGTCGATCACCCCGGCTTCGCGAAGGTTTTCGTACTCGTCTTTATCCGCGTTGTAGCCGTAGTTTTTGTCTTTCGCCTTGACGATCTTGGCGACCACCACGGTCCCGTCCTGGCCAGCGTTCTCGGCGATCAGTCGGCAGGGCATGGCCAGGGCGTTGTACAGCACGGCCATTCCCGCGGCCTCGTCGCCGTCGGCCTTCATCGGCTTCTCAAGCACCTTCCGGGCGCTGAGCAGCGCGACCCCACCACCGGGAACGATCCCCTCGGCAATGGCGGCCTTGGTCGCGGCCAGTGCGTCCTCGTACAGAGCCTTCCGCTCTTTCATTGCGGTCTCGGTGGCCCCACCGACTTTGATGACCGCCACGCCGCCGGCGAGTTTGGCGAGCCGCTCCTGGAGTTTCTCGCGGTCGTACTCGCTGTCGGTCTTGTCGATCTCCTTGCGAATCGCTTCGGCCCGACCGTCGATCGCCTTCTTGTCGCCCTTGCCTTCGGTGATCGTCGTATTCTCGGAGTCGATCTTGACCTTCTTGGCCCGACCGAGCGAGGCAACGACGGTGGGAACCGCCTCACCCTTCGGCCCGGGGGTGGTAGCATCGAGCTGGATGCCCAGATCCTTGAAGATCGCCTTTCCGCCGGTCAGGTAAGCGATGTCTTCGAGCATGGCTTTGCGCCGGTCCCCGTAGCCGGGGGCCTTGACCGCGCACACCTGGAGGACGCCCTTGAGCTTGTTGAGCACCAGGGTGGCGAGGGCCTCGCCCTCGAAATCCTCGGCGATCAGCAGGAGCGGCTCTTTCTGCTTGCTGGCCCATTCCAGGATCGGGATCAGCGTTTTGACGGTGCTGATCTTCTCTTCGTAGATGAGGATGTACGGGTTCTCGAACTCGCAGGTGACGCTTTCCTGATTGTTGACGAAGTGCGGGGAGAGGTAGCCGCGATCGAACTGCATACCCTGGACGGTTTTCACCTCCGTCTCGGCGGTCTTGCCTTCCTCGACGGTGATCACACCGTTGGTGGCCCCGACTTCCTTCATTGCCTGGGTGAGATCGTTGCCGATCTCCTTGTCGTTATTGGCCGAAATCGTGGCCACTTCGGTAATGGATTTGAAGTCGGTGGGATCGATCTCCTCGGCGAGTTTGTGCAACTCGGCGACGACCTTCTCGACCCCCTGCTGAATGCCGCGGACGAGCCCCATCGGGTCGTGCCCGGCGGCCACGCCTTTGAGCCCTTCGCGGAAGATGTGTTCGGCGAGGACGGTGGCAGTGGTGGTGCCGTCTCCGGCGGTATCGGAGGTCTTGCTGGCAGCCTCCTTGACGAGCTGAGCGCCCATGTTCTCGAACGGATCTTGCAGCTCGATCTCCTCGGCGACGGTAACACCGTCCTTGGTGACGGTGGGGCTACCCCAACCTTTATCGAGGACGGCATTACGGCCGCGGGGTCCGAGAGTACTGCGGACGGCGCGGGCGAGCTTGCTGGCCCCGGTGAGCAGCTTCTGTCGGGCGTCGTCGGCGTAAGAGAGTTGCTTGGATGCCATCTTTCAATCCGCCCCTAGGTGGAACAAGAGGGAATGCGAGACGGTCGGAAGCAATCTTTGTGCCGCGGGGATCGATTGGCGCAAAGGCCGAATTGGTAAGGCTTTACTGCGACGACTGGAAATGATACAGCCCCTGCCGGTGTCATTGTGGCAGGGGTCGTGTGGCGTGGAGGGAGCGGATTTGGCAGGCGTCAGCCGGTGGCGAAGACAGCGAAACCTATAAAAGTTTTATTGTTTGTTTATTTTAGCTAATTGTATACGTGAACAATTTGAAACCCATCCTGCCTGTATTCATCTTGGCTCATTGCGTAGCGAGGTCAGTTCGGTGCCATCCTGGCTGTGTGTCTGGCAAAACGACGCCCGAAAATATCACGTTATGTGGAAATAATTTCACACAAGGTGACAAAACGAAATCGGTTTCCCGGACGAAAATCTTTTTCAATTCAATACTTACGACAAGGGTCGATGCGAAACCTCGTGTTTGGCAACAGAGATGCTGCAGTTGGTATTGAAGGCAACGGGAACCGCCGAGAGAAGCACTCGGCGGTGAGCAGACACGACAATCAGGAATCCAGCGCGGCTAAGTCGACGGCTTCTCCACCTTGCTGAGGGTTGTGGTTGATCCTGCCTTGCATCTGGCGAGATCCCCACAGAGAACCAGCAGGTAGCCGGTCAGGACGACGGGATCACCGTTATGTGCGTAGCACAAAACCATATGACCCAGGAAGATAAGACTGACAGACAGTCCTCTCATAACGGCATCTCCTGACGGAGCGGCCGTGTCCGAGCGCTGGCGGCGTCGGCCACTCCTGGATGGGTCGGCTGACCCGACTAGTTCCTCCGGGGGTGACTAGCACTCACCCCCGGAGCTTTTGGCCCGATGCCATGTCGTTCAGCTTGTCGCGTACGAACCGCAATAAACATGCCTGTAAGAGTGCCGCAAAAGTTGCAGCTCGATTTCCAGGATGAATTCATCGCCGCAAAAGCTTGCCAAGTTGGGTGTTCGGAGATTGTCTCTTGGTGAGAAACTCTGGAAGTTCGTAAACTCCATCGTGACCTTGAATTTCGGGCAGATGAGGGAAGTAAAAAGCTCGATGTCCTTTGAATTATGTCGATATGCCTGGAAACCCTCAAGAAATCAGTTGAAACCGAGTCTTGTCGACATGGGATCTTGTCGACATGGGATCAGGTGGGTGCTTGATCACTTGGCTGGTCAAAAGTGTGCCAGGGAGGGCGCAATCCAAATCAGACGGAGGACTTGCCAATGACATGGTCCGGCTTTGGCTCTATGCCGAACAACGTAGAATATCGTACAACGATCCGATCGAACCGTTCACCGTGCTGGAGCAACTCGTAACTCTCGTCGATGAGCCGCGTGACGGCCTCGACTCCTTGGTTCTTGAGGATGGTCCAGAGCAGTTGATACCAAGTGAGGCGATACCCTTCCTCCAACTCGGAGCCCGAGACGGAACTCAGTTCCTGGGAAGCAACTGCGAGGTGTTCGGCGAACGCGAGCATCGCGGGGGACGACACAGCCTGTCCGGCCAGCGCAGCTTGATAAACCACGGCCCACTCACCACGGATGGCGGTGATGGTGTTTCGGAGGTTGGGTGGAAGGGTTGTCACAGGTACACTCAGGGCTCACCGGTGGAACTATCGGATTATCGACGATCCAGCGATAAATGTTTGCAACGGACGGCCGATGGCCACAAGGAACGACCCCATCTCCGCGAACCTGTGCGGGTCGGGAGACGTCGGCAAGGCAGGTTATCCGGTAGAGCAGCAAACAAAGTGCCTTGACGGACTAGATAGGTTCGATTGGAGCCTTTGCCTGCGATAGGTATACAAATAGCCGGCTGGACCCTTTCACCACAGTCCGAGTTGCCTAACAATAGCTAGACACCCGGATACAGCGAGGGTTCGGGGCATGCACCCTTATCATTCGGTATCGGGTGGATCCAGGGGGGGAGGTGAAGGTGTATCAGGAGTGTCCCAGGGAGCCGGTGGGACGACTTGCCAGCGCTTCGCCTTGTATTGTTCATCTCGTTTCCCAGATATCGGCACTTTTGGGCCGAACTGATTTCGGAGCTCGGAATCTGTGAGGGATTCCCACACTTCCAAAGTAATTACTACTTCTCCAGTTCGACAGCTGGCGAGCAGGCGAGCGGCTTCGATGAACGGCACCCCGACGAGATCCAATCGTGGAAACGTAGTCGGAGCGGCGACACGCCCGACCACCGACACATACCCAATGCCGATACCAATCCGGTAATCGTATCGAGCGCGGCAGTTGGTTCCCGCCGCCTGGTTTCGGCTTTCGACCTCTCGGTGGAGCGCTACCGCAATTCGGATAGCTGTGTCGGCGTTTTCGACGATTAGGACTGCACCGTCACCAGCCGTCTGGACGACTGGGTCGCGGGACGGCGGCAACCCTCCGACCGCACATGCTAGCCTGACATGCGTTAGTATATAATCGGTTACGAGCGCAAGTGCTCGTGGGGCAGACCTCTCGTCGACCATCTCGGTCATCGCGGAGGCTTTTTCGGTGTATCTGGCTAGGTCCAACGTCAGCACCACCAACCTCTGTGAACTCCGCCGTGGGTCTCCGTCGGTTGTCGGGGCAGGGAGCCACTCTGCGAATTTATCTCGTATCTCGTGCAAAAGTGTTGCAGTAGCGGCTGCGGCTAACGCGATCGACCCCGACGCCTCCGATTCGGTATCGGCACCGCACGCCTGGGCCAGAGTCTTCACTACCGTCTTAACGAAACATTGGAGCAGGTCATTGAACGGGGTTACCAGCCGATCTACGATTTCTGTCGCGATCGGATCGACAACCGCGTCCTTGAGCTGTTCGTGCGCGGTGGTGGCCAACCGTCTGGCCATCATCGTTAATCCAGGTGCGGCTGCCTGGAATGGGCCAGATTCACCCATGAGTTCAAATGCGAGGTTCTTCATCGCGTGGGCGAACTGCGAAACCGCATCAACGACGCCCTGGGGCGGGGGAGAGTCGCCAGCCACATCAAGAACCTCGGGACAGCCCGGTATCGAGTTCGCCGGGGAGGAAAATAGGAGAATCCACCCATGAAGGGTGGATGAGGCGGTCAGCCTGGCAAGTTAATTGGTGGAGGCAGAGCAACGAGCAGGAGTCAGTTCTGGTTGTTTCATCCGTTCGCGGTACTCATCCATCGCACGTTCGGCTGCGACGATCCCCTCTTCTGCCAAACTTCGGGCGAAGGTCCAGCGAGCCCGACAACTCTCTTGGTAGCATTTCAGTTTGTACATTTGATCAGAGTCGAGCCTCCCTCCGACTTCGACAAGTGCCGTGAGTATCCGTTTCATCAACCCGGCGTACGTTGCCAACAGATCCTTCAGCGGCTGGTCCACATTCCACTGCACCCAGAGCATCCACCACCCCGATCGAGCCGCCATACACGCCGCTTTTGCGTGTTCAAAGGTTGGGCTCGTCTCAAGCGATGATGTCGCAGTCTGCAATCGTTCAAGCTGTTGGGATGTCGAAACTGGCTCGTCGGGTTCCTCGGGGACACCATCCATGTCAAGGGCTGCTAGCGTCACAGAGTTCGTTGGCATAGTCGGATTCCAAGGGGCGTTTGGCGATTCGTGGCACTTGCCACGGTCGGTTTCGGATTTCCGCAATCTGCCGGACCAAGCCAGACAAGCCTGGGTAGTGTAGATCCCGCACAAGCCACCGTCAATACGAAACTCCAGCAATCTACACTTATTATACACAATTCTCGGCTGGCAAAAGTGTCAGTATACCGACCAGAAAGGGCGGGGCACCAGCAAAATCATAAATTGACACAATACCTTTTCCGGATAAAAACATACGCCAAACAAGTGGGACAGTAACCAGGTCGATTCGCTGGCTCTGATCCAGGAATCTGCTGGGCTCGTTCCAGTTCAGGAGAGAGCTTTGGACGCACGGGAGGGCAAATTCCTGTCGGGGCAGAGAGCCGACTTGCCAGGCAGGAGCCTCGCACCTTTGTGGATGTGACACCCTGGCAGGTTCATGAATAAGACGAGACCGCAGGGGATTTGGTTGAGCCACCTCCCACATCGACAAGGTGGGAGCGTGCCCCGAACCACCCGGCAAGGGGCGATGGCCCACCCGTTATTTCTTCCCCGGTGGCAGGATCGGCTTGAACTCGCCTTTCCCCTTGCGGTCGAGGTTAATGTTCAGGTCGGCCGGGTCGAAGTCGACTTTTGCTCCGCCTTCTGGCACTTCGGCCTTGGCGGTCCAGAGGATCGCGTTCACCACCACGCGGCGGAAGTTCTCGTCGGCCCAGTTTCGGTGGAAGTGTCCGCCCGTGAAGCCGAAGCCGCGGCCTCCGTCCTTCCGCTCGTAGGCCCAGGCCATTGTTTCCAGGCGGCCGGGGTACTTCTTCGCGTCAGGCGTGCCACGGGTGTTGTCTGGCGGGACAGCCTGGAGGATGGGCGTCACGTTTTTCGCATCCTTCACATCGGTCACGTCTCCGATCCAGTGCATGTTGTAATACCACTCATCACGGATCGTGAACGGCTTCACACCGTGCGAAATCGGGTGGTTTGGCAGGCTGCGGATGTCCGCGTCCCAGTGGGGGTTGATCGAGGTTCGGGGGTCGTAATACCCCCCCATCCAGCTCACGACTCGCTCGCCGTGACGTGGCTCATAGTCGACCGCGTAGTGCAGGTTCACCCAGCCGACGCCCTTGTCCATCAGCTTCTGGAGTCGGTCCAGCCGGTCGCCCTGGACCGCGGGGTGTCCTCCACGGCCATCCATGTAGAAAACCACCGTGTCGGCGGTGTCGAAGAGCTTCTCGTTCTTCGGCCAGCCGTCCCGGGCCATGATTGGCCACACACCCGGGGTCTGTTTGAGCAGATTTTGCAGGATGGCACACCCGGCGAAGAACTCGTGATCCCCGGGGCCGTGGCTTGGTCGACCTGCGATCAGCAAGATCCGCTTGCCCTTGAAGTCCGCCGGTGGCTCGACTTCCAGCGGCACCTTCGACTGGTCATACGGATCAACCTGGGTGGCGGATTTGGGCTCGTCCGCCGCGAAACTCGTGGGAGCGGTGGACATCAGGGCGAGTGTCGATGCTGAGAAGAGGATGAGAGTGGAGAGGGCATGCCGCATGGTTGTAAGACTCCTGAAGGGGCGGGGTATGTGGGACAGGACCAGCGGTTCGTGGGGCAAACCACGCTGCGGGTCCGGATGCCAGGGGCGATTTTCGTTGCACTCGCACGGAGTTCTGGCAAACTGGTGGGATCTCTCCCGACTGCCTGCCGGCTCTCTGTTTCCGTATCATTCCCCCGCCCCCCGGCAAGTTGCGATCTGACCCGCCGCCACGCCAAGGACACCCAACGTGACGCCTGCCGTCGACACGCAGCATAACACCCCCCCCGAAGTCACCCCGCCCAAGAAGCCGAACACCGCGGCCTTCAAGGCGGTCCCCGAAACGCGCGCCATGCGGGACGCGATCCGTGGAGCCGTCCAGACGCTCTGCAAGACGCTCGACAAGTCGAAGCCGTTGACCAAGGACTCGACCCGCGAGACAGCCGAATCGCTGCTGCGGGGGCTCGGACTCGGGCCGCAGTACCTTGGCTTCACGATGGTGATGATGACTAACGAGTTCTGGCGGGATCAGGTGGCAGCCATCCCGTTCCACCGCCGGCTCATGCTTTTGCCGCACTGCCTCAAGAATGCCGAGGGGTGCCCGGCCGACTACGACGAATTCGGGCTCGATTGCAAGAAATGCGGAGCCTGCGAGGTCGGCGACTTCCGCACCAAGGCCGAGCAACTCGGCTACAAGGTACTCGTCAGCGAAGGCACACCGATCGTCCTCAAAATCATCGTTTCCGGGCACATCGATGCCATCGTCGGAGTCGCTTGCCTGAACGTGCTGGAAAAGGCATTCGACAAGGTTCTCCTGGCCGGCATCCCGTGCATCGCCACGCCGCTGCTGTCCAGCAACTGCAAGAACACCTCGGTCGACAACGACTGGGTGTTCGAATCGATCTCCCTACACACCCCGCCGACCGAGACCAAGACCAAGACCTACATGCACCTGATGCGGGCAGCGAACACGATCTTCGACGAGCCGGAACTCTCCCGGCTCGCTCCGCGGAGTCGAGTGGCGTCTCCGGAAACCGATCCACTCCGCCGACACGAAACCATCGCCTACGACTTCCTGGCCCGCGGCGGGAAGCGGTCGCGGCCATTTATCACCCTCGCCGCTTACGATGCACTGACTGGCGGCGCGGCCACTCTTGGCGAGACGGGCTGGACTCTCCCCGACACGGTCAAGCGGTCGGCGCTGGCAATCGAGACGTTCCACAAGGCGAGCCTGGTCCACGACGATATCGAGGACGACGACGCTTACCGCTACGGTCAGGAGACGCTCCACCGGAGTATCGGGGTGGGGGCCGCGATCAACATTGGCGACTACCTGATCGGGCTCGGCTACCGGCTGGTGAGCCGCGACCGGAAGGAACTCGGGGCTGAGGTGGCGGCCGATATCCTGGACCGACTGGCCGACGCTCACCTGAAACTGTCCGAGGGGCAAGGGGCGGAACTCCTGTGGCGGGACGCAGCCGACCAGGCCCTCACCACACTCGATGCGCTGAAGATTTACGCCCTCAAGACGGCCCCGGCGTTCGAGGCCGCGCTGGCCACCGGGGTCCGGCTGGCCGGGCCGCTTGATAAGTACGAGAAGATGGTGGCCGACTTCAGCCGAAATGTGGGGGTGGCGTTCCAGATCCTCAACGACATCCTCGACTGGACCGGGGACGACGACAACAAACTCATGGCGGGTCAGGATGTGCTGGCAGCGCGTCCGACACTGCTGCTGGCGCTGGCCCTGGAGGGGTCGTCGCCAGCCCAGCGGGAGGAGTTGCTCTACCTCATCCGGAAGTCCCGGTCGGCCGGTGCCGACACGGACGCGGTGATCCGCCGGGTGAAGGAGATTTACTTCGCTGCTCGCGTCTTCGAGAAGGCCGACAAGCTCGTCGACAAGTTCCGGGCCAAGGCCGAAGCCCTCGCCGACGATGTCGAACCCACAGCCTTCCGGGAACTGCTCTACTACCTCGTCGACACGGTTCTGGAAAAGCCCGAGTTGCCGACCCGCGGGATCACACAGTTCGTCGAACTGGGACGGTGACCGCCTCCGGTGGGGTCGGTCGGGCCATCGTATTCACGTCATTGTCGACGTCACCGCCCCGCCCCCGGTGGTCGAGCTGCGCTCGACCACCGGCTAATCGCTGCGACCCCTCCGGGGTCGTTCTGCCAATCGTATGTATGTTATCGTCCCCGTCTCCGCTTACAGTGGTATCGCTGCGCTCGACCACCGGCTCAGGCTTGGGAACTTCCCCGTCGCGCGCCCCTCCTGTCCGGGATTCCCCTCGGAAGTACCTTAACCGTTTAGCCGCGTTCGAGACCTCCCCTCCGGAGTTGCCATGCCCAAGATCCCTGTGAAGAACCCCGTCGTCGAGATGGACGGCGACGAAATGACCCGCATTATCTGGCAGAAGATTCGCGAGACGTTGATCCTGCCCTACCTCGATATCGACCTCAAGTATTTCGACCTGGGGATCGAGTACCGCGACGCGACCGACGACAAGGTGACCTTTGAATCCGCCGAGGCCACGAAGAAATACGGGGTTGCGGTGAAATGCGCCACGATTACCCCGGACGAGGCCCGGGTGAAGGAGTTCGGGCTCAAGCGGATGTACCCGTCCCCCAACGGGACGATCCGGAACATCCTCAACGGGACGATCTTTCGCGAGCCGATCGTCTGCTCGAATGTGCCGCGGCTGGTCAAGCACTGGGACAAGCCGGTGGTCGTCGCCCGGCACGGGTTCGGGGACCAGTACAAGGCGAGCGAGATCCTCTTCCCGGGCGCGGGGACGGTGAAGCTCATCTACACCCCAGCCGACGGCGGCCCCGCGATTGAGAAGGAGGTGTTCAAGGCCCCCGGGCCTGGGGTGACGATGGCAATGTACAACCTCGACGATTCGATCCGCGGCTTCGCCCGCGCCTGCTTCAACTACGGGCTCGGCCGCGATTATTCCGTCTACCTCTCGACCAAGAACACCATCCTGAAGGTCTACGATGGGCGGTTCAAAAATCTCTTTCAGGAGATCTTCGACACCGAGTTCAAGCCCCAGTTCGATGCCAAGAAGCTGACCTACGAGCACCGCCTGATTGATGACATGGTGGCGGCCAACCTGAAGTGGTCCGGCGGCTACCTGTGGGCATGCAAGAACTACGATGGGGACGTGCAATCCGATACCGTCGCCCAGGGGTACGGGTCGCTCGGGTTGATGACGTCCGTGCTGATGAGCCCGGACGGGAAGACCGTCGAGGCGGAGGCCGCCCACGGAACCGTGACCCGCCACTACCGCCTGCACCAGCAGGGGAAGCCGACATCGACGAACCCGATCGCCTCGATCTTCGCCTGGACCCGCGGACTCATCTACCGGGGGAAGATGGACAACACGCCCGATGTGGTCGAATTCGCGACAACGGTGGAGAAGGTGTGCGTCGATCTGGTCGAGGCCGGGAAGATGACGAAGGATCTCGCAATCCTCATCAGCGACGCCGCGCCGTTCCTCACCACCGACGGCTACCTGGACGCGGTCGACGCGGAACTGAAGAAGCGGATGGGGTAGGAGAGACAGGCCGAACCAATTGAGGCGAAGTGATGGCAACTCCTCACGAAACGAACCGGTGAAAGCCGCCTGGGATTCCACCGACCGCGACGAGGAGTAGACACCAGCCCTCTCGTTCATACGACAGTCAGTTTGTACGAGGGTTGTAGGAAACTTGGAGAGCTTGGTCGTGCCTCCGATGCAGAACACGGGTGTGGGCTGGCACACGCGAAATGATCTCTCCTACAGGAAGCCGTTGAGGCTGTCGCNNCTCCCGTTAGATTGATGCTTGCTCTTCGGATGAGATAGCCTCTGCGGGTTCCTGTATCAGCAACGCGGCCACTCTGTCGTCTCTGACGCTGAGGGGATGATATGTTTCCACTTTACCAGGATTCGCAATACACTTTCCGGTTCGCTGACGACCGCCTGATCCCACGGTTCCATCTCGAAGGTGTTTCCCCCGGTCGGTTGGTGGATGTGTACTGGCTCGATCCGGAGACGGGTACACGGCGGACGCTCATCGTGCGGGGCGTGGCCGGTCAAGACGGCTGGGTCGATCTTCCCGAACCGATCATCGTCCGGGCGGGGGAGGGATTCGTCGCGGTCCCGGCCGAGCCCGGGTGAGGCCCCGACGCAAGGTGTTGGCCCCGGAACCCAGGGCGTTGGCCCCCGAAGCAGAGCGTTGGCCCCGGAACCCAGGGCGTTGCCCATGCCACCCAGCGTTTCCCATGCCACCCAGGGCGTTGCCCTGGGCTGAATACTCTCACCCTTTCAGGGTGAAAACAAACTACCTGGGATTTCAGCCTGAAAGGCTGAGATCTCTCAGCCCAGGGCAACGCCCTGGGTTCGGGAGCCAACGCCCTGGGATGCAATGGGCAACGCCCTGGGATGCAATGGGCAACGCCCTGGGTGGCATGGGCAACGCCCTGGGTGGTATGGGTAACGCCCTGGGTGGCATTTCGTGAGGTATTCGCCTACAAAAAAGATCGACTCCTCACCCGGGACAATCTCCCATGCCCAACGAATTCGCATACGACGTTTTCCTCAGCCACAACTCGAAGGACAAGCCGCGCGTGCGGAAACTGGCGGAGCGCCTGAAGGCGGCGGGGGTGCGGGTGTGGTTGGATGAGTGGATCATCAAGCCGGGTGACGACATCTACCTCGCCATCGAGCGCGGGCTGGAAGCATCGCGGGTGCAGGTGTTGTGTCTCTCGCAAGCCGCGCTGGACTCGGAATGGGTGGCACTGGAGCGGAGCACGGTGCTGTTCCGTGATCCGACCAACAAGGGCCGCCGGTTCATCCCGCTCCTGCTGGGCGACTGTGAACTCCCGGATACGCTTCGGCGCTACAAGTACGTGGACTTCCGCGTGGAATCCGAGGCGGCGTTTGCGGAAGTGCTGGCCACATGCCGGCCCGAACCAGAATCCGTGCCGCCTAATCCGTCGCCTGAGGTTCAAAAGAAGCCGCCAACGAAAAAGCCCAAACCGGCCAAACCGTCGCAGAAGGCCAAGCCGCTGGCCGTGCAGGAACGCACGCTCACGGGGCACAACCAGAAGGTCAACAGCGTGGCCGTCAGCCCAGATAGCACATGGGCTGCGTCTGGCTCGGAGGACAAGACGGTCAAGATCTGGGATCTAAAGACCGGTAAATGCCGGGTGACGCTAGAAGGGCATACGGATCAGGTGAGGTCCGTCGCGATCACGCCGGATGGGAAGTTGATTCTCTCAGGATCGATGGACATGTCAGTTCGCGTTTGGGACACAAACTCGGGCCGGGAATTGGCTAAATTGATTGGTCACACAGGCCAGGTTTGGTCGATGGTCGCATTGCAAGACAACGCTCGCACACTCTCCAGCGGAACCAGCGATAAAACACTCAGACTGTGGGATATTGTCTCTCGTTCATGTATTAAGACAATCCAGGACAAGATGAACAAAGCCGACACCGTCTTCAGCGTTGCTGTCAGCCCGTCAGGGAACCAAGCGTTGTCGGGTCATGGCTCATCAGGTCAAATTCGACTCTGGAGCCTCGAATCGGGCGAATGCTTGGCGACTCTGAACGGCCATTTGAGCAACGTGAAATCCGTCCAGATTACGCCGGATGGCTGCTTTGCAGTTTCGAGTTCGGACGACAAGACTGTCAAAGTCTGGGATTTGGAAGCGGGGGCGTGTGTGGGAACGCTTGAGGGCCATCAGGCAATCGTGCATTCAGTCGCCATCTCCCCCAACGGCACCTTGATCGCTTCCACGGGGTTCACAGACCGGACGGTCCGGCTCTGGGATTGGAAATCGGGAGCGTGCTTGCAGGTGATCACAACCGAGGACAGATCGATGCCGACATCCGTCGCCTTCAGTCCCGGCGGTTCACGGCTCGTGGTCGGCACCTACAACGGCCCAATCTGTGTCTATAGCCTCACCGGCGCCCGCCCCACACCACCAGCCGAGGCGACTCGCCGGTACGTGAATGCCAAGGTCGTATTGCTCGGGGAGGGAACGGTGGGCAAGACCTCGCTGGCGCATCGTTTGATCGAAGACAAGTATGTCATCAAAGACCGCACGCATGGCATGAACGTCTGGCGGATGGAGTTGCCGCTTCCCCCCGACACCACGCTGGAGCGCGAAGCGCTGCTGTGGGATCTGGCCGGGCAGGAGGATTACCGCCTGATTCATCAGCTCTTTCTGGATCAAACCGCACTGGCGCTCTTGCTCATCAATCCGCAGAAGGAAGATCCCTTTATCGAAGCCGGCGACTGGCTCAAAGCCCTCAAAACGGCCGCGAACAACCACGAGGCGAAACGGGAAGCGATCCGCCTGCTGATCTTCTCGCAGGTCGATGTCGGTAGGATGAAGCTGGGCAAGGCGAAGATCAATCGGTTTCGCGAGGAACACGGCTTTGCCGACTGGCTTCCCACCAGCGCCAAGACGGGCGAGAATTGTTCGGACCAGGAGAACGGCGGCCAGCCCTCCAAACTGAAGCAACTCATCGCCACCCACATTCCTTGGGACAAGCTGCCGTGGACGAGCACGCCGCGCTTGCTGGCGGAACTCAAGAAGGCCGTGATGGCGATGCGCGACGAGTCGGATATCCGGCTCTTGCGTTTCTCCGAACTGGCGCAGCGGCTGGAGCAGGCGCTGCCGGGCGAAGAATTCGGCGAATCCGACATGCGCACGGCGGTGACGCTGCTGGCCAATCACGGCCTGGTCCGCCCGCTGAAGTTTGGCGATCTGGTGCTCTTGCGCCCCGACCTCATCAATGGCTACGCCGGGGCGGTCATCCGCGCGGCCCGGTCGCATTCGGATGAGATTGGCTGCGTGCTGGAGGTGGAGATTTACAAGCCGGACTTCGACTTCACCGGCGTCGAACGGCTGAAGCATCGCCCGGATGAGGAACTGCTCCTGCGAGCGCTGGTGCAGACCTTCCTCGATCACTCGCTCTGCATCGCCGAGGATACGCCGCAGGGGCGGCACCTCGTCTTTCCTTCGCAATATCGCCGCGAGAAGGATCTTCCGCACGAGCCGGACATCTTCGTCTCCTACACCTTCAGCGGCGAGTGGCAGACCGTCTGGACCACGCTGGTGGTGCGACTATGGTACAGCCAGGAGTTCAAGCACCGGGAATTGTGGCGCAACGCGGCGGAATTCGAGTCGGCCAAAAAGCAAACGCTCGGATTGAAGATCGCGAAGGCGGCCGACGGTGTCGCAACGATCAGCCTCTACTTCGACGCGAAGTTGCCCGACGAGTTGAGAGTTATCTTCATCGAGTATGCCCACCGCCACCTGGAGAGGTATGCCACGGATGTGAAACGCGACCGCCGCTACCTGTGCCCGCAGTGCGCGATTCCGGTGAAAGATTTCGACGCGGTGCGCCGGCGGATCGAAGCGAAGAAGGATTTCATCACCTGCCAGGAGTGCGACGAGAAGGTGCCATTCATTGACTTCATCGAAGAGCACGCCAAAACCGATCCCGTCGCCCGCAAGATTCTGGCAATGGATGCAACGGCCACGCGGGAACTCGACGCCCAGGCGCTGGAGCAGATTCTCATCGGCCACATGATGGCCATCGCGGGCGAAGCGAACCAGATCTTCCGCCCGGTGATGATGTCCGACCTCGGAATTGATGGCGAGGTGGAGTTCAAGGACAACGACGGCAAGCCCAGCGGGAAGAAGATCTACATCCAGCTCAAGAGCGGGAACTCCTATCTGCGAACGCGCCAAAGCGACGGCAAGGAAATCTTCGACGTGAAGAATGATCGCCACCTCACGTACTGGATCAGCCAGCCGGTGGATGTGTATCTGGTCATCCGCCAGACGGACGGGATGAGCAGCGATGGGACGATCCGCTGGATGAACGTGACGCGCTACCTCAAGAACCGGAAGGACAAGACGAGCCGACAGATCGTCTTCAACGGCGAGAAGCTCGACATGGAGGCGATGTGGAAAGTGCGTGATCCGTTCTTCCCGCCAGGCGGAGCCAGGCGATGAGACAGTAGAAGGAGAAGAGGATTCACCACAGAGTCACAGAGAGCACAGAGAGAAAACCAAACACAGAGAATGAGATGTTAATATTTTCACCCCTGGTTCCCACGCTCCGCGTGGGAACCGTTCTTTCCCCGCTCTGCGGGTGTGGGGCAACACGTCGGAGACAACGTCGGTCGGACCTCCGCCAACGCGTCCGTTGCGTTCAGGCCACGACGCGGAGCGTCGAAGACGGCATTCCCACGCAGAGCTTGGGAACTAGGGATAATAGTTCACAGATTTTTGACATTTCTCGGTGGACGCGACGTATCACCTCTGGTTCCCACGCTCCGCGTGGGAACCGTTCTTTTCCCGCTCTGCGGGTGTGGGGTAACACGCCAGAGACAACGTCGGTCGGACCTCCGTCAACGCGTCCGTTGCGTTCAGGCCACGACGCGGAGCGTCGAAGACGGCATTCCCACGCAGAGCGTGGGAACGAGGGAGAAAGTCACAGAGAGAAAACCAAACACAGAGAATGAGATGTTAATATCTCTATGGTTTATCTCGGTTTTGTTCTTTCTCTGTGTCCTCTGTGTCTCTGTGGTGAATATTGCTTGTCTGCCTGGTTCCTCAATCAAAGCTCATCCGGTGGGGGGGAGGCGACATCCCCCGTTTGGAAGCGTTCGAGCTGATGCTGGAAGTACGGTCGGCGGCCGATGGTTCGCTCGACGAGCGTTTTCATGATCGCCACCGCCGCGGCCCGGTCTCCCCGGCGGAAATGCACCTCGGCCAGAGTGTCCTGGTAGCTGGTGTTGCTCGGAGACAGGGCGGTCGCTCGTTTGGCATCTTCGAGGGCGGTGTCGAGTTCGCGTCGGGCACTCGCTGCCAGCCACGCGGCCTGGTTGTGGTAGAAGGCCGAGTCGGGGTAATCCTTAAGGACTGCCCGCATCGCGTCCCAGGTGGTGCGGAAGACCTCATCGGCCTCGGCCTTCGCACCGATCTTGTCGAGCGCTGGGACAAGCTCGGTCACAAATGTGACTTCCCCGGGGGAGACCCGCAGATACGCCCGGGCCGCAATGATCGCTTCCTTCGGCTTGCCCGCCTCCGCGAGAGCTATCGCCCGGTAAGCGTCCGACCAGGCGGGTGACCGGAGAAACTGGGAGAGCAGAACGAATCGGACATTGGGTTCGGTGGAATAGGCATACATGGCGACATCGTGAGCGCGGGCGGCTTCCGGGTAGGCCCGAGCCCACCGATACGCCAGCGCCCGCCGATAGGGTGTGAGCCCCCGGTTGGCCATCTGCCCCCAGAACAGCCGACCGATCGTATCGGCAGCTCGCTTTCGGTCCTCGAGTCGCCCACCCCCATCGATCAACTCGCCAGTGAACTCGTACCACAACGGCTCGCTCCCAAGCGGAATCCGAAAAGCGACATCCAGCCTCCTTTTCCCCTCGACCGCGTCCCCGGCCTGGAGCAGTGCCCGACCCGAATGATAGAGCAGACTGGCCGCGTCGGGATGTCGTTCCCAACCGCGAAAGAACACATCGGCCGCCTCCTTGTGCCGACCTCGCGCGGTCAGGTACTTTCCCCAGTCGAGCCAGGGCTTCACCGCTCGTGGGACGTTTGGTCGGCTGGGAACAGTGGCCTCGGCTTCTTCCTGGAGCGGTCTCTCAGCTTCGTCCGGCTGACCGGCGATGATCGCAGCCTCGATGATCGCCAGTCGGCGACCGGTGCCGAGGGGCACGCCCATCTCATTCGTCGTCTTCATCGCCTCGCGGCCGGCGGCGTATTCCTCCTTCGTGGCGGTCCCGGCGAGCAAACGTCGAACGAGCGTAAGCGTCTCAGAAAGGGAGCGGCTCTGTTGGTCTGAGGTTCGCAAGGCGTACCACCACGCATGGGCTTTCGCGACATCGAGTCCGTAAAGGGCAGTCAGAAGTTGATACCAGTTCGCGCCACCCGCGCGGGGTGGTTTGTCGATCAGTGTCCCCGCGTACTCGAACGCCCGGTCCGTGAGGCCGGCTGCAATAAGGTCGCGAACAGCCTTGATCTCGGGCGGATCCTGAACGGCCATTCCGGGTTGCAGTGGCTTCGCAGGCAAGCCAGGTACACCTGCGGGTCGTGGGACTGGGGCAGGGGCCGCCGCAACCTCCTCGATCACATTCGCGGCTTCCTCCGATCGACCAAGGCGGGCCAGCAGTTTCGCTCGCTCGCTCTGCCACGCCTGCCAGTCCTCGAATTTCTGGGCCTTGAGGGCCGCGACACCGTCCTTGCCGCCAGGAAGTGCCAGGGCATCCGTCAGCCGGAATTGCATCGCAGCAAGCTGGAGTCGTATGGCCGGGCCAAGACCGCCCGTTTCGGCGACCCGTTCAGCATCGACCGGGCGGCCCACCATCAAAAGGGCTTCCACCACCCGGAGGGTGGGTTCAGCTTCCTTCGGCTGCTCCCGGGGGAGACTTCGGAGCAATCCGATCTGGGTGTTGAGTTCGGCATCGCGGCCCGACAGACGCAGAAGAGTGAGACGTTCCTTGCTGCCAGTCTTGTCGGTGATCTGATCGGCCAGTTCGCCCCAGCGTACGGCATCCGCGAGCAGTACCTGGCGGAACCGGTTGCGGACTGCCACCTCTTTCACCCCATCCAGCGCCTTGAGAGCCTTGTCCGTCTCACCCCGCGCCCGGTAGAGATGGAGCACAACCCAGCGAGCGACCTCGGCCTGCCGGGTCGTGCCTTCCTGGAGGGGCTCGAACCGGCTGAGAATGTCCGTTGCGCGACCACGGTCGAATTGAAAGATCGCGTAATCGGCGGCCACATCCGGAAGGGGACCGAATTCGAGCAACGCTTCAAGAATGGCCTCGGCTTCCTCCTCCCGCCCGGCAAAGAGGTGTTGGGGGATCGCCCGACGGACTGCCATCATGAAGTCATTGGCCGTGTCTGTCTTATCGCCAATCTGTCCCGCCCCCAGGACTCGCATGACGGGGACACCCGGTTTCCCCGCCTGAGCGGCGGCGAGAAACACATCGAACCTCAACATCTGCTGTTCGTTCGGCTCGGCATTGCGATACCGCCGCAACAGTTGGGCGACGTTGGGGGGTGTCCCGGGGGGGATGGCGAATTCGATGGCCTTCAGCGCGCGCTCGGCCCGAAACGCGATTTCCGGGTCGTCGCTCTTGGAGGCATCCCGCAACTGCGCTACCGCGGCTGCGCCGAGCCTGATCAGAGCTTCCTCGGCGGCCAGCCGCGCGTCGAAGTCGTTGTCGCGCAACTGGCGGATGAGCGAGGGAACATCCGGTGTAGGTGGGTCGGCACCTGGAATGCGGGCGAGCCCCACCCAGGCGACGACAACGGCAACCAGGACAAAGCGGTTCACGACTCCACCCCGGGATTCGAGTGTGCCAGATCGCCCAAGCCGGCACTGATGAACTCTCAAGATCTCCAGGATACGCCATTCGGATCGGGCATGCCAGTGGTTGGGGAAGCGGCCGTTGGGATGGTCCGATTCGGCTGGGGAATTGCTGCGAATCGGGCCGTTCACCTTGGATTTCCCTCGCCGAGTGCCAAAATATCTATCGGTTCATCGCCGCGTCATTTACCTTCAACCCGACCCCCCATCGGGCATCAACGAGCCCGCGTATGTCGCAGCTTCAGGCTCTCGCGGATGTGCTGGTTGGGTGCCGGGTGATCACACGAAGTCAGTGGCACCAGGCCGTCCGTGCCGGTGGTGGCGACCTCGCCCAGATTCTCACCTCACTAGCCGACTTGCCGCCGCACTGGTGGGATAGTGCCCAACCGGCCCCGGTCGGTCTCACCGAGTACCAGCGGGACAGCATCCTGAAACGGTTCGAGGCGGGCGAGATCGATCTCCTTGGTCGAGATCTTGCCCTCAATCAATTCCTCCTCCTCGACAAACTCGGCCAGGGCGGGCAGGGCGAAGTGTTCCGAGCCCGACAGCTCAACCCGCCCCGATTCGCCGCCGTCAAGACGATCATCCGGGATACAGAGGTCCGCCGCCACCGTTTCGAGCAGGAAGCCCGGACGATGATCAAAATTCGCCACTCGGCGGTCGCCCAGTTTTACCTGTACGAGCGAGTCCGTGACGCAGGCGGGGAGCCGACCAACGAATACCTCATCGCGATGGAATTGGTCCACGGAACCGACCTCAACCGGCTCGTTTGGCGGCTCGGCCCCGTGCCTTGGGCATTCGCTGCCCGGTGGACCGCCGATATCCTCGGTGGGCTGGCAGTGATCCACCAACATGGGTTCATCCATCGCGATGTGAAGCCCGAGAACGTGATGGCCCTCGGAACCCTCCCAGGCCCCCACACTTCCCCGGATAACACCGCCGCCAAACTCCTCGATTTCGGCGCCGTTGGAATGGCTGGCAGAGGTCCCGATGACGAACCCGGTATTGGGAAGGTATTTATCGGAACAGTCGAATACGCTCCGCCCGAACAATGGACCGGTAAGGTGGTGGAGGGGTCGGATGTTTATGCCCTTGGAGGGACACTGTTTTTTCTGCTGACCGGGCGGTCGCCGTACAAGCTCGAGCAGCGGGATCCCGCCCGCTATCGGGCCGCTCACACCCGGGCCGCGATTCCGGATCTCAGTGCCCACAACCCCAATGTCCCTGACGAGTTGAACCAGTTGTTCCGTCGGATGATGGCCAAAGACCCCAGCGAGCGAGGGCAGGCGGTCGACCTGCGCGACGAGTTCCTTCGTCTGGTTGGCCCGAAGACGGATCCGCCTTCACCCCCAGTCATTGCGGCGACTCCTCCGCGGGCGGGTCCGCCGAAGCCGAGCACTCGTGTGGTTCCTACTCCCAGGCCGATGAGCGTGGAACCGGAGCCCTCCGGGGGGGGAGGGATTTACCACTGGGTCGTCGATCCCGCCCTTGCCATCCTCGAACGTGTCTTCATCCCCGGCCACCTCCGCTCCACACGGGGGATGGAAGCCCCCCTACTGGAGCGGTTGGCTGCACTCCTCCGAAGACCCCTGGTTCTCCTGACCCTCGCAGCCCTCATTTCTCTCGTGGTCTGGCGGTTGAGGTGAGCCGCCGACCTTGTGACTCCGTTGGCGGGCAGGGTATAATACCACAGAGTCTCCCCACGTCCCGGATCGGCACACCCAGGCCGCCGGTGACAAACTCTCCCGCTGGACGTGAGGATGGATTACCACCTTCAAAACCTGCAAACGGGGGAACGGCATCCCCTCCACCCAGAACGCACCCTCATCGGGACCGCTGGCCACGCCACGATTCACACGCAAGAGGGCAGCCCCTTCCTTGCCGCCCTCGTGGTTCAGTATCCAGCCGGTTGGGTGGTTCATGCCCTGTCTGATGATCCGAGTGTCGTTCTTAACAAAGCTCCCTTCCGGGTCGGGCAACAGCAGACTTTCCGACCCAACGACCTCCTGGCAGTGGGTGAGGAGCGACTTCGATTTGTCGGCCCGCGCAACTTGCCCATTCCCCCCACAACCACCCGTGCTGCACCCAGTTGTTGCGTGTATGTGAGCGATGCAAATGGAGTGGAGGAGTGCCGGGTGGTCGATCACGGCCTGCTGTTCGGCCGTCTTCCTGTCTGCCACGTCCGGTTTGCCGACACGCGGCTTTCCCGCATCCATGCTCTCCTCGCAACGCACGCAGGAGGGTGGTACATTCACCCTCTTGCGAAGGGACCGGTCGGTCGTAACAGGCGTGCGGTGGAGGACTTCGCTCAACTTGAGGACGGCGACGAATTGCAAATTGGGCCGCTCATCGTCCGAATCGAGCTATCCCCCGTGACACCAGAAGTTCCGGAGTTGCCAGCTCGGGCCGGGATGCAAGGTCCGAGGGCGGAACCGGCCTGGGCGAACTTCTCAGTCGCAACCGCTGAGACTGCCAACACCTCCGAAACGCCCGAACCGGAGATATCACCCGTCACATCATCCGATCGCAACTCGATCCACGCGGCTGGCGTTCGGCTCGACCGCTGGTTGAGGACACAGGAGACGAACCCACCCACCGCCACCGGACTCGGCGGTTGGCTCGGTGCGCAGCGGGACCGGCTGCAACGGTTCTGGCACGACACTCCCGAGGCCACCTCGGCGAGAAGCTTGCGGACCTCGGGTCAGGTGAACCGGGCCTTTTCTGTCCTCGACCGAGCCATCCGCGCTCACCCAGACAGCCCCGGGTTGCTCCGCGAGTTGTACCGACTCTATGACTCGATCGGATTATTGGATCTGGCTTATCGCCCGCTCCGAATGATTGAGAAACTGTCGGAAGCCCGCGGCTCAACGGACACCTGGGCACTGGAGACGCTCGCCCGAGTGTGTGAGAGTCTCGGCCGCCAGCGCCCGTCCATGTCCGATCGTGCGATCGGGTACTGGATCAAACTCGAGACTGTGACCGGGGTGAGTTACGCCCAGGAACGAGCAGCCGTGATGGCCACCCGTGCCCTCCGCGAAGGGGGATTCACCAAGACCGCAGACGACGAGTTGTAAGGACTTCAGAAATGGCCCGCAGATTCAGAATGGCCCGCAGATGACGCAGATCTACGAACGCAGATAAAATCTTGATCAAAACGAATTTGGATTGATCTGGATTTCATCTGCGTCGAAGTCTGCATAGCAACCCCTCGATTTCTTTGCATACTGCTGCAATTTTCGTCGGCTCTCTTCGGCGTTCGCCGGGATTTCGGCTAGTCCCTCGGCAGGCAAGTTTTCACAAGCCTGAAGCGNNGGCTCTGCCGCGCTGTGTCATCTGCGGGCCATTCTGAATCTGTGGGCCATTCTGACCCGAAAAATCACATCATCAAGGGGGTTGCGTCCCGCCACCCGCTCGCGTAACCTCGTTGATCTCGCCACTCCTGGCCCGAACGCCAGTCCACCCGCCGAGGTATCCATGTCCCGCATCAGTCGTCGAACCGCCCTGAAGGCCGCGGCCGGCTTCGCAGCGCCGTTTGTTTTCCGCCACTTTGCCACCGCCTCCCCGAGCGAGACGGTTCTGCACGCCAGCTTCGGGGCCGATGGGATGGCCTGGTCCGATATCGGATCGCTGACCGCCAGCCCGAACCTGAAACTGGTCGCGGTGGCCGAGATCGACCAGGGCCGACTTGGCAAGGTCAAGAAACAGTTCCCGGACTGCCGGATCTACAGCGATTTCCGGGAGCTTCTGGACAAGGAGAAGGATCTCCAGTCTGTGAATGTTTCCACCCCGGACCACATGCACGCGCCGATCGGAATGACCGCGATGCAGCGGGGGCTCCATGTGTACGGCCAGAAGCCGCTCGCCCAGTCGATCTACGAGGCCCGTCGGCTCGCCGAAGTCGCAGCGGAGAAGAAGCTGATCACCCAGATGGGCATCCAGATCCATTCCCACGCAGAACACAAACAGGTGGTGAAACTGATCCATGATGGGGCGATCGGGAAGGTCAAGGAGGTCCACTCCTGGAGCGGCAAGACCTGGGGCGACACGAGCCCCAGGCCCACCAAAACGGACCCCGTCCCTGCGGGGTTGAACTGGGATCTGTGGCTCGGCGTCGCGGCCGAGCGGCCCTTCATTGGCGGCAAGTACTATCACCCGGAGAACTGGCGGAAGCGGCTCGACTTTGGGACCGGCACCTTCGGGGACATGGGCTGCCACATTCTCGATCCGGTCTTCGGCGCTCTGGGAGTGGGCAACCCGCTGTCGATCCGATCGGAGTTGCCTGGCCCGAACGACTATAACTGGTCGCTGGATGTGCAGGTCAAGTACGTCTTCCCGGGCACGCAGTACACGACCGAGACGGTCGGGCTGACGTGGTACAACGGGAAAGCTCTCCCACCGAAGGACATTCAGGAGCTTGTCGGGCGGAAGCTGAACGACCAGGGTTCCATCTACATCGGCACCGAGGGCGTGATGTACTCGCCGTACATCGCTTCGCCCATTCTGCTCCCGGCGGAGAAGTACAAGGACTACAAGATGCCCGCGATGAAAGGGAATGACCACTACCTCCAGTTCGTGGAGGCGGTCCGCGGCAACGGCACCACCTCGGCCCCGTTCAGCTACTCTGGCCCGCTCACCGAAATGGTCCTGCTCGGCTGCCTCGCGACCCGGTTCCCGAAAACCGACCTCAAGTGGGACACCAAGGCTATCAAGTTCACGAATGTCGAGGACGCGAACCGCTTCGTCCGCAAGACCTATCGCAAGGGCTGGGAAGTGACCGGGCTGTGACTACAGGGCTCTTTTCACACCAACCCAGGGTGGAGCCCGCTTCCCAGCGTAACCCTGGGAACGCGGGCCGACCCCCACACCCCAAACGCCTGCTTCCGGAGGTAATGAAGGATGGTGACGCACGGGGAGTACGAGGAAGCCAGCCCAACCCGCGACGAGGTGGATGCGACCCGCGGCCTGGTCGTCCTGGACTTCGGGACGAACTGGTGCGGCTACTGCCAGGGAGCCCGCGCAGCAATCGAGGCTGCCCTGGATGCTTACCCCACTGCCCGTCACATCAAGGTAGAGGACGGCCCCGGCCGACCGCTTGGCCGATCCTACCGCGTGAAACTCTGGCCGACGCTCATCGTGCTCCAGGACGGCCAGGAGGTCGCCCGTGTGGTGCGGCCAACAAGTGCTGACGAGGTCCGGGTTGGGTTGGAGACGGCCGGCGCGAAGGGCTGAGTGGTTGGCTCTCACGGTGAATGTTCAAGCGACTGGGCTGGGGGAGACGCTTCTCGGAGGGCACAGGATCGCTGAAGAAACCGCAGGAGATGCTATGGTCTCCCCGCCGAATGATCGGGTGGGCTGTTCTGATGGACGGCTGCCTCGGCCGCCCGAATTGCGTCCCGCTGGTGGGCTGTGAGGACGCCGTGCGGCGGGCCGGGGAATGTTCGCCGGGCGACAGCGAACCATCCGACCACCAACACGGCCACCACTCCCCCCACCACAACCGCTGCCGCCTCGTTTGGTGGTTGCATTCCGACCACGATCAGCCCCGCACAGCCGGCCAGGCTGACCACTGCGAGCGGTCGGAACCACAACCCCAGGTGCCACGGGCCGAAGGTGGTCCACCACCGACCGTGGGCGAGGAGCCCGATCGCCGTCGGGACCACATACGACACGTACAGGAAGATCACGCAGACCGCCGTGATTGTCGAATACACGGGGGTGTAAGCCGTGAACAGCACGGCTGCGATTGCCACACCCCAGATCGCCACCGGCGGCGACCGGAACCGTGGCGAGACATGCCGGACCCGCTCCGAGAATGGCAACCCACCGTCCCGGGCGAATGCAAACGCGACCCGCGAGGCCGAAGTGACTGTGGCCAATCCGCACAGATACTGTGCGACCACCGCTCCACCGCACAGACCCCAGGCCGCGACACGTGGGACCGCCCCGAACAGCGCGTGGGCGAACGCCCCTTCCCCAGCCGCCGCGGTCGCTGCCGGATCCTTCATCGCCAGCACCACCGCAGCGAGCATGACCCACCCGAACACCCCGGACACCAGCACCGACCGGACGATCCCTCGCGGGACATTGGCTGAGGCGCCGACCGTTTCTTCCGCCGCGTGGGCGGAGGCATCGAACCCGGTGATGGTGTACGCCGGGAGAAGAAACCCGAGCGCAAACGCCCACCCGACCGATTCCGTCCGCGGCCAAATTGGCTGTTCGGCGGGCGTCCCGGTGAAGTTCGTTAGCGTGACGAGTCGCCCGAAATCGAGGCTGTCGGCATAGACCAGGAGGGTGATCGTCATCACCACGGCCACGACGAGAATCCAGTACCCGCTAAAGTCGGTCAGCACCCGGGTGACTCGGATACCCAGGTGGTTGAGCAGGGCCTGGGAAGCCGCGATCAGAGCGACCGCTGTGAACTGGGTAGACGGATCCAGTTTCACGTCCGGAGCGAACGCGGCCACAGCGAACTGGACCACCCCGACATCAATCGCCGCCAGCACGGTGACCAGCCCGGCGAGGTTGAACCACGCGGTCGCCCACCCCCACCCGCGGCCACCCAGGATGGCCGCCCAGTGGTACAGCCCTCCGGCCGTCGGGAAGGCGCTGGCGATCTGCCCCATCGTCGCTGCGACCGCCAGGGAGAGCAGGCAGACGACCGGCCACCCCAATCCAATCGCCGCTCCGCCTGCCGCGCAGAACCCTACGTGGAACGACGTTAACCCGCCCGCGAGGATGCAGATGATGGAGAGCGACAGGGCGAAATTCGAGAACCCGCCCAGCACTCGGGCGAGCTCTTGAGCATATCCCAGGCGATGCAGGGTGCGGAGGTCGTCGGCAGTCGCGTCACGGTCGGTGGGCGCGTCGGGCATGGAAGCGACTCCGCGGGCACAACGCCCGGCCGGAAGTTTGGGAAGCGGCGGCCCAGCCAGACTGACCCAGAACCGTGTGCGTCTCGTGGTTGTTATAGATGGACGTAACCGGTCGGGCTCGGAGCCTCGAAGAGGNNCAGGGCGTCAGCCCTGGGAGCCAGGCCATGCGGTGTAACACCCGTCTTGCCCAGGGCTTACGCCCTGGGCTATTGTCTGACGTCCCTTCGGGACTCAGAACCTCGGCTTCCGGCCGAGCCCGACCGGTTACACACGCTGTGGATCCCCGCGGGATTTCCTACGCGACACCATGCGGAACGCATGGTACAACCGATCCACCGCCCGTCACCATCCCCCTCACGGAACTCGCGATGGCTCGCTGCCTTCACTTGATCGCCCTCACGCTCCTGGTCCTGGTCGCATTCGGTCGGACCAAGGCTGCCCCACCGCCACTTGCCGAGCTACCTGGCCCACTGGTCATCGCTGGGGGCGGGAAACTCCCGGACGATGTCCGAGACGCTTTCTTCGCACTCGCCGGGAAAGAGAAGGCGAAAATTGTTGTCATCCCCACCGCCAGCGCTGAGGCCGACGATCCCGCCAAGACCGACACATTCCTCAAACCGTGGCTGGCGCTGAAGCCAGCGTCGGTTGTGGTTCTTCACACCCGCGACCGGAAGGTGGCCGATGGCCCGGACGTGGCAAAGCCGCTCGCCGACGCCACTGGGGTCTGGTTCAGTGGCGGCGACCAGGCCCGCCTCGTCGCGGCCTACCGCGGCACCCACGTTGAGGACGAGTTGCGGAAGCTCCACGCTCGCGGAGGGGTCATTGGCGGCACCTCGGCCGGGGCAGCCGTCATGTCCGACCCGATGATCGAAGGCGGCACCGACATCGCGAAGGTCGGCCAGGGGTTCGGGTTCCTCCCGGGTGTCGTGGTCGATCAGCACTTCGTCGCTCGCAACCGGTTGATACGGCTCCAGGGAGCGATTGCAGACAACCCCGGTAGCGTCGGGCTGGGAATCGAGGAAGACACCGCCGTGATTGTCCGCGGACGGAATCTCCGGGTGATCGGGAAGGGAACGGTGACGGTCTGCCTGGCGAAGGGAGCGGGCAAGCCCGAACTCGTCCAACCGGGGAAGTCGGGCACCCTGCTTGACCTATTCCAGTTGCGACGGGCCGCCGCGAACCGTGCCGCGAAGGAGCCCTTCCCGCCGCAGACTCCAGCCCCACCGGTGGTCGAAAAGGGGTCACTGGTGATTGTCGGCGGGGGTGGGGCCGGGCCGGAGATCTGGAAGACATTCATCGAACTGGCCGGCGGGCCGGACGCCCCGATTGTCATGATCCCCAGCGCGCTCGAAGATCCCCTCCCACCGAACATCGGTGAGGTGGCCGCGCTCAAGCGATTCGGAGCGAAGTCGATCGAAGTGCTGCATACCCGCAGCCGCAAGGAAGCCGACGATCCAGCGTTCTCCGCGATTCTGACGAAGGCCAAGGGGGTGTGGTTCGGTGGTGGGCGGCAGTGGCGGTTCGTCGATTCCTACGAAGGCACCCTGACCGAGAAGCGGATTCACGAGGTTCTCGCGCGGGGCGGAGTGATCGGGGGTAGCTCGGCCGGTGCCTCGATCCAGAGCGAGTTCATGCCTCGGGGTCACCCGCTCGGAAACACGGTGATGGCTGCGGAGGGCTACGAGCGAGGCTTCGGCTTCCTCCCCGGGTGCGCCGTTGACCAGCACTTCTTTGCCCGCAAGCGGACTGCCGACATGACCGGATTGATGAAACTCTACCCGCAGTATCTTGGGATCGGAATCGACGAGGGTACGGCGATCGTGGTGAAGGGGAGTACCGCCGAGGTGATCGGGAAGACGAAGGTCGCGTTTTACGACACTCGCAAAAAGCCCGAGGACGGGATCGATTATGAGGAGGTCAAGACAGGAGGGAAATACGATTTGAAGGAGAGAAAAAAGCTGGAATGACGATCCAAGCTCGGCCGATTCATTAAACGGTTCCGGAGGGACGCTTATATCGACAGTTGTCAATACGGATGTATTATTATCAATAATTTTCACATCCAAACTCATCCTCTGGACGTGAACCGTCCCTGACACTACAGCGCAAACGGAAACACGGCTGGCGACACAAGCTGCATGGCACCTGCTCGGTGCCGGCACAGGAGGCGTGGGCATGGCGGAAACATTCGATGTGGTGTTCCGGGGTGGGGCGATCAAGGGGGTCGCTTTCATCGGGGCTTTGAAGAAACTCGCTGCCTCCAAGCACAAGACGCGTCGGCTGATTGGCACTTCCGCCGGGGCGATATTCGCCACCTGCCATGCCGCCGGGTACACCCCAGGGGAGATGGAAGAGGAGATCAAAAAGACCCCCGACGACCGGCCGGTCTTCGCCTCGTTTGTGGCCGACCCGAATACACTGGCCGACCTGAGTTTGCTTCAACAAATGACGGTGCCCGCAGCCACCACCCTCCTCGACAAAGGCCTTCGCTTACTCCCCCGACTGAAAGAAGGGGGAAATGCGGAGGGAGTCGCCAAGAAAGTTCTCGGCTTGCTCCTGGCTGGGGCTGCCTGCGACGACGGCCCGTTCTGGAACTGGTTGGCCGACCGGCTCGCGGCCAAGTTCCCCGAAACCCCGCCGGCGAAAATGACGCTCAAAAAGTTTCACGAGATGGTCAACAAAGACCCTAACCGACCCCAACAACTCAGCCTGATCGCTACCGATATCACCTCGAAGGAGACCCTTATCCTGAATGAGCGGACAGCTCCGCACCTGCCGATCATTGACGCCGTCCGGATGTCGATGGGGATTCCCTTCCTCTGGACCCCGGTTACCTGGCCAGCGGGTGTGACCTATACCCGCAGGCCTGGTGACCCCCGGATACCCCCAGCCCCGCGAGACGGACATCTTGTCGTGGACGGAGGGGTACTGTCGAATTTCCCGATCCGCTATCTACTCGACCCAAGACACACCGAACCGAACGGCTGTCTGGGACCGAACCCGGGCGGGTACGCCCCGGCCAGCGCGATCGGGCTCTTCCTGGATGCCGAGAGGCAGGTTCCGAACCTCGGCGCGATTCCGGATCCCTTTCCCATCGAGAGGATCTTACCGGCCCTCGGTTACGGCTCGTTATTGCTCGACACACTCACCGACTCCTGGGACGAGGACGCCCATCGGGAATTGATCCGCGACCCCCAGGAGGAAAAGCGTGTGATCTGCCGGATCGGCACCAAGGGGTTCAGTTGGCTGAAGTTCGACTACCCCTACGAGGCGGACAACGGCCCCCAACTCAAGTACCTCGTGCAATCGGGGGAGTGTGCCATGACGGATTTCTTGGCCGCCCGACGCTGACGGCAGGGACGGTACCCTTGCCGTCAGCGAAGCGATCATCAGGGTTTTGCCGGCGGACTTACCGGCACGGCGTAGGGGGCCGGCGGACTTGCTGGCATGGTGTAGGAAGTCGGCGGACTTGCCGGCGCGGCGTGTGCCTTCGCCTCGGGCGATCCGGCCAGCGCCTTGGCCACCTCGACCCACGCGGCCTTACGATCTCCTGCCTTCGACACCGCCGCCAGGGTCAGACGCTTCTCCCCATCGGTTGGCAGCCGGCCGACCACGGCCAGCGTCACGGCCTCCAGCACCTGCTCGTCTGTCTTCTTCGCCGCGAACAACTCGCCAATGAGCTTGTCCGTGCGGTCTGGCTGCTGGACAACTGTGACGGTGAGTCCCTGAGTTACATTCCAATGATTGAATGGTTGTGGAGTGATTTGCAACAGGCGGGCATTTTGGGCGACATTGATGTTGGGAGTTGTCAACCACGTGGTGAGCGTTGGGGTCGCCAGTGGCTCCAACATCTTCTTCTTCCAGTCGTCCCCCAGCTTTTTCGCGACGGCCGCATCCTTCAGCAGAAGGTCGAGGAGTTTCTCCCGCTTCTTCGGATCTTTGTCCTCGTTGAAGTATCTCTGCTCCAGGGCGGTCGGAGGGGCGCTGCGAACCTGTTCGATCACCCGGCGAAGAAATGCCTCGTCTGAATCGCCCAGGGCGATGGAGGACACCACGCCGTTCAGAAGTAAGGACCCGCCGTCCTGAGATTGGCCACTGGCCGGGGCCGGTTTCGTCGCCGAGGGCGCTTGAGCTGGCGGGTCTGCCACGACCAACCACTTCTTATACTGCACGGGAACCGTGAGGCTCGTCAGATCCTGGAGAAGTCCGATGTCGAATCTGCGACCTGCCGGATCGGCCACGTTCGTCAGGTCGGAGTACACCTCATTCAGCACGACCGACCCTGACACCCCGGCGTTGGAATTGATCCCGCCGTCCATGAGAACCGTACCGGTGCGAGTCTCACGGACCGCAACCAGCACGTCGAGAGTGCCATCTTTGTCGATGTCGCCGATGGCCACGCCTCGGGTGCGATGCTCCTGGTTCGCACTCAGCAAGTCGACAGTGGCATCACTGACGAAGTCGGCGAAAAGCGTCTTCCCGTCCGGTGCGAGGGCGACCGCTCTGGTGCGGATGTTCGCCGTAGTCGCATCGATCACGAGAGACAGTCGGAGCGTTTCTCCGTATGCAGCATCGAGCACCTTGATGAGCCGGATACGGTTGACCGGAACGCCGAGTATTTTCGCCAGATGCGCTTTCACCACGTCGGTTGCGACGAGCCAGTCCACGACCCTCTGGCGCTTGTCCGCGGTGCGGTCAGCGACAAAGTAGGCCAGCTCGACGCGTGTGGGCTGGGTGCCGGTGAGGTCGAGGCAGAGCCGTCGCAGGAAGGTGGCATCGTCGATCGGTTGAGGTGGCTGGGGAGCCGGTGGGCGCGGGGCAGTCGCGGTTCCGCTGGCGGGTGGGGGGACCGGGTCGTCCCCGGCCCGTGCCGGGGCAAGCCCGATCCCGAGCCCTCCGGTGAGGGCGAGGGCAAGCAGGGCACACGCCCCGGCTGCCTTGAGTTTGGCAAGCATCATCATCCGCATCACTCCTTCACACAGGTGGACGGCGTGAGCGGACACGAGTGACGTGAGAGCCTCGGATGTGCCACCGGCAGCGACCATCTCGGCAACCCGGACCGCCGAATCGGCCAGTCCAGGACCGACGCACGCAGCCGACGCCCGTTCTCCGAGCAATCCGGCGAGCGCACCACCAGACAGCGCGATCCCCCGCCGGGAGAGTCGCGTTGCCAGGAGTCGGCGGGCCGACGCAAGCCGGGCTGCCAGGGTGGCCGGAGCGATCCCAAGGTGTTTGGCTACCGCCCGTTGCGGCCGGCCTTCCAGATCGCACAACACGACCGGTAGGCGGAGTTTGTCGGGGAGGCGAGCCAGTTCCTCATCAATGATCGGGTGCAGATCGGTCCAGGGATCGGTCGTCGCAGGGGCCGGCGGCTCGGGCATGGCATCGACCTGTTTCTCGCGGGATCGGCGGCGGGCCAGGACCGCCCGGGCCTTCATCGCCGTTCGATACGCGACACCGTAGAGCCAGTTCCCGACCTGCCCCCGGGGGCGGACCGCTGCGGCCCGCCGGGCCAGGACCAGAAACACCGCCTGGAAGGCATCGTCGGCCGCGTGGATGTCACCCACGACCCGCCGACACACCCCCAGGACCATCGGCCCGTGGCGGCGAACGAGAACCGCGAAGGCATCGGCGTCGCGTTCGGCAACGAATGCACCGAGAAGCTCGCCGTCGGGGCGGTCGGCGGCCTCCCGAACAAAAACGACCCGCCGCAGCGCGGGGAGGAGGCGGTTGGCATAGCCGGTCGGCATGAGCAGGACTCCGAACTCGTGTCCGTCACCTTGTATTGCCCGCAAAAGGGAAAGCGCTCGGACGATTTCGGTGAGGGGGTCAGAGATCCACGTCGAAGACTGCGAACTGCTTGTTGCTCCCACCGACTGCACAGGTCAGCCCATCCGGCGAGAAGGCAACGCACCGGACCGATCGGCCAAGGGCGAAATCGAGCGACCGGAGCGGCTCGCCGGTGTCAGAACTGAAGAGGGTCAGCATGTGATTGGGGTTGAGGGCGGCGAACATCGGTGTGGTGGGGTTCCAGGCGAACTGCACCGGCAGATCACTCGGGATGCCGGCCGCCCGGATGGTCCGATTCCGGATGTCCCACAGCGATATTCGTGGGGGCGGAGTCGAGAACAAAGCAACAGTCCGATCATCCGGTGAGAAGGAGATCTTGTAGGCATTGGCGATGCCATTGATAGGGAGCGGATTGCGCAGCTCAGTTCCGGTCACCACCTGATGGAGAACCGGGGGTCCATTCCCTTGGAACAACGTACACACGAATTGGCCACCTGTTGACAGTTTGAAACTGAAGATATCCGATGTCATTTCCCGTATCCCGAGTGAGGGTTCGGGGCTCTCCGTCCGCAGATTCCACCCCATGATTTCCTTTGACCCCGGCCCGAGATAGTACAGCCGGCCGTCGGGAAGAACTTGGGCGTGCGACCCTTGATGCAACCCTGGCGGATTCAACCGCGTTAACACTTGACCCGTAGTGACATCCCAGAGGGTGAACACAACCGGCGGTTCTGCGATCGTCCCATCTTGGTTCAGGGTGGCCTCCCAGTAACCGACGACATCCATACGAGTGACCACCGTCTCACCATCGGCCAGTGCGTAGATCCTGCTAGAAAACCAGCCATCTTGGGATTCGATGCGTGACAAGCGGCGGCTCCCACGGGAGGCGAGATCCCAGGCGGTCAGCCACCCACCTGTATCAAGCGTATAGAGGGTCTCACCACCTGGGGAAAACGCCAGATGCGCGACACCACCCCCAGGCACCTTCTGCACCCACATCGTGCCTCCCCCTGGCTATCCCTCATCGTCCGCGCTGGCGAGTTCTTCTGGCTTCAAGCTTCGAGCTACCAGCTACCAGCGAACACGTTAGGCGGTGGGCAGGAGAAAAGATACCCGATTAGGGCGAGCGGCNNACGGCTCGCCGCTCGCTCGGAACTTGGTCGCGAAACTCACGGGTATATTAGCTCCTGCCCCCCGCCTTACCCCTCATCCTCATCAGCCGGTTCCTCCGGCTCGTCCACGGCTGTCTTCATGATCTCGCGCAAGAGCACTGTGGCATAGCTCCCGGCCGGGAGGGTGAAGCCGAGTCGCAGTCCGTCAGGTTCCCACGCGGCGGACAGGTCGTCGAGGTACACCATGTTGTGTCGGCGGGTGCCCAAGACCAGCTTCCCGAACCCGCCGAACGATTCGATCGACATCCCGTTGTCTCGCAGAACCGCAGCCTCCCGCTCAGCTGCAACCCCCGCCGCAGGGAACGTCTTCTTCCCGAACATCGGCCCGGCTGTCACGATCTCCCTGGCATCAAACCGGATCTGCTCGGCGGGCGGATCGGTCGTCACGAACATCCCGCCAGCCGGCCATTTCGTCATCACGTCGCCATCCAGCACCATGCGATACAACCCGTCCCGGAGCCGTCGAGAGAGGTAGTCGTTGAACAAGAGCGACTGCACCGCCGACAGCGCGAACCGGAACAGGAACGGACGGATTCGCCGCGATGCCTTTCCGGCGAGGCACTTCAGGCCGAGATCGACGGTCGAGCCGTCCCGGCCGAACCGCTGAGGGCCGTAAAAGTTCGGCAGCCCGAGACTGCGGATACGGTCGAGGGTGGCAGCCACTGCGTCGGTCTTGGCTGTGTCGGCCTGACGGATCAAGATGCGGAACCGGTTCCCGCGGAGATGCCCGGGCTTGAGCTTGTTTGTGTGTCGGCCCGTCTTCAGCACACGGACTCCCTCGCCATCGATCTTGCCGACATTCGGCTCGCACTCCTTCGGAACCGACACCCATTGCCGGGTGAGAGCGTGCCGGTCCTTGAGTCCGGCTGTCCCGATGGCTCCGGGGGAGATGCCCAATCGCTGGGCGATCTGGCGGGAGAAGTATTCCGGTGCCATCCCCCGCTTTTCGACCCACAAATACAGGTGATCACCTGTCCCGGACGGCTCGTAGGAGGGTACCTCCTCGACCTCGAAATCGTCGTCGCAGGTGCGGATCTGGCCCCCGCACCCGGGCAGGTCCGGGGTGAGTAGCGGCGGGGTCATCGCGGGGTGGTTCATCAGGGGCTCCGTGGCGGAACCCTCATTCTACTGGGGCGCTCGTGATAGAATCTCGTGGAGACAGGAGATACCTGATGAGCATCGCGACAACCGAGCCGGATACCTTGGCCGATGTACTCTGGGAGCTGGGCGACATCCCTCCGTACCGCATTATTTGGAAGAACCTCGGAACAGCGACCGAGGAGGATCAGCTCGAACTCTGTGATCGGAAACTACGGGTTGAACTGGTGGACGGGGTGCTGATTCACAAGGGCATTCCGCGGGAGGTGCTGTCCGAGGTACTCGCGAGTGTCGCGCCCGGGGTCGAGACCCTGGCAGATGTGCTCGACCGGCTGGGCGACATCCCGCCCGACCGGATACTCTGGACGCCACGACCCGGAACCGCCACCGAGGCCGACCAAATCCGGCTGGTAGATGGCGAACCCAAGCGATTGGTTGAATTGATCGAAGGCATCTTGGTGGAGAAACCCATGGGGCAACGAGAAGGATTCGTGGCCGCATCGCTGCTTGTGTTCCTGATGAATTACGTTAAACCCCGGAAACTTGGGGTCGTGGGCGCACCGGACACGATTATGCGACTGAAACCCGGCCAGAACCGCCTGCCGGATGTGTTGTTCACCGCGTGGGCCAACTTGCCGGCGGATGATGCTCACCTTCAACGGGTTGGGGGATATGCCCCCGATCTCGCAGTTGAGATCCTCTCGCCCAGCAACACTCGACGAGAAATCGAGACCAAGAGACGGGAGTATTTCGCTGCTGGAACCAAACTGGTTTGGGAACTCGACCCCGTCGCCCGGACGGTGGCGGTCTACACAGACCCGACCACTTCGACCCTGCTAACAGCCGCCGACACTCTCGACGGCGGGACCGTTATTCCAGGCTTCACCCTTCCACTCGCCGACCTATTCGACGATCCCCAACTGAACCCCCGCCAATAAGTGCAGTCTCCCTCTTCGCTCCACCTCCCGACCCCGCCTGACCCTACTCTGTCAAGTCTGGGAGCGAGGGGTATGTCCTCAGATCTGAATCCTTAAAATGTTATTCTTCATCACCTTGTGCAAAGTCGATTGCCAGGTGCCCAAATCCAACTTGACACAGTGGGCCCCTTCCTGGCGGAGAGGGGCTGGTAAAACTCCGAGGAATTCCCCATCATGTCGATGAAGTTAGTGCAGTAAGCCTTCCCACCCCCATCTTATTATCTCCCTTTGAACCAGGCCCGAAAAGGATTACGGCACGAGTCAATTGCGGCCCTTTGGGGTTTTGGTAGAGTGTGACAAGATCACGAGGACGACAGCGATGCGTGCAAAGCTCAGAATGCGTGGGTGGGTGGTCGCAGCGATTTTCATTGGGGCGACCGGGTTGGTTCACGCCGACGACCGCACCGATACCGCGAAGGTGGACTTCTTCGAGAAGAAGGTCCGGCCGATCCTGGCTGAGAACTGCTCCATCTGTCACTCGGCCGACACCAAACCCTCCGGTGGGTTGCGTGTCGACGATCGTAACGGCCTGATCCAGGGGGGAAACACGGGCCCGGCGATCGTCCCCGGTCAGCCCGAGAAGAGTTTGCTCCTCAAACGGGTGACTCTGCCGGACGCGAAGCGGCGGATGCCGATTGAGGGCCAGCATTTGACTGAGGATCAAGTCGCGGTTCTGACGCAGTGGATCAAGGATGGGGCTGCGTGGCCAGCGGTGAAAATTCCGACCTCGCTTGGCCGGCCGAAGCCAGCCTACGACAAGCTGAAGAAGGAACACTGGGCCTGGCAACCGCTCACGACTCCGCGAGTGCCCACCGTTCGGGCTACAGCGTGGCCTCGGGACGACATCGATCGATTTTTGCTCGCCAGGCTGGAGGCCGAGGGGCTCCAACCGGTTGGCGATGCGGACCGGGTGTCGCTCCTGCGCCGGGTGACGTTCGACCTCACCGGTCTCCCGCCGACGCCAGCCGAGATCGAGGCGTTCGTGAAGGATCAGTCGACCACCGCGTTCGAGACCGTCGTCGACCGGTTGCTGGCGTCCCCGCAGTTCGGCGAGCGGTGGGGTCGACACTGGCTGGATGTCGCCCGTTACGGGGAATCCACCGGTCCCTCCCGCAATATCCCCTACCCCCATGCCTGGAAATACCGCGACTACGTGATCGATGCGGTGAACGCGGACATCCCATTCGACCGGTTCATCTCGGAGCAAGTCGCAGGCGACTTGCTCCCCGCCCCGGCAGAAGATCGCGACCGACTGCTCACCGCCACCGGGTTTCTGGCACTCGGGGTGAAGGATGTCAATCAGCGGTTCAAGGTCCGCTTCGTGATGGACAATGTGGACGAGCAGATTGATGCCGTCACCCGATCGGTCCTCGGGCTCACGGTTTCCTGTGCCCGATGCCACGACCACAAGTTTGACCCGATCCCAACCACCGACTACTACGCGCTGGCCGGAATCTTCACCAGCACCGACAATTGTGCGGGGGTGCGGAACAAGATGGGTGGCGGCGGGCTCGATTACTACGACCCGGCCATGCTCGTGGGCCTGACCGCCACAGCCCCTTCGGTCCCCGCTGAACAGATCGAGAAGCTGAAGGCCGAAGTGGCCGAAGCGAAAAAGCAGTGGGACGCGATTCGGGGCACCCCGGAGGGGCTGAAGTTGGCTGCCAACGGGTTCCCGACGCAGCGGCCGTTCCGACTCAAGTACGAGAAGTTGCAGGCCGATCTGGCTGCACTCACCGACCCCGCCGCCCGCGGCTATGCGGTTCATGGTGTGCGGGACGCGAAGACCCTCGGCGATACCGAGGTCCGAATCCGTGGGGAGGCGGAGAAACTCGGGCCGGTCGTACACCGCGGGTTCCTGACCGCGTTCGAGGTGCCATCGGCACCCAAGATTAACCCGGCGCACAGCGGGCGGCTGGAACTGGCGGCATGGCTCACCAACCCGGCCAACCCGCTGACCCCGCGCGTGGCAGCGAATCGTGTCTGGCAGCACCTGTTCGGGCGGGGGATCGTCTCCACGGTCGATAACTTCGGAGTGATGGGAGACACCCCATCCCACCCGGAGTTGCTCGATCATCTGGCAAACCGGCTCATCCACGAGGGGTGGTCGGTGAAGAAACTGGTCCGGGCAATCGTCCTGACCCGAGCCTACCAGTTGTCCGCAGTCTCCGACCAGGCTCACCTTGCTGCCGATCCGGCCAACAAACTGGTCTGGCGACACACTCCGCGGCGACTGGATGCCGAGGAAATCCGCGACGGGATGCTAGCAGCGGCCGGAGCGCTCGATCCGAAACGGCCCGGTCCGTCCCCGGCGAAGGAACTCAAGATGATCGAGATGCGGGACAACGGCCCGGAGGCCAGGACGATCCACGAGAAGGCAGACAAGAGCCGATCCAGAAGCGTCTACCTGCCACTCCTGCGCGGCGTCGTTCCCCACGCCCTGGAAGCGTTCGACCCCGTCGAGCAGACGCTTGTGACCGGCACCCGGGACGCCACCACTGTTCCGTCCCAGTCGCTGTATTTGCTCAACTCGTCGTTCGTCCGGCAGCAGTCCCTGACCCTGGCGGAGCAGGTACTCGCAACCCCAGACGCCACCGAAGCAGAGCGGATCGCCACCGCCTACCGGCGGACCCTGGGACGGTCCCCAACCAGGGCGGAGGTCGACCGGGCCAGGGCCTTCCTTGGCGAGTACGAGTCGGCCTACAGGACCGCCCCACCAGCAAAGCCCGTGAAGCCAACCCCGAAGGCAGCCAACGGTCCGAAGCTGCCGACCCCGCCGCCAGCCAATCCCGATGAGATCGACCAGACACCCGAGATTGTCACCGAGGATGTCGTTCGACCGAAGGACGCTCGGACAGCTGCCTGGCTGGCGCTGACGCAAGCCCTCTTCAGTTCGGCCGAGTTCCGTTACCTGAAGTGACTGTGACCTTATCCGCTGGCAAGTTCGTGTGCGATCATTCCAGCGAGATGGCTGGCGGACTGGAGGTGACTTAGGCGAGCGGCGGAAGAAAGCTGACCCGGTATTGGGACTTGCCCCACGCCGGGCCGCCACGGAGGGCGGCCCCTACGAANNGCCCTCCGTGGCGGCCCGGCTCTCCATGTCGGGTGGTATACCAGTATCTGCCGCACGCATTAGGAAGAGCGGAAAGAACCTAACCGCCCAACCCCCTTCCCCAAGAAGGAAGGGGGAGCCAAAGGGCGGTTTGACTCTCCTCCGCCTCCCAGTCGAGGGTTTTGTCCCGTAGTCCTTACGGTCGCCGCCGACCGGACCACCACGGCAGGTACCCCCACTGGTGGCCCGGCTTCCGTAAACGATGGGAAATATTCACCCTGCCGGTCGCCCAAAGTGGCCTTCATGTGGTGACTGCCCAGAAAAAAACAGGGCAGGCGATTACGCCCACCCTGTCTGGTTCCATTGTGTTGGCTATCACTCCTCGTCAGGCTCTTCGTCCTCCTCTTCGTCATCGTCGTCATCCAGGTCATCGTCATCATCAAAGTCATCGTCATCGTCGTCGAACTCGTCGTCGTCGAACTCGTCGTCCCCTTCGAGGTCGTCGTCAAGGTCATCGTCAAGGTCATCGTCAAGGTCGTCGTCAAGGTCATCGTCAAGATCGTCATCGTCATCGTCATCGTCATCATCGTCGTCGTCTAATTCCTCATCCTCGGGAATTTCGTCCTCATCGTCCTTGGCCGCAGCGCGGAGAAGGTCCGGGAGGGTGCGATCGGTCGGCCACGGCGACTGTTCCTCGGCCGTGTCCGGTCCCGACAGGGTCAGCTGAGAGCGACCGGGCATGCTGGAATCCTTGTGTACGGGGTGATGGACCGGGGGACTCCGATTTCCCCACTGCTATCGGCGTCCACCGGTAGGAAATCCAATCAGAAACCCACAGTCGGACCAGCAATTCCGCCGGACTGGGGGGTGTTATTGCGTCCGCCCTATGGAACTCCGGGTCGTTTCTGCCAAACCGGTCGCCAGTGTCAACAGGCGGTCAAAGGTAGACGCTTCTTAGAGAACTTCCGGCGACGTGTCAAGCAGCTATTCGCAGATTTCCGATCTTCCGCAAACCATCACAGCTTCAGCTCTTGTGTACACGATACTGGAGTCTCTACAAAGACCCTCGGGACACGGATCGGGTCATCGGAGGAAAGTCGCATGGTAGTCGAAGACGCGGGGACCGAACCGACATCCGGGTCAGAGTCAAGGGTCGCGGCTGGACCGGATTTCCTGCTGATCACGGCGGACCGGATGCCGGACCGCGGACCACGCTATACCGAGACCCCGCCCGATCCGTATGCGCCAGACGCCCCGTTCATCGCGGAGCCGTGGAACACGGTCACGGCGTCCTTCTTCATCTTCATCGTGGGCTTCTGGGCCTGGCGACTGGTCGGCCGGTATCGGAAGTATCCGTTTCTCTGCTTCGGCCTGGCAATCCTGCTTGCAGGCGGGATAGGTGGAACACTCTACCACGCCACTCGGGTCTCGGTCGTCTACTTCCTCCTCGACGTGATCCCGATCCAGACGCTGGGACTGGCCGGATCGATCTTCATGCTGGTTCGGGTCGGACGCACGGCAGGTTGGAAGAGGTTGACGCTCTACGGCGGAGGTGCGGTCGCGTTCTATCTCCTGGTCACCAAGGTTCTCTTCCTCAACCTCCAGTCCACCTCTCTGGGCAACAACCCGTTCTTGCGGGTGAACCTCTCCTACGCTTCGCTCGCGCTGCTGATCCTCACCCCGATGGTCGCGGTCTTGATCCGAACCCGGTTCCGATATGGCGGGTGGGTGGTCGCAGGGTTCATCAGTTTCGTGATTGCCTGGTTCTTTCGCCTCTACGACCAGAAATGGGGGGTGTACCTGCCGATGGGCAGCCACTGGCTGTGGCACACGTTCGGCGCGATCACAACGGCCCTGATTTTCGAGTACTTCTACAGAGTCGAAGGTGAAATGGGGGAGAAAACGGTGGTGTCAACTCCGCGGGATTGAGGTGTGACGCGATCACGGGGCATGGTCGTGCCCCGCTGGGAATGTCTGCAGTGGCTCCACACGACGGGGCTCACTTCTTGGTCGGAGGTGCAACCTTCTCAGCGAGCAGGGTGTCGAGCGCCCGCTCCAACTCATCCCGCTCCTGGACTCGGATGAACCGGATCTTGCCATCTCTGTCGAGGACGTAGACACTCGGCAACGCAAGCACCCCCCAGGCCTTGACGATCGATGAGCCCCCCTTCTCGTCTTGCATATCCAGCCAGTTCCGCCACGGCAACTTCTCCTTATCGAGCGCTTGCGCTGCCTCTGTCGCGTCCTTCTCGCACATCACCCCGACAAACGCCACTCCCTTGTCGGCGTATTTCGTGGCCACGTCTTTGAGTATGGGGAGGTTACGACGGCACGGAACACACCACGACGCCCAGAAATCGATGACCACCACCTTGCCGCGGTAGTCTGTCAGCTTCATCGGCTTCCCGTTCACGTCGTTAGCGTCAATTGGTGGGGCTTCGAGGCCGACCCGGAGTTTCTGAAGCCGGGTGATCGATTGTCGAGCCATGGCCGCCGGCACCCCTTTCTCGACATTGGGAAATTCGCTCACCACGCGGCGGTAGTAGGCTAACCCTTTCTCCCGCCGCGCGTTCTCATTGTCGGCCGTTTCTCCCAGGATTCGGCAGAGATCCGGGTCGCTAAAAGAGGCCAACTGAACAAGCGAGAGGGCAACGGCAGTGGGATCTTTGGCTTCCGCTACGAGACGGGTCAGTCGCTTGTCCTGACCGAGGTAGAAATGTGAACGATGCTGCCTGGCGAAATCGGCCATTTTCGGGCTGCCACCGAACCGTTTCAGCAACTGGTCGAAGGCATCGTTCGTCTTCGGATCGCCTCCCCAGACACTGAGCACGGCCATGTTGAGTGCGGCGAAGGCTTTGTCCTCGTCATCAGACTTTCCCAGTTCGGTGAGCTGCGGGAGGTAGTTTTCCGCAGGAATCGCTGCCACGGAATACCCTGTGAACGCGCCGGTCTTCGGATCTTTGACCGGTATCGTTGCGGCCTTCACATCCCCCTCGTATCGGGCCTTCAATTTAACCAATCGAGCCGCAGGGCTGTCCGGTGGATCATCGGCCCGAGTCTGACAATGTTGAGGGAAGCCCGCGAGAAATCCAACCACAGTGAGAAGAATGCGCCAGTGTGTGACCATGTGAGCCTTCGTGGATCACCTGCCCGCGTCGCCTTCTTGCGAGCTCGTTGGTGTCAAGTGGCATAGCGGATTTTCGGCCGTTGCCAAGGTAAAGTCAGGATTGGCGCCTGACAAAAGTCCGATACCCGGGAACCGAACTACGAAGGTATCTGCGACCAGCACTGTGGCGAACCGAGGCATTCTCCATGACCCGCTGCCGGGTGCTCACCCGAATCGGTGATTTCAGGCGATGAAGTGGGCCAAGGGGTCACTGGCTGACGGCCTGTATGGAGGGAACCTGGATGTGAACCGTTGCCAAGAAAGGGACCGTTATGGGTGGCCCGGGAGGCGAATTGGTGGGCTGTGTCGAGGTGTTCTCCCCACATTTCCGGATACGGGAATTGGGGTCTGAGACGGGTCTGGCGGATGGAGCCACAACAGGAAAGCGTTCTTAGGCATCGGGTTAGAGCGAGAATATCAATTCTGCGGATTTTTCCTGAACTTGCTCTTGAAGCACTATACGCCTATCGGTAAGTTAGTGACACAAAACAAATTCAAAACTGAGCTTCTCCCAGATCCTTTTGCGTAGTAGACGCCCAATCCAGGCGTAGGATGCCCCAGCGGCCATCGTTGGGTTGGGTGTCTTATTGCAATGGGAGATTATGTCTTACGGCGTGGAATTTAACATCATGAATCGCGCGATACTTTGCGTCTGGGCAATGCGGTTGTGCGGGGCGGTTTTGCTCGTGGCAGTCGCTTTGAAAGTGCAAATGGTGGCCAGTGTCAATGGGGTTGGGCAATCGCTCACGATGCTATCGCCACGAGTGCAGTTGCTCGGTATCGAGTTTGAAGCCCTCGTTGGAGTGTGGCTTATCAGTGGCTACGCTCGCAACATGGCGTGGCTGGCTGGGGTGTTGCTATTTTCCGCACTCGCGGCTGTCAGCATTTACCTAATCGCATTTGGGCAAGCAAGTTGTGGCTGCTTTGGCCGTGTCGAAGTCAGCCCTTGGGCATCGCTGACCCTGGATGTGGCCAGTGTGGCTCTCCTGTTGCTCTTTCGTCCAGTATGGCAAGCGACGTCGGCTCGCACCCTGTTGCGACCGATCGCAGCCGGGCTGGCGATCATCGCGTTTATACTCGTTGGCACGTCAGATGTTGCTGGGCGGCAGTTCGCCCGACTCCGTGGAGAGTCGCTGTGGGTGCGGGGTGATGTCGATGCTGGGCCAGGTGCACAGAATGACATGCGTGGGGTATTGGTCACGGTCGAAAACCTCACCGGCACCGATGTTCGCCTGATTGGCGGCACGTCCAGTTGCTCCTGCCTGGCGATAGAAGACCTGCCGACGACCATCCCGGCTGGCGGTCAGAGCACGTTACATGTCACCATCAAATACATCGGCGATCCGGGTGAGTTTAGGCATACATTCGTGTGGCATACGGACGCTCCGGGGCAGCCCCGCGTTGCCGGTAACATCACCGGCCGTGTTGAGGTCTCCGGGAAATGATCCGATCGAACCATCTATCCCTGTCGGGATGGGTGTACCAAGTGGAGTAACACACCAGGAGGCGAGCGATGAATCGGATCTATGACTGGCTGGCACGGACGAACGCCGTGATCGGCGTGCTGGCGCTGATGACGGGGCTGCTGGTGATGCCCCAAGAGGCGGCTGCGTCGGCCCCCCCCTTGTGCGTGGGGACGTGCCCCACCCTGATTGGGGGGGCGGGGACCGTGTGTGTGGTCCAGGACAACTGTGTTGCGTCGACGACGACAACGAAGTGTGGTTGCCTCGTCACCTTCACCTACAATCCGAACGGGACGATCATCACCTGTACCGCGGTCTGTGTCACAATCGCACCCCCCAGCTAGCGCGGTGACGCGGTCGTGCCCTTGAACCGTAATGCGTCTGTGGCCAATCTCTTGCATGGGGTATTGTCCTTGGACAATACCCCATGCATCTCTCACCTCGACTGATACGATTATGCGATACCTTGCGTTCCTCGTTGTTTTACTCGGTGCTATCCCCGCGTTTGGCCAGGAATCTGCAGAGGTTCGTCTTCGGACCGAAATGCCGACAGTACTGCGGAAGACCGAGGATTTGTACAAGGCAGACAGGTTTGCCTCGACTCTGTCTGTTGTCATCACGGATCTTGCGAACAGCCAGACGCTCGTGGAGAGCAATAGCACTTTCAAAGCGACCTCCGGCTGCGCGGTTTTCGAGAATCGAGTGGATGTCAAACTCGCCAAAACCATCAGACATATCGTCCAGGGCTATAATAAAAAATATCGATTTTCACTCGATCGAAACAAACTTAACACCTCCTGGGTGATCACCGATCTTGTTCCGAGCTCGATCGACATACCCTCAGATATTGTGAAACTCGCTGATCGGCAGCGGGATGCCCTCGCAAGTTTCGCAACCACAATTGTAACCCTTGACGGCGACACCTATCTGCCGACCTTGTTGGAAAAGCCCGAGTTCAAGATCGAGAGTGTTTCGCAAAATGGCGATGACATTGAGGCTGTATTTTCCTACAAACATCTGGCAGAAGAATCGAAGGGCGGCGGCCTGATTCAGACTCGCATGACCTTTGCTCCCCAGCTTGGATGGGTTCCTATCAAATGGACCGAATCAAGCAAATCAACGGCAGGTGAGCGTAGCTCCACAACAGTACGCGAGATATCAAAAACCTCTTCTAGCTACTCCATCCACACAATTGCCGAAGTCAAAGAATCGCTAATGGGCAGCAAAACTCATACCAAGCGAACGGTCCAGTTTGACGTGTCGATTCCAAGCAGCATTCCTGACGCCGATTTTCGGCTCACAGCCTACGGTTTAGTTGAGCCTCCCGGGTTTGAATCGAACTCGACCCCCTTATACGTCTGGTTCTTGGCCGTCGCGGGGGGCTGTCTCGTGCTCTTCCTGAGCTTTCGCCTGTTCGCCCGACGCGCCGGGCGATTGGTCTCAAATCGAGTGTCATAACCGGAGTTGCTGCCATGCCGCGATTGCACAAGGATCGCAACGCATTCACGCTCGTCGAAGTGCTCGTGGTGATTGCTATTATTGCGATCCTGATCGGACTTCTTCTACCGGCCGTTCAGAACGTCCGCGCGGCCGCGGCCCGTCTCTCCTGCCAAAACAATCTGAAACAGATCGGCCTTGCATTACATAATTACGATAGCTTTAATGGAGCATTCCCCCCCGGGGTGACGAAGTTCGCCAATGGGGAGACCTATCCCGGTCTCAGTTGGCTCGGCTATCTCTTGCCGGAAGTCGAACAGCAGCCGCTCTGGGCCGTGACGCAGCAGGCGTATGCTGTGCAACCGAATAACCCATTCCAGCTTCCCCACCAGGGCATTCTAACACCAATGAAAGTGTATGCTTGCCCGGCCGACGACCGGCAGATGATGGCGCACCTGACTCACCAGGGATATCTCGTCGCGAGCACAGGGTATCTGGGGGTTCTTGGCACGGATTTCACAACGACCAGCGGCGTGTTGTACTCCGATTCACGAACACGGATTACGGACATTACCGATGGCACCTCGAACACCCTTGCGGCCGCCGAGCGACCGCCGAGCCCCGATTTTTGGTTTGGCTGGTGGTATGCGGGCGCGGGCGAAGCGAGCACAGGGGCAGTGGACATGATCCTCGGTGTCCGCGAACTGAACATCAATGCCAGCCCCTACACAACCCAGTGTGACCCCGGACCCTATCATTTCCAACTTGGAACCATCTCGCAAATGTGCGACGCATTCCATTACTGGTCGCTTCACTCTGGCGGAGGCAACTTTCTCTTCTGCGATGGCAGTGTGAAGTTCCTGTCCTACGCCTCGGATTCCGTGCTCCCCGGGCTCGCCACTCGGGCGGGCGGGGAGGTCGTGGCCATCGAGTAATGAGCGTCCGAGTCAGTCATTCCGCCGATGACCTGTGTCGGGTTCATCCTCACGCTCGCCAGGGCCGTTGAGGCGTGGCGGGAGTAGGAAATCCGCCGCACTGCGCATAGAACAGCCGGACGTCGTCCTCTCCCAGGGGCCGTGCCCTGATCGTCCGGAGGTTCCCCTACCCCATGCTCACGCTCGCCAAGTACACGATTGGTGTCGGTGACCGTTTCGCCCACCAAGCCAAGGCCCAGTTGGAAGCCTGCATGATCGCGGCCAAACACGGGGTCGAGGTCATCCCGGTCTGGAACAAGTCGAATCGCGAGCACACGATTATCGGGACCGAACCAGCCGCCACCCGGGCCGCAGCCGACGCAGCGGTTCGGGAACTTCACTGGAACAAGCCCTACCATGTTGACGCCGACCACATCCGACTCGACACCGTCGACCGCTTCCTCCCCGCCAGCGACTTCTACACGATCGATGTCGCCGACTCGATCAACCACCCGGCCGACCCCGCCGTGGTCGCGGCCTTCGTCAACGAATACGCCTTCCTCTGCGGCGGACTGGTGATCCCGGGTATTGCCGACCCATTAGTGATCACACACACGGACATCGAGCGGATCGCGCGGAAATATTTGAAGGCGGTTCAGGACGCCGGGGCGATTTACCGGAAGATTGCCGCAGCGAAGGGTACGGGGAACTTCATCACCGAAGTCTCGATGGATGAGACGGACAGCCCCCAGACTCCGCCCGAGTTGCTGGTCATCCTGGCCGCGCTGGCGACTCGAGTGCCCGTGCAGACGATCGCCCCGAAGTTCACGGGGCGGTTCAACAAGGGGGTCGACTACGTGGGGGATCTGAACCAGTTCGAGAAGGAGTTCCATGAGGATCTGGCAGTGATCGCGTTCGCGGTGGCGCGGTTCGGTCTGCCGGCGAATCTGAAACTGAGCGTCCACTCCGGTAGCGACAAGTTCTCGATCTACGCTCCGATCCGCCGGGCGATCCGGACCTTCGACGCTGGCCTGCACCTGAAAACAGCCGGGACGACCTGGCTGGAAGAGGTGATCGGCCTGGCCGAGGCCGGTGGCGATGGGCTCGCGCTTGCCAAGGAGATTTATGCGACGGCCCTCACGAAGAAGGACGAACTCTGCGCTCCCTACGCAACGGTGATCGACATCGACGCGGCCAAGCTCCCATCCGCAGCCGTGGTGCAGGGGTGGACCTCGAAGCAGTTCCTTTCGGCCCTCCGTCACGACCCGGCCAATCCGGCGTTCAACCCGCACCTGCGTCAACTTGTCCACGTTGGATTCAAAGTAGCGGCGAAAATGGGTGACCGCTACCTGAAGATGCTCACTACTTGCGAAACGACTATCGCCCGGAACGTGACCGGCAACCTGTTCGACCGGCACATCATGCCGTTATTTGTCGGGTAAATACTCCAAGAATACCTCACGCAATGAGGCAATAACTCAAAGAAAAGCCAACAAACCAAGACTTCATCACGAAATCACGAAAGTCGAAATAACGAAATCGGATCTTTGGATTTTTTCGTCGTTTCGTCTTTCGTGGTTTCGTGATGAAGTCTGATCGTCTATCTAAATATTAGTTTATAGTGATATTATTTTTATCTTGAGGCACTCATGAAGACCGACCTCTTCGACTTGAGCGGCGAGGTAGCCGCGGTGCTTGGCGGGACGGGGGTACTCGGGGGGGCGATGGCCGAGGCCCTGGCGGGGGCCGGCGCGCGGGTGGCTGTGGTTGGTCGTAGCGAGGAACGTGGGATCGAGTGCGTCCGGCGGATCGAGGCTGCGGGTGGGTTCGCGATCTTTCAACACGCCGATGCGATGAGCCGTGATTCCCTCGCTGCGGCCCGCGACGCGATCAAGGCCAAACTCGGACCGGTCAGCGTTCTCGTGAACGGAGCCGGCGGGAATAAGCCGGACGGGACGGTCCCGCCTGGGGGGGATTTCTGTAAGCTTTCCCTCGAAGGCTGGGAGGCGGTGTTCGACCTGAATCTGGTCGGAGGCACCCTCCTGCCGTCTCAGGTGTTCGGTGAGGCGATGGTGGCAGCGGGGAAGGGGAGCATCATCAACATCGCATCCATGTCATCGCTCATCCCCCTGTCTCGGGTAGTGGCGTACTCAGCGTCGAAGGCTGCGGTCTTGAACCTCACGCTCTGGCTGGCCAGGGAGTGGGCGACGAAGGGGGTGCGAGTGAACGCGATTAGCCCGGGGTTCTTCCCGGCCGAGCAAAACCGGCGGATGCTCCTGAAAGACGACGGAACCTACACCGAACGGGGCCAATCAATTGTCGGTCACACTCCGATGGGCCGGTTTGGAGAGGCGAAGGAGCTGGCCGGTGCGGTCGTGTGGTTGGCCTCGCCCCGCGCAGCCTCCTTCGTCACCGGCCAGAACATCGTCGTCGACGGTGGATTCTCGTCGGTGACGATCTAGGCGATCGGCCCAAGCCTGAATGATGAGGTCAGAGAAGAGAAACCTCGTTGGGTGAACATCCCGCCACAACGGAGTAAACTGCTCCCGGGATCATTCCCGGGAGAGGGGCTCCAATGGTGGCTTTGAGTCGCCGTTCATTCTGGGATGAAAGCTCACGAGAATCGAGACCTCTCGGCCGATGCGACAACATCTCCCTGGTTCCCACGGTCCTCCGTGGGAACCGGTCCTCGCCCGCTCTGCGGGGTGGGCCAACACGCCGGGGACGACGTCGATCGTATCCCCGGTCATGCGTCGGGTAGGTTCAGGCCAGGACGCGGAGCGTCGAAGACGGGATTCCCACGCAGAGCGTGGGAACGAGGGACGAAAGCTCACGAGAATCGGCGATTTCGAGGCAGTCGATTCACCAAATGTTAACGAGTCTTGTCCGAATTTGCCGTGTTTTCGGGCACTCTCAGTGGTTTCCGACCCGAATGGGGGTGAGGATGGGACTGCTGCGCTGGTTCACCAAGAACTGGGCGAACACTGACGGCCCGACGCACTCGGACCTGACTCCACTTGTATTGCCGGTCACACCGGCCGAAGCGGTTGAACGTGTCCGGGCGGCCGTCGCACGGCTTCCCCGCTGGCAGGTCGAACCGACGGAGGCGAATGATCGGCTTCACCTGACACGTCGGACCCGGACAGTCGGGTACATCGACGATATCCACCTTCGGTTCCTGCCCGCTGGCACCGGCACGCTCATCCACGCGGAAAGTCGCAGTCGAGTCGGGATCGGTGACCTCGGCCAGAACCGGCGGAATATCCTGGAACTGTGGTCGGAATTGCGTATTTAGTGTTGTCGGATTTTAGTGTTTAGTGTTTCGTATTCAGTATCCAGTTAATTGGCAAAAGACTCACAGACTGGTAGATCATCTGTGTTTTCGTCCCGAAGGGTCGGCGGATAATAGCCCAGGGTGGAGCCGGTTTCCGGCGCAACCCTGGGAGACCTACCAAACACCAAACACTAAACACTAAACACCAAACACCAAACACCAAACACTAAACACTAAACACGAAACACTAAACACGAAATACATGAATGTCCTTGTGATCGGCAAAGGTGGGCGGGAACACGCTCTGGTCTGGAAACTCCGACAATCCCCGCGAGCAGGACGTGTTTTCTGCGCTCCGGGGAACGCCGGGACTGCACGGGAGGGGGCAACTGCCGTCCCGATCAACTACACCGAGACCGACAGGCTCGGCCGGTTCTGCCAGAAAGAAGCCATCGGACTGGTGGTGATTGGGCCAGAAGATCCCCTTGCCGCCGGGCTGGCAGACTATCTGCGGGGGAAGGGGGTGAAGGTGTTCGGCCCGTCCAAGGATGCAGCCCGAATCGAGAGCAGCAAAGTCTTCGCCAAGGAATTGATGCGGCACGCCGATGTCCCCACCGCCGAATTTCGGGTGTTCGATCACCCAGAGCCCGCCCGGACCTACATCCAGACGCGGGATTACCCGGTGGTCGTAAAGGCCGATGGGCTGGCAGCCGGGAAAGGTGTGATCGTCTGCAAGGACACGCAGGAGGCTCTGCGAGCGGTCGAGCGGATCATGGTGCGCGACGAGTTCGGCCAGCGGGCCGGGCGGCGAGTGGTCGTTGAGAAGAAACTGGAAGGGGAGGAACTCAGCGTACTCGCCCTCGTCAGCGGGCGCACGATCCTTCCTCTCCCACCCTGCCAGGATCACAAGGCCGCGCTGGACGGCGACCAGGGGCCAAACACGGGCGGGATGGGCGCGTACTGCCCGGCTCCATTGGGGACACTGGATTTGATGGCCTCTCTGGAGGCCACGGTGTTCGTTCCCACAGTCCACGCGATGAAGCGGGGCCGGTTTCCCTTCCAGGGTCTGCTGTACGCTGGGATCATGATGACCAACCAGGGACCGCGGGTGCTGGAGTTCAATGCACGTTTCGGCGACCCGGAGACCCAACCCCTGCTGATGCGGTTAAAGACCGATCTGCTGGAAATACTCGAAGCGGTCGCCGACGAGCGACTGGAGGAGTTCGAGAACAGAATCGAGTGGGATCCCCGACCAGCAGTGAGCGTGGTCCTTTGTTCAGGGGGTTACCCGGCGAAATTCGACATCGGCAAGTCGATCACCGGGATCGACGAGGCGGACCGTCTCCCGGATGTCAAGGTGTTCCACGCCGGGACGAAGCTCGACGAAAAGGGACGGTTGGTGTCCGATGGCGGCCGGGTGCTGGCAGTGACCGCACTGGGCGACACCCTCGCCGCGGCCAAGGCCCGCGCGTATCAGGGGGTGAAACTCATCAACTTCCCGGGAATGCACTTCCGAACCGACATCGCCGACAAAGCGCTGAAGAAGCCGACACCTGTGCGCGTCGAGTCTCCCCCGGTCCTCCCTGCCCGGTTCCGCCGACCAGGATCTGCAGGCGGAACTCCGCAGGCTTGAGAGAGAACGAGGAATCTCACGCAAAGGTGGAAAAAACCAAGACTTCATCACGAAATTACGAAAGACAAAATATCGAAATAAAACAGAGTGTGCTATCGCCATTTCGTCTGTCGTAATTCCGCTTCTCTCTGGTTCCCACGCCTCCGTTCCGTTCAGGCCAGGACGCGGAGCGTCGAAGACAGCATTCCCACGCAGAGCGTGGGAACGAGGGAAAGACGAAATAATGAAATCATAACCTGTATAAATTTCGTTTTTCGTGCTTTCGTGATGAAGTTTTCTTCTTTTTGCGTTTTATGCGTTCAGCCCATTATCCGACCCAGGTCGCATCCGTTCCGGGGTAGTCGATGACCCCTTCCGGGAACCACAGCGCGATTTCGACGACAGCATTCTCCGGGCTGTCGCTGCCGTGGACGAGGTTGTTCTGAACGCTCAATGCGAGATCCCCGCGGATCGTTCCCGGCGGCGCCTTCGCCCCATCGGTCAGACCCATCAGAGTCCGGCACACAGCGACCGACTCCCGCCCGCCCCACACCATCGCGACCGTTGGCCCACTCGTCAGGAACGACAGCAACGACTCGTAAAACGGCTTGCCTTTGTGAACCGCATAGTGTTTCTCGGCCAGGTCGCGGCTCGCGTGGACCAACTTTAAGCCTTCTAGTCGTAATCCCTTCCGTTCAAACCGGCCGGTGATCTCGCCGACAAACCGCCGTTGAACAGCGTCCGGCTTCAAGAGGATCAAGGTGCGTTGCATCAGGCAATCTCGGTGGGGATGCGGGGGGTGACGGAGTCATGCTACTGCACTCGATACCTGCGCAATTCGTGTGCTGTAGGTGGAGACTTCTTAAAATCTTATTCGGCTTCAGGTTCGATGTCCTTCCAGGGCCTTGTTTTGCTACCTGGCAACACGTCAGTCTTGACTTTGGTCGAGGTCGTGCGGGCACACTCACATGGTCACCGTCGTCCCCTGGCCGGAGTGTTCATGGGGCCGGTTCGATCACGAGTTGTCATGGAGAGTTCCAGTGAAGGAAACGAACACAATACGGATGGCTAATCACTACGCCCCCTCCGGGGTCGGGACGCGGGCAGGGCATGGAAAGGTGGGGCCGGTCGCGTAGGGTGATCATGCGGTGGAGACGCCTGGTTCGCTCCCGCACTACCTCGATTCGCTCCCGACCCGGACACCCATGCTCACCTTCCCCCGCCTACTCGCCCGGAATCTCCTCTACCACTGGCGGGGGAACCTAGCGATTCTCCTTGGAGTGGCCGTTGGGTCGGCGGTTCTCACCGGCGCGCTACTTGTGGGTGACTCTCTTCGCGGGAGCCTCCGGGCACGGGCCGAGCGGCAACTTGCCGGGATCGACGCAGCAGCCCTCTTCCCCCGCCCGGTCCGGGCCGACCTCGCCGACGGAATGCCCGGGACCACTGCCCCCGTCCTTCTCCTCGCTGGCTCGATCCAGAAAGGCAATCTTCCAAACGATCCCTCGGCTCCGTCTTTGGGTCGAGTCACCGTTCTTGGGGTGGATGGCCGCTTCACGCCCGCAGCGGTAACAGGGGTTGACTGGTCTGCCGTATCGACTGGGAGGCATGGAACTTCGCCAGTTGTGCTCTCCCACCGGGTTGCGGACCGGCTCGGGGTGTCCGTCGGTGATCGAGTGCGGATTGGCGTCCCACGGTTCTCTGACGTGCCCCGATCATCATCACTGGCGAAGCGGTCGGCCGCAGACGTCACGGCCACCGAGGCATTCACTGTGGCTGCGATCCTGGCTGCCGATGCCCCGGGGAACGACTTCAGCCTGACCCCGACCCCCGCCGCTCCGCTGAACGTGTTCGTTCCTCTTGTGACGCTGTCGAATCTGGTACGAGACGAGTCCGACCGCTCTTCCGCTCCGCTCGCGACTGCCCTGCTCTCAACCGGCGCACCGCTTGGCGAGCTGGATTCCGCTTTGCGCAGTCGGCTCTCCCCCGAGGACTACGGCCTCCAGCTCCGTTCCAAGCGCGGGGATGCGTATCTCGGTGTCGAGTCGGATCAGCTCATTCTTTCCCCGTCCTTGGTCGCAGCCGTCGAGAAGGCGGCGACGGAACTCGGCCTGCGGGCCGAGCGAACGGTCGTTTATGTGGCCGACTCTCTTTCCCACGGAGCGGCCGATATCCCGTATCCGGTCGTTGCGGGGCTCAATCTGGCCGCCACCGCCCCACTCGGCCCATTCCTGCCGAAGGGAGTCGAGGCGATCGGAGAGGGTGACATTGTCCTTGTCAGCGGGTGGCCGGGAGACCCGTTCCGCGGCCTGCAAACTGGTACGAAGTTGACGATGAAGTACTACAACCCGGACATAGAGGGCGAGGGGAAGATCGAGTCGGCCGAGTTGACACTCCGGGGCACGATCCCACTCACTGGCCCGGCCCGGGATCGGGGGTTGATCCCACTCGTCCGGGGAATGACCGACGAGCGGGCCGACCTGTTCAGTTGGGACCGGCCGCCGATGCTTCCGAAAGAGCGGATCAAGGTTCGTGTGCCGGACAACAGCCCACGTTCCCAGTTCTGGACTGCCAACAAGGCGACCCCGATGGCGTACCTGAGCCTCGGGACGGCGGAAAAGTTGTTCGCCAGTCGGTCGGGATCAGTCACCTCCGTCCGGATCGCCCCCGCTTCAGGCGAGACTCCCGACCAGACCGCCGACCGGTTGCGGCCCGTGCTCCTGCGGTACCTCGACCCGGCTGCCGCCGGACTCAGGTTCGACCCGGTTCGCGCTCGACTCCTCACCGCAAGCCGTGGAGGGACCGACTTCGGGGGGCTGTTCCTGGGGTTTAGCCTGTTCCTCATTGCCGCAGCGCTCATGCTCGTTGGCCTGCTGTTCCGGCTAACCCTCGACCGCAGGGCGAAGGAACTCGGGTTGCTCCTTGCCACCGGGTTTGCCGTCCGACACGTCCGCCGCCTCATCCTCACGGAAGGGGCGATCCTCGCTGCGATCGGGGCCGGGCTCGGGTTGCTCGCAGCCGTCGGGTACAACCAACTCCTGCTGAAGGTGTTGCTCGACCTCTGGCCGGACCCGGAAGTCGGCACCTTCCTTCGTCCCCACGAAACCGCAACGAGTTTTGTGATCGGGTTCGGATCGACTGTGCTGATGGCCCTCGGCGCACTCTGGTTGAGCGTCCGCGGGCTAGTGAAGGTGCCTCCCCCCTCCCTCCTCCGCGGCGAGACCGTCCCCGCCTCGCTGGCCGCATCGAGCGGCTCGCGGTATGGCCGATTCGTGATTCTCGGATCGGTCCCGCTTGGGGTCGGGCTGATTGCGATGGGCGGAGCCATCGGGAACCCGGACTACCGCGCCATGACCTTCTTTTCGGGCGGTGGGCTCCTTCTGACGGCCGGGCTCGCGGCGGCCTGGGTCTGGATGAAGCGGGCCAGGCACCGGGAAGTGAATGGCCGCGGTGTGCCAGCACTTGCTCGACTCGGCACTCGTAATGCCGCGCGGAATCCGACCCGCAGCCTCCTCACAGCCGCCTTGCTCGCCTCGGCTGCGTTCCTACTCGTCGCGGTCGAGAGCTTCCGCCGCGCGCCCGCCCAGGACTTTCTCGACCGCACTGGTGGGAGTGGTGGGTTCAATCTGATCGCCGAGGCAGATGTCCCCTTGTTCCAGTCGTTCGACACCGGACCAGGCCGGGAAGACCTCGAGAAGCGACTCGCCACGGCCTACAAGAGTGAGGCTGATCCGCGGTACCGGGCCGCCATCGCGACTCTTGATGCGCTCCGGCCCGACCCCGATGGCAACCCGAACGTGTTCCCCCTGCGGCTCCGCGGTGGAGACGATGCCAGTTGCCTGAACCTCTTCCAGGCATCCCGGCCGCAGGTACTCGGGGTACCGGCCACCCTCATCCATCGGGGTGGCTTCCAGTTCTACGAGACCGAAGCAGCTACCCCCGAAGAAAAGGCCAACCCGTGGCTCCTGCTTGAGAAGCCCGCTCCCAATGGAGCGGTTCCGGTGTTTGCCGAGAACAACACCGCGCTCTGGATGCTCAAGACAATGGTAGGTGGAGAGATCACCCTGCCCGACGACTCCGGAAAGGAGATCACCCTCCGGCTTGTCGGGACGTTCGCCGATAGCCCGTTCCAGAGTGAACTGCTGATGGCGGACAGCGCTTTCGTCCGGGCGTTTCCCAAACAGGAGGGGTTCCGGACGTTCCTTGTCCACACCCCGGCGGGGGCGGAGGCCGAAACGGCCCGAATTCTGGAAGTCGGGCTCCGGCCGAATGGGCTAACCGCAACCCCGACCCGGGATCGTGTGGCGGCCTACCAGGCGGTGATCGGCGCCTATTTGTCGACCTTCCAGTTACTCGGCGGGTTCGGGCTCCTGCTCGGGGTACTCGGGCTGGCAGTGGTGGTCCTCCGCGGGGTATGGGAGCGAGTCGGCGAACTGGCCCTGTTGCGGGCGGTCGGCTACCGCCCGCGCGCGCTCCAGTTCCTGGTCCTGGCCGAAAACGCTGCCTTGCTGCTAGTCGGGCTCGCAGCCGGGGTGCTGGCTGCGGGGGCGTCGGTCGCCCCGCATATCGCCAGCGGAGCGACAGTCCCCTGGGGCCGCCTGTTGGGGATGCTGGGTCTTGTTCTGGCGGTCGGTTTGGGTGTGGCATCGGCCGCCACATCGGGTATCCTGCGAGTTCCGGTCATTCCCGCACTCCGTCGCGAGTAACCCCATGATCCGGCTCGGTATCCTCGACTTCGACACTTCCCACGTTTCCGCGTTTACCACCCGGGTGAACCACATCGGGGGGGACACAGACCAGTTCGTTGACGGGGCGAAAGTGGTCATCGGCTGCCCAGGGGAGTCGAAGCTCTCACCGGAACGTATCGCCGACTTTACCGCCGAGATGAAGAAGTACGGCGTCCCTCTGGTCGACAACCCGGAAGAGATGATCGGGAAAGTGGATGCAATGCTGATCGAGGCGGTTGATGGGACCGTCCACCTCGCCCGGGCGAAGCCATTTTTGGAGAAGGGCATCCCCTGCTTTGTCGACAAACCGTTCACCTGTTCCGTCGCCGATGCGAAGACAATTATCGACCTTGCCGCGAAGAATAAGACGGTCGTGTTCTCGTCGTCATCGCTGCGCTACGCTCCGGAAGTGGTGGAATACGTGGCCGACCCGAAACACGGAGCGATCGTCGGGTGCTTGGCGTATGGCCCGGCGTCGCTGTCTCCGATCCCGGACCGGAACGCCGGTCTGTACCACTACGGGATTCACGGTGTTGAGGTGCTGTACACGCTTATGGGGCCGGGTTGCCAGCGCGTAACCAGCACCAGCGACAAGGGGGTGGATGTGGTCACCGGGCACTGGAAAGACGGCCGGGTCGGGACGTTCCGTGGCATCCGCGCAGGCAAGGCGGACTACGGATTCGTGGGGTTTGCCGAGAAAGCGGTGCAACCGGTCACGGTCGGAACGAAATTCATTTACCGCGAGCTACTGAAAAAGATCGTGCAGACGTTCGTGACGAAGACTCCTGCCCTGGACCCGGCCATCACGCTGGAGATCATGGCGTTCATCGAAGCGGCCAACCGCAGTGGAGCGAACCACGGATCGGTCGAGACGGTCAAGACGTGAGCCGCTCGGCTCAGGCGAGCGGCAGCAGTCAGTTGACTTGCCCAGGCCGGGCCGCCACGGAGGGCGGCCCCTACGAANNGGCCGCCCTCCGTGGCGGCCCGCCTATCCCTGACGGGTGGTTATCCTCCTTCTGCCGTTCGCCTTACATCTTCGCGGGTGGGGCCGGTGGGGCCGGTGCGGGGACTGGGGCCGGTGCTCCAAGCCCACCCCCGACCGGCGGCTGGAACGGGGCGGTCCGTGCTCGCTCCACCTCGTTTTCGCGCTGTTCGCGATCAAGTCGCTCATTGGCCAGATCGTTCGCGTGGTCTCGACCCGTGACGAAGAATGCGTTGCCCTTCCGAATGACCCGCAGATCGGCCTGGAGGGTCAGCAACTCGATAGCCTTGTCGGCCGGGACATTCAGCAACCGGGCGCTCACGAATCCGGTCTTATTGTCCCCGGACTGGGGAGCGACCACGATGCTCAGGTCGAACTCCTCGGCGAGGTCGGCCAGTGCTTCGTTAATTGGTTTTTCCTTGTAAATCGCGGACACGAGCGGTTCTAACAGTCGCCCTGCATCCTCTTCTCCCCCCATCTGTTTCACCTCCTTGACCGCGAACGTCACAGGGACAATCTCGATGTATCCTTTGCGGACGAGGAAGGTGGCATCCAGTGGGGCCAGGGTATGGCGCAGAGCAGCGGCCAACGGTAGAGTTTTGACACGGGGTGGCTTGACCATCTCGTTCGAGACATTGGCTTTGTCGCTCTGGAACGCCTCCTCGTTGACCACCACCGAGACATTGGCTTTCGCCTCGATCACTTCGACGAACGCTCCCAGGGTGAGCCCCTCCCGGGGGAACTCGACGGGTTTTCGGAGTTTGGCAAGCAGATCGGCTGTCGGGTCGGGCTTCCGTGCCGGCTCGTCCGCAGCCCCGATCCGCGGCATCCCGGCCACTCCGACCACCACCGCCAGTACGAACCGCGTGATCATGGATCCCCCCGAGGTACACAAAGAGGTGGAGAAGCGTTACCCCCTGGCCAACATGGCCCGGGGCAGGTTGTTACTGGGCACCCGGCCCGGTCGTCACCCGAAACGTATTTCCTTTGCGAACGACCGACAACCCGGCCTGCCCGGCGAGCAGTTCGAGGGCGGTGTCGGCCGGGACATTCAGTAACCGCTCGGTCAACGGTGTCTTCAGCGGCACCTGGACGTTGGTGTCGATCACGACATTCAGCCCGTACGCCCGTGACAACTCGGTCAGGACTGTCCCCAGTGGCTTGCTATCGACGGCGACGCAGACCAGTGGCAGATTCAGCCGGTTTCTCGCCCGGATCACCTCGGACGGGTCATCGTTCTTGCTCGCCAGCTCGATCGCCTCCAACAGCCCGGATTCTTGCTGAGCCGCTTGCCGGGAGGTAATCTCGATGTGGTCGTCCCGGACCAGGAATGTCACGTCTTCAACAACCAGCGAACGCAAGTAGATGGTGAGGAACTTCCCGAGGGTAAGTCCGTCGATTTTGGTCGCGCTGAGCCTTTCGGCCTTGGACTCGTTGAGTGCACCCGAGTTCTCAATCGCCGCTTTGTTGATCACGAATGGGATCTCGTATTGCTTGGCCAGATCCTGGAGGACTTCCGACAGCGGCGTGGTCTGGAGGTCCTTCCCGTACGACAATTTCTGGTTGTGAAGGACATCGACGATATGGGTGGGCGAGGGAGCGGGAGCCGGAGCGGCGACCGGGACGACCAGGTCGGCGACCGGGAAGACCCGCTGAGCGGATGCCGCGGGATCGCCTTTCCGAGCCCCCTTCGGGGCCTCCTGAGCCACCAATCGCGACGGTCCGCCCGACACGATTAGTAAACCCCCTGCTACTATCGCCGCCAGGAATGTCCGCACCATGAACCTGTCCTCCGCACGAGATGGGATCGGGGCTGGCCCTCAGGCTGGCCCCACACGACTGCTTGACGTGTTCTCTGTTCCGCGCTCCGCGTTCGGACCTCAGAACGGTCCCCGCGCTACTGCTTGACGTGTTCGGTCACCGCCTTCAGCGCTGGGATCGCGTAGACGGCTGCCCCGACGTGGGTCGAATCGAACCAGACGATTTTCTGCTTCCCGGTTGCTTCCCACAGAGCCTCGGCAGACTTTGGTGGGAGGACATCGTCTCGGCTGGCGGCGATCAGCAGCAGGTTCTTGCGTTTAAGCTGCGGAGCGTAGGTCAGCGGGTCGGCCGGGGCAATCAGTTTCTTCAGACCGTCCTTCCCGCCGAGCAGATCCAGCACCGGAAGGTACGGTTTCGCTTTCGGGTGGTCGTAGAATGCATCCACCAACCCTCCCGCCGGAAGCAACAGGCAGACATTCTTCAACTTCGGCTCGGCCGCAGCCACGTTCGCCCCGATGAGGCTCCCGAGGCTTGTCCCGACGAGTCCGAGCCGGGTCGCATCCACCTCCGGGCGGGACGCCAGCCAGGCAGTCGCACAGCGGCAATCGAGTACCGTCTGGCGGATGGCTGCGAGGCTTTGCTCGACATTCGCCGAGAGCATCCGGACCCGACTCCCGGCTGGCCGCCGGGGACCGTAGTGGGCCATGTAGACAAACAGCGAGGCAACCCCGTTCTGGGCGAGCCACACTGCCTCGCCGCGAGAGACCACCGCCGCACCGTCGAGAATGTCGAGAACGAGAACCCCCGGCACCTTGGCTCCTGGACTGGCCCCGATCGGGACAAAATACTCAGCGTAGACGGTATCGTTCTCCAGGACCGACGACTTGACGGGGGAAGGGAATGTGAGGTTGTAAACCTCGACCCCGACATGTCGCAGGGTAAACCGGGGTGTCAGCTTGCATTCAAACGTCCGAGTCGGCATCCGGTACAGGTCCGGGACGCCCCAGGAGGCATCGTCGGCCGGGTCGAAACGGCACTCGCTGCTGATCGAACGGTCTGCGACCGGCTCTGCCGCAGGTGCAGGGAGACCGAGTAGGGTTGGAAGTAGCAGGGCCGACACCGCGGGTGCGGACCAGCGGATCATGCCTGATCTCCTTGGTAAAGGGGATAACGGTGAGCGGCCAATGGCGTTGGCTACTTCATATTACAATTGGCGGAAACGCTGGTGCAAACGGGAAATGGCCAAAGGCCGGTACTACGATGTGCGATGTGGTGGTGTTTCCCTCGCCGTCCCCGTCTTCTCAGTTTGCTTGGCTAGTATCCGATGGTTTCCCTGGGAAACCTGATACAGTTTGGAGAGGCAAGCAGACCCGCAAGCGGTCGGATAAGTTCCGCTATGCTTCCCCAACACGAAAGGTCACTCCCGAAGGGGGTGGCCTTTTCGTTCCTGCCAAATTCGCCTGGAAATCGCGGAGTTTCCACGTTGATTGAGGTGCATAATCAGTCACTTACGTACATCAGTCAGGAATGCCGTGCGGAACACGACGTTCATTCCTTCGGAACCGGCAGTCGGGGCAGTGCCAGGAACGTCCCCTTTGGATCCTGGCTGAAGTTGTACTTGCCCACGGAATAGACTTCCTTTTCGCCGTACATAGCGGTGACTGCGAAAGTGGTCATTCGGGCGAACGCGTAGTGCCAGCGATCACCGTCTTCGGTGCGCCTTGCTTCGATCAGGAGCAACCCGACCGGGTCGGTGCCCTCCGCGAACCCGAATAACGCTCCGTCCGGGCCCTGCATACCGTCCCCAGTTTCGAACCGGAACAGCGGCCGGACCAGCAACCGCAGATTGGTCGGCTTTGCGTCCCGTGGGAGGCGCGTCGCGGTGACGCTGAACTTGCCGGCAAGCGATTTCATCTGGCGCAGCCGGGCCTCGCTGGTCTCTGCGGGTTTTGGGGCGTCGGGGACTGTCCGGAAGGTGATTCCAGGCTCGGTCGGATTCCAAACGGCCGTGCCGTCACTCTCGGCAACGATCTCGCCCTCCGCCAGTGACTGCCATTCGTGGGTGAAGTGTTCGCCGTCGTGCGAAAAGAGTTTGAAGATGGCCTGAGGGCGATGGCGGTCGGACCAGACGTAGATGGCCCCGTCTTTCGCGCCACCAACAGGATTACTCCACTTCAAAACGGCATCCGGTTGGAATTTGAAGGGCTGCTTGCGGTTGCCGGCGGGCGAGACCGTATATTGCGCCGCCGAGCGCTGCACCTTCTTGGATTGCTCCTCACGTCGCGCATCCTCCTCCTTGTTTTTGCCGGGATCGTCCACTGCCGGGAGGCTCCCGCACAAACTCGCAACGACCATAGCCACAGCCAACGGACATCGCGCCCGGAGAAGACCCGTTTGCCTGAACATGTCTGTTTTATCCTTTACCAGAGGAACAGATCACGGAACCGCCACCGCCACTCAGAACGGGACTCTCATACAGGAACCCGCAGAGGCTGTCTCATTCCAGGAGCGATCATCGGNNCGTCCAATCGTCTTTCCATAGATACGACAGTCTCAACGGGTTCCTGTATCACACGGCGAGCGAAAGCCTCGGTTCCGATCGGTGATTCTTCGGGGCAGAGTCACAACTACCGATAAGCGAGCCGGGCAGGCCAGGCAAGATCGGTTCCGGCCTTCAACCGGAACGACAACCAACAAGGGTTGGCAGTAAACGGATGAGTTGGGGCTATCGGGGGCGTCGAGGATCTGGTATACGAAAAGACAGTAAAGCCCACTCCGCGACACCGCGTGAACTATGCCCGAAATCCCCGATTCGATCAAACACCATCTCGCCCTGGCCCTCGTTCCTGGGCTCGGGCCAAAACTCACTGCCGCCCTCCTGGAAGCGTTTGGGTCAGCGGCGGCCGCTCGCGAGGCAACTGCGGCCCAACTCCGAACCATTCCCCACATCGGCGACACCACTGCGGAGGCATTCGCTGCGGCCCTCCGGAAAGTCGACATCGAGCCTGAACTCCGACTCCTGGAGGAGCACGGAGTCCGACCTATCCCGCTTGGCGACCCGGGCTACCCAACGCCGCTGGCAGGGCTGACCAACCCACCCCCACTACTGTACTTCCGGGGGGCGTGGACCGAGGCCGACGCGACTGGAGTCGGGATCGTCGGGTCAAGGGTGTGTACAGCCTACGGACGGAAAATGGCCGAGCAACTCGCCCGTGGGCTGGTCCGGGCTGGGGTGACGGTCGTTTCCGGGCTCGCACGGGGGATTGATGCAGCGGCCCATCAGGGAGCGCTGGATGCAGGCGGGCGAACAATCGCAGTGTTGGCTGGTGGCCTCTCGGAGATCTACCCTCCCGAACACGCCGATCTGGCAGTGGAGGTGGCCGGACGTGGAGCGCTGGTGACCGAGACCCCCATGACAATGGCCCCTCAGCCGGGCATGTTCCCCGCCCGAAATCGGATCATCAGTGGGCTGAGCCGTGCGGTGGTGGTGGTTGAAGCGAACGTCCGCAGTGGCGCGCTGATCACAGCACGCCACGCACTGGAGCAGGGTCGGGAAGTGTTCGCCGTCCCCGGCCCGGCCGACAGCCCAACCAGCGCGGGGTGTCTGGAGTTGATCCGAAACGGAGCCCGGCTCGTCCGCTCGGCCGACGATATCCTCGACGATCTGAAGGGCTTGGCAGTTCCCGCCCCGCCAGCGGAAGGGCGGCGGCGGCCCGCTGCGATCACGCCCGACCACCCGCCCCTCCCGGGCTTCACCGACGGGCCGCCCCCTCCCGCGGGTGCCGCCAAACCGGAGACACCAACTCCTCCGCCGGCCCTCGATCCGATCCAGCAGAATGTGTGGGATCGGCTCACCACCCGCCGTCATGCTGACGAGTTGGCCCGAGACACTGGGCTGGGTATTGCCGACCTCTCCCGCACGATGATGCAACTGGAGCTCAAGCGACTCGTCCGCCGACTCCCAGGCAATTTCTACGAGCGACGATAGGAGGAGCGGCCAGAACCGAACTTAGAACTCGTCCAAGATCAACACCGTGTTTTTCGCCGATCAAACAACAGGAGAAAAACAGGCATNNCCCGGCCACCCGTCATCGGTCCCTGCTGGGCCAATACGGGCTGCAAGCCCGTGCCATCGATTTCACGGTTTTGATTCGAGTTCACGGTTTTGATTCTGGGCAACTCCTTAGCCGTTGATCTTGTTCTTGTTCTGCTTCAAATCGGATGCGGGAAAGATCCCATCCTCGGTGATGAATCCGGTGATCAGTCTCGCCGGAGTGACATCGAATGCGGGGTTACGCGCTGGGCTCTGTGCGGGGACGAGAAGAATCCGCTCAGGACCATGTGTGCCGAGCCCGTCGATCCATCGGACCTCGTCCGGTGATCGCTCCTCGATCGGGATGCCGCAACCGTCGGGCAATGTGTGGTCGATCGTGGACGAGGGAAGGGCAACGTAAAACGGAACTCCGGTGTCGTGGGCAGCCAGGGCCTTCAGATAGGTGCCGATCTTGTTTGCTGTATCGCCGTTCGCTGCCACCCGGTCGGCCCCAACGATCACCAGATCGACCAGCCCCCGCTGCATCAGGTGTCCCCCGGCGTTGTCTGCGATGACGGTGTGCGGGACACCATGCTCGCCCAATTCATACGCGGTCAGTGCGGCTCCCTGGTTTCGCGGTCGGGTCTCGTCTACCCAAACGTGAATGGGAATCCCCTCCGCGTGGGCAGCATACACCGGAGCGGTCGCGGTTCCGTAATCGATGCACGCCAGCCATCCGGCGTTGCAGTGGGTCAGGACATTGACCGCGCCTTTTCGGGCTGCCACCTCCCGAATCAGGAACAAACCGTGTTCGCCGATCCGCCGCGATCGATCCAGTTCGTCAGCCACGATCTGTCGGGCGGCCGCCAGCGCAGCCTTGCGCTTGTCGTCTGGCGAGGTTGCGGTTTGCACCCGGTGGCACACAAACCCAATGGCCCAGCCGAGGTTCACAGCCGTTGGCCGGGCCGCAGCGAGCATCTTCGCTGCCTGGGTGATGGTGGTGTCGATACACTCATCGGCTGCGGCTCGTGCCGCCAGATACACCCCGTACCCGCCCGCAGCACCGATCAAAGGTGCGCCGCGGACAGTCATATCGCGGATGGCGGCGGCCACCTCATCGGCGGTTCGGAGGACAGTCGTCGTGAATCGGTGCGGGAGCACTCGCTGGTCGATCACCTCAATGGCGTCTGCTCCGGGCAACTCCCAGAGTGTCCGGTAGGGCGTACCGCCGATGTTCATCATTCCTCCGTGATCGCCCACCCACGAGCCCGCCCCAGCGGGGGATCTTCCCGGTAACCGGAGGCAGACGCGCTCTCACGTGGGGCCAAACAGGTCGAACCGATTCAACCGGGATCACAGCACTCGTCAACGTCAGGCGATCGCGTGGTCCAGGTACGCGAGTCTCTCCGACCCATCGGCTTACCGGGCAACCGGTTGAAGCAGGCGGATCGCGTACCGGCCCAGGCGAATCACCAAAACCCGGTTCAGGTAGCCAGTCGTGGCTCGGGCACCGACCTTCCCGAGGATCTTGCCCGCCAGGTTCGACCCGACCCCAACCCCGACCACATTCATCGCCTCGTGGAAGAGTTGGTCGTACTGATCCTCAACGACTTTCTCCCACTCGGCCCCTTGTCCGGCCAGATACGCATTGAAGAACACCCGCCCCAACAAGACCGCCGTTCCCGCCCGACCCGCACGAAGACTGTAGACCTTACACAGGTCCGAGAGCATCGAGAACGTGTAAAACAGCGTAGCCCCACTATCGACCATCGCGTTCGGGGCCACCGCGGTGACCACCCAGATCCGACTCGCCCAGTACTTCACCCGCGCTTCGGCCACCGTGTCCAGTTCGGCCTGGAAAGAGTCCCGGAAGCGGGCGAACCACTGGTCCGATGAGGCGAATCTGGCGTGATCCAGCAACTCCTCCCGGGCCGCTCGCAACCGCATCTGCACATCGTCTGCGATCCCCAACTTGGTCAGGGTCTTGCGATCTTTCTCGGTGTCGAGAGGGAAGGCCCGCAAATACTCCTCGAGTTGCGCTTTGGCCTCCGCCGACTTGGCGAATGCCAGCCATCGCAAGCGGGTTCGCCGCGATAACTCCTGCAACCCCTTCACCTGGATTTGCCGATTCCGCCGCAGGGTCGCGTACAGGTACGCGAACCGCACGAAGGAATAGAGCACGCACGCGCCGAACAGCGCCAGCCCTGCGTATCCGATGTACTGCACCCAGGGCGGCTGACTGGCGAGCGTGTGCAGGACCGACAGCACCTGATTGAAGATGAAAAACCCGGCCAGCCCGACCGACCCGACCAGCATCGCGAGTACGAACGGTGTTCCGAACCACCCCAGCCAGCCGAGCCCTGAGGGATCGGCCGCGATCAGCATTTCCGCTTCGGCGAGTTCCTTCGCGGCTCGCTCCTCGTCCATCTGTCGGAGTCGAGCGCGATCCTCATCGGAAAGGAGCGTGAGGGCGTCGGGAACTTGCGGAGGGCGACCAAGTTCTGTCTCCCCTTCCCGGAGTTCGATGGTCGGGTCGGGGGTTGGCGAGACCTCCGGTCGGGGCGGGGTCAGTGGACCTGTGGGGGCAACCGTGGCCGCGGTGGTCCGGCCCAGGGTCGGCACCCCGATTCGGTCGTCATCGTCCCAGCTCGGGCGATTATTCGCAGCGGCCATCGGAACCCCTCAGGGAGTGGGAAAGCGTCTTTGCGCCACTATTGTACCCGACTTGCAGCGACCCGGTACGGGGGCTAGGATGACGCGGCGAATCCTGTTCGCCCGCGCGGAAAGCCCGATGTCGTCAATCGCTCCCATCCGGGTATTCGCTCACCGGCCCGGGGGATTGCGACAAAGTTGCGATTCCGTTCAACACCGTTGAGTCGCGCGTCCTTCCCGGCCGAGCGGGTGTCTCCATATCAGGGGGTCAACGCATGAAGTTCGCCGCGGTGATCGAGTATAGTCAGGATCGGGAAAAGGTAGAAGCCGCCCGGCCAGCCCACCGGGCCTATCTGACGAGCTTGCTGGAGAAGAACCAGCTTTTCGCTGCCGGCCCGTTCGAGGATGGGTACGGCGCGCTGATTATCTACGAGGCCGACTCCCCCGCGGCGGTCGAGGCCCTGATCGCGGCCGACCCATTTCACGCGGCCGGGGTGTTTATCCGCTGGACCGTCCGGCCGTGGAAGTTGGTCTTCTCCAACCCGCGTCTGATGCCGCAGGCGTGATCGGGATCTCGCTCACCCTGCCCTTCCAACGGCCTGACTCGACCATCCCATGAGCGACATCGAACTCGTGATCACCCGAACGAAAATGCTGGAGTCCCTCCTGGAAGAGGGGCTCGGCGCGGTGGGGAAGGGACTTCACGAGAAGGTGACGAGCGTTCAAGACAAACTATCGCCGGCGATCGTCAAGAAGTTGCGGTTCGTCGCCACTCTTCGCAACAAGTTGGTCCACGAGGCGAGTTACCAACAACTCGACGACCGCCCTGGGTTCGAGCGAGCGTGTGCCGAGGCCGAACACGAGTTGCGAGGGATGACCGCGCCGCCGCAGGTGATTAACAAAGGGTGTTTCGGTGCGGTGTTGCTGGCGCTTGGGGCAATGGGAACGATCGTGTGGCGACTGGTATGATTCACATTGACAATTCGAGATACCGAAGTTGAATTCGGGCAGCGTCCCAAAGGGACGCCGGACAATAGCCCAGGGTGAAGCCGGTCTTCCGGCGCAACCCTGGGACACATCAATGGCACGGGAATGTAGGCAAGACCCGTCGCCGCAGCGACTGTCCTATCCTGAATGATCCCCTGTAACGACCCGGACCGCTACCCCTCGCGGAAAAGTGGACTTTCCCATCGTGTTTATTCTGGACTTTTCGATCCAGATATGCATAATCACAAATGCCGGGTGCGGGCCGGGGAAACCCGCGGTCACCCGGACAGGCTTTCCGTGTCGGGTGCCGGTGCGACCGGCCCTTGTCCTGGAGGAGGTTAGAGATGGAAACCGCATCAATGCTGGCAGCAGGCGTGGTACTGATGATCGGGATCTACGGACTGATGGGAATGCTGTTCCGCGTGCCCCACGGCGACGCGCAGGTGTGAAGGGGAAAGGGTGAGTGCCCTTTACCCCTGTTCGATGATCGATCGGAGTGCCTACCTCCGACATCAACCGCCCGAGGTCTGCGTCTTCTCAGGGAGATGACACCTCGGGCTCAGGTCGTGGTTGTTCGGCGTTTAGAATCGCCGCTTGCTCCCGCCACTGTGCAACTTGATGCCGATATTTCGCAGCGGTTGGAGACTGGATCTGGTCCAGAATAGTGAGCGAGTAACCGGCTAGGGCGAGGGCGTGTTCCAGATCCCATTGTTGGGCAAAGCAATGGGCCAGGTTGAACGCAGCAATCCCTTCTCTCAGCCGGTCGCCGGTCTCAGGTAGAATGGCCAGGGCCTCTTGTAACAGAACGATCCCCTCCTCCACACGACCAATCTTGGCATACACAGTCCCCAGGGTTCCGAGTGCGTTCCCTTGGCCCCAACGGTCCCCGACCTCACGGACTACAGCCAACCACTGGCGGTAGTAGTCGATGGCGTCCTCCACGCGACCGAGGGTGTGGTACGCATTCCCCAGGCTGCCAAGTATGGGACCCTCTCCCTGCCGGTCGCCGATCGAGCGAATAATTGCAAGAGCTTTGTGATAGCAGTCGATCGCTTCCTCCACGTTGCCGCGGTTGGTGTACGCCAGCCCTAGACTTGCGAGGGTGATCCCTTCCCCCCGACGGTCACCGAGTTCGCGGGCGATTACTAGATGTTGCTGGTGGTGGTCGATCGCCTCCTCCACACGGCCCAGGACCGCGAATGCATTCCCCAGGTGCCCAAGCACGACGGCCTCACGCCGCCGGTCACCGATCTCACGCAGGATGACCAAGGCTTGCTGGTAGTGGGTGATTGCTTCATCCACACGGCCGAGCTTTGTGTACGCATTCCCCAGGCTCCCCAATGCGGCCCACTCCACCGGCCGGTCACCAAGTTCGCGACTAATGACCAACGAATGTCGGAAGTAATCGATCGCCTCCTCCACATGACCGAGGATGGCGTATACATTCCCCAGGTGCCCAAGCGTATGCTCTTCCCACCGATGGTCGCCAATCTCACGGATGATGACCAAGGCCTTTTGGAACTGATCGATCGCCTCCTCCATCCGGCCGAGTTCGGCGAACGTGATCCCCAAGTTCCCGAGTGCCGCTCCCTCCCCTCTACGGTCACCAGCCGCGCGAGCCGTCTCCAGAGCCCTCCGGTGCTTGTCGAGTGAATCCTCCACGCGGCCGGAGTCCGTCTGCGGGTACATCCTCACCACCTGGGCCGCCGGACTGTCGGGGTCTTTGATCGATCCGAATCGTTCCAGGAGATCCATGAACTCATTCCGGACCGATTCCGAGAGTCCGGCCTTGTCGAGAACCGCCCGCCGTTCAGCGGGTGAATACCGGAGAAGAATGGGAAGGCACTCCGCACCCGAAATCTCCGCCATCCGCGCTGCTGCCCGCGCTGGAGTGTCATCGTGTACTGGCTCTAACCACTTGGCCAATCGATCCAAACTGGCTGCGACCCGTGGTACACCGACATGGAGGATCAGTTCGTTCTCGGTCCTTGGTCGCGTGGTGCGCATCGGAGACTTGATCCCGCTCATGTGTTCGTCCCCCCACTGGCGGGTAGTGATCCACCTTCGTGCAAAATCTTGCGGATAATCGGGGCAGCGAAATAGGCTTTCTCGTTGTGATAACTCTGGAATACGAACTGATTGTCGAACGCGGTCCCGTGAAATGGGTTGCTGTCCGCGACGGTGATCACCATTTTCCCACTCTGGATCGCGCCGAGCAGGGCTTCCGCGGCTGGTGAGCAGGTGGCTTTGAGTGTCTCGAACTGCTGACGGAACACACCCAGGAACCAAGGGAAGTCTCGATATCCGGCCGTTCCACCGAACCGGTAACTCTTGTGCGTGAACCGCAAATAGTTCAGGAACACTCCCGGCAACCCGTCCATCTCTCCAGCAGCCTGTCGGATAGCGTCCGGGGTCAAGAATCCGTCGTCGCCGTAGTGTTTCAACCTGCGATCGTGGATCTGGATTAGATCCTCTGGACCCAACCGCTTGTCGGTCAGGTCGATCAGATCCTCGAACTCTTTCGTCGTGTAAGCGTACCAACTCCGTGCGGTGAGGAGGACATCCACTCCGGGTTCGCTGTGGAGTTCGCACAATGCGTTTGCGAGTACCGATCGCTCGGCCTGCCCGTTCCGGGTAGGGGTCCGGTATCCCTCAAGCAGATCGACATCATCGATCAGGAAGAGAATGTGCCGCACCAACTTGCGAATAATGAGGGCCTCGATCATGGCCCGACAGATTTCGGCGACACGAAATGCGTCCGGTGCCCGAATCACCAACTGCCGGCCCGTCTTACTTGTCGATTTTGATAACAACTTTGAGGTCAGTCTCCCCAGAAAGCCTCCGAACTCAATCCCGCCCTCGACAGACACCTCATCTCCGCGCTCGGTCGACTCCGTCGCTGTCTGGCCCTCCCGTAACAGTTGCTCCGTTCGGTCCACGATGTCGTCAAGAACCCGCACCGCGTCAGGCCGGTCAATGGGTTCGGGTCGTCGCTGGTCGTTGATTCGCTCGCGGAAGGGACCGATCAGCTCCCGGAACACGGCCCGCATCACCTTCAGCGCGCTGAGTTGCTCGCGGGCAGGTACGACGATGTGGAGTCGGTCTCTGTTTTCCGGGAGGTCGATCAGGATGCGGCGAGCGAGATGGGATTTTCCGCACCTTGATTCCCCGTGGATGATCCACGGCCGCTTGTCGTCTGTCTCCGACCGAGCCCCGTCGACATCCAGGTTGTCTTTGAGTGTAACCAGGCAGTACCGTAGTTCCTGCTCGCGGCCGCAGAAGGTGTCCTTGACAGACTTGTTCGCGACCGGCGGTTCAGGCCGGAACAGGTTCGGATCACTCGATGTCTTACCGGCGGGTCGCTTCCGCGCCATGATCGCTCCCCGTGGACCGATCCTCATTCTACCCAATAACAACCATCCGGTGGCAACCGGTTGATCGGGTTGCCACCGGGAAAACGTCACTTCATCTGCCCGGTGTGGCCCTTGAGGTCGCCGATGGGCTCGAACCGGCCGCCGAGGTGCTTTGCCAGGAACTCCTCGGCAACAGCGAAGAAGTGCAGGCGGTTCTCCGGACGCGCGAACCCGTGACCCTCGTCTGGATACACCACGTATTGCACTTCCTTCTTCGCCCCTCGCATCGCTGCGACAATCTGATCACTCTCCGCTTGCTTCACCCGGGGATCATTCGCCCCCTGGCCGATCAAGAGCGGCTTGGTGATCCGATCGGCGAGATAGAGCGGCGACCGCTGCTTGAGGAATTCCTCCTCCGTGTCAATGTTGCCCACCCGGCTGTCGAATAGCCCACGAAGCGGCTTCCAGTAGGGCGGGATGCTCTTGATCAGCGTCGGGATACTGCTCGGGCCGACAATGTCGACGCCGCAGGCGAACACGTCCGGGGTGAATGTCAACCCGACAAGCGTCGCGTAGCCGCCATAGCTCCCACCCGCGATCCCGACTTTCTTCGGGTCTGAGATCCCGGATTTGACCAGCCAGTCGACCCCATCAACCAGATCCTGGTGCATCTTCCCGGCCCACTCCCGGTTGCCGGCGTTCAGGTACGCTTTCCCGTACCCGGTGCTCCCCCGGTAGTTCACCTGTAGCACGGCATACCCACGGTTCGCCAGCCACTGGATCGTCGGGTTGTAGCCCCACGTGTCCCGCGCCCACGGCCCACCGTGAACATAGAGCACCGTCGGCAGGTTCTTCGGCTCGACACCGACCGGGACAGTCAGGTAGCCGTGGATCGTCATGCCGTCCTTCGCCTTGTACTCGACCGGCTCAGTTCGGGCGAGTTTTAACTTCTCCAGCCGCGAATTGTTCACGAACAGGAATGTTGCTTTCTGCGTCGGTCGGTCGAACAGGTAGTAGACTACCGGGCCATCGTCGGTCGTGTAGCCCACCAGCCACTTGGTGTCGTCGGTCGTCTTGCTGCTGATCGTGAAATCGCCACGACGGACCGCCTTGAGCGTTTCCAGATCCGCCTTCACCGAATCATCCAGCGGAACCCACTCGGTGCGGGCCTTGGTAAACGAAGCAGCGACCGGGATTCGCTTCTTGTCGTCCATCAATGCGCCACTGAGGTCGTACTCCTTGTCGCTGGCAAGCGGGGTTTCCTTGCCGGTGGCGAGATCGAGTTTGAGCAACCGGACAGCGTTGGCGTCGTGGTTCCCGACGATGTAAAGGGTGTTCGCATCAAGCCCGAACCCGGCCGCTGAGCCCTGTTCCTCGGCGCTCCAGGTTCGCAGGGTCTTCCACTCGGCACCTGGCTTGTCCCGGACTTTCAGTTGTGTCTCCCCGGTTGGCAAGGCAGCAGTCGCGGCCCGAACCTCGAAATTCGCATCGGTCGTCCACCCGGTCATGTTCCCAGGGTTCTCGGTATCGAGTTTGAGGTCGCCGGAGGAGAGAGTGAGTCTGTGTGCGTCGAAGGCAGACTTGATTCGCTTGTTCAGACCAATAATCGCCTGATCGGGGAACTTGGAATCGAGATCCACACCTTGAACCCGCACTCCTTCAAAAGGGGTGAGGTCGCGGGTCTTCTTCGTCTCCAGGTCAACCCCGTACAGGTGGAAGTTTTCGTCCCCTCCTGCATCCTGGAGGTAGAGAAGGTGTTTGTTGTCGAACGCCCAGTAGTATTGCCGGATACCCCGCTTGGGGTCAGCGGTGATCGCCTGGTCGTCTTCTTTCCCGACGGTGCGGACCCACACCTGGAGGACGTTCTTGTCGTCTGGCCGGAGGTAAGCGAGGTGCTTACCATCCGGGGAGATCTGGGGGGCGGCCCGGTCCGGATTGCCGAACAGGACATCACGGGGGATCAGCGGAGCCGGGTCGGCATTGGCCGGAATGGCCGTGGTAGCGATCAGCATGGCGATTCCACACCAGACAGAACGGGTCATCAGGGACTCCTTTGGGCTCGATCAAGGTACCGTGAACGGAACGCGAGAAGTGATTCGATCCCGGAGGGGGACTATTTTACGAAACGCGACCGATCCGGCTCAGCCCGACCCCAACGTGCCCTGGGAGCCCCTTGTTGGTAGCTTCCCCGTGGGCGTAGAATGCGGTAGCTCACAGGCGTGTGCTGCGACCTCACCCGTCCGCGTCCCGGCTGACGTTCCGCTCTGGACGCCCCTGGTAAACTCGTCCCGTTGATCGGTTCCGCTCCCGCTTGGAGGTGGGTCATGCGTACCGCTCCTGTTCCCCCCATGCAGGGCCGACTCTCAATCGATGGCGAGTGGGTTTCCCCACGGGCCGACTTCTCCAGCTCCAACCCCGCCGACCTCGCCGAGGTGGTCGGCACCTTCCCAAGCGCCACGACAGGTGAGGCCGATCAGGCCGTGGCTGCGGCACGCGCTGCGTTCCCTGCGTGGCGTCGGACCAGCCGGATCCTCCGGGCGGAATGTTTCGACCGGCTCGCCCAGCTCATCAAACGGGACACCGATACCCTCGCCCGGTTGATGGCTCGCGAATGTGGCAAGAACGTCACCGAGTGTCGGGCCGAGGTGGTCGAAGGGCTGCACATGGTGCAGTACGTGTTCGGCTCCGGGCGGACCCCCTGCGGCGAGATCGTCGCCAGCGAGATCGCCGAGAAAGATGCGTTTGTTCGCCGCAAGCCGTGGGGTGTGGTTGCGGTGATCACACCCTGGAATTTCCCGTTTGCCGTCCCGCTCTGGATGCTCGGGCCGAGCTTGCTGGAAGGGAACACCTGTGTGTTCAAGCCGAGCGAGGATACCCCCGCGGTCGGTCAACGGCTTGTCGAATTGTTCATCGAAGCCGGCTTCCCTGCTGGCACCGTGAACCTCGTTCATGGTGACGGGCCGGTCGGGGAATCGCTTGTCCGCAATCCCAGCGTAAATGTGGTGTGTTTCACCGGTAGCTACGAAGTTGGGCGAAGAATTCAGGAGATCTCGGCGAGCCTCCCGGATCGGATCGTGGCAGCCGAGATGGGTGGGAAAAACGCGGTCATTGTCTGCGACGACGCCCGCTTCGACCTGGCCGTCACGGCTGGCATCCTGTCGGCATTCAAGACGACCGGTCAGCGCTGCGTGTCGGCAAGCCGGATTCTCATCCAGGAATCGCTCTACGACCGCTACATTCAGCGGTTTCGCGAGGTCGTTCCTCGACTGCGGTTCGGCGATCCCCTCGATCCCTCGAACTTTGCCGGGCCGCTGATCAACCGGGCCGCGGTCGAGAAGGTACTCCGCTACAACGCCCTCGCCACAGAAGAAGCAACGGATGTGATCTTCCCGGGTGGAGAACTCACGTCGATTCATGGGGGTCGGGGCTGCTACCTCTCACCGTGCGTCTACACCATCGCCTACCGGCCAGATGCACGGGTACTCCGAGAAGAAGTGTTCGGTCCTCATGTCGCACTGGTTCCATTCCAGACCGACGAGGACGCGGTCCGGATCGCCAATGATGCGGATTACGGTCTGTCGATGGCGGTGATCACCGAGAATTACCGCCGGATGCGGTTCTTCCGGGACGAGTGCGACTACGGCATGGGGTATGTGAATCTGCCGTGCATCGGGGCCGAGGTCCACCTGCCGTTTGGAGGTGTGAAGAAAAGCGGGAATGGCCACCCATCGGCTGCGGGGCTGATCGAGGCCGTCACCCACAAAACCGCATGGACGGTGAATCACGGCACCGAGATCAAGATGGCCCAGGGGCTCACGACCGACCTCGGAGGCGAAGCAGCGTGACTTGACACTGGCCGGGAGCGACGGCATACCTCCGCGTTTACACGATGGGGACGTGGGTGGAGCGGGGGTGGGCCATGAATCGGAAACTCGGGGCGGCTCTTCTGCTATTCGCGTTGGGTTGTCATACGACACCCCACGCCACTCTGCCACCGGAACCGGTTGTCCGGCCGGTGGATGTGAACGGGGTTGCGGCGGTCATCAATGACCAGCGGCTGGAGTGGGAGAAGAAACCGTTTAGCGGGCGTGTCACCCTGTATCAGCTCGGGGGAACCACCCCGGACCCGTGGACGCAACTGGCCAACGAAACCGCAGCCATCATCACTGCGATGCCGGAGAGACCCGCGCGAGTGGAGGTCTGCGTGACCTCGTTCCGGCTGGTCTACAAACAGTCCCCCAAGCGGCGGTTGGACCCATCGGATAGCGCCAAGGGGGTCGGGTTACCCATCCAGGCTGGCGGTGGCAAGGTTCCGAACTCTACCAAGGACACGGATTACGCTCCGGTGCCGAGTGACTCTCAGGGTCTGTGGTCGTCGATGGGACTTTCGAGCGTGCCCAAGGAGGCGAATTCGTGCGAGAATCCCATCAGCGAAGACCCCACCGGAACGAGTTGCACACTTCGGGCCTCCGTGCGAATCATCTACCCGGGCGGGCGGGAGAAGACTGTGAACGTATCGGCAATCGCAACGGGTGACACCGATTCGAAGTACATGGGCGAAGCCCGGTCGATGGCGGTGAAGGGGGTGCTTCGGCAGTTTAGTTTCCAGTTCCGGGAGGCGGTCGGGGCTCCGTAGTCCCCGCAGACCGGTGGTATCACAGCGCTCAACTCCCCGTCTAATCTGGGATGGAATGACCCCGGAGGGGTCACAGCAATTAGCCGGTGGTTGAGCGCAGCGACACCACCGGTGGCGGTGACAAAGACGATGACGTGAATACGATGCGCTCGATCGACTCCTGAGGGGTCGGGGGTGTCGCGGTTGAGGTGATTGCACCCGCCACCGGTGGTAGAGCTGCGCTCGACCACCGGCTAATCTACGACCCCTCCGGGGTCGGGATGGTATGGAGTCACGGGGGGAGTGAGCCATGAACCGGATCCGCTGGGCGGGTTTTGTGTTGCTTGTCGTCCTTGGATGCCAGACAACCTACCACCCCACACTTCCACCGGACCCGGTTTTGCAGCCGATCGATGTGAATGGAGTGGCGGTGGTCATCAGCGACCTCCGACCGGCATGGGAGAAGACCCCGTTCAGCGGGCGCGTCACCCTGTACCACCTCGGCGGAACCTCCCCGGAGCCCTGGACCCTGCTGGCCAAGGAAACGGAAGCTATCGTCAACGCGATGGCGGAGAAACCCGCCCGTGTGGAGGTCTCTGTTGCCTCGTTCCGCCTGGTCCACAAGCGTGGCGCTGGAACCTCGCGGCCAGTGGACGCATCGGGTAAGGCCTGGGGGGTCGGCGGGCCAGGGGGGGGAAAGAACACGGCGGGGCTGGATCCGGGTGGCACCGCTCCATCGGCCTCCGGGTCTGACGGGCTGTTGGGAGCGTTGGGGTTTTCGAGTATCCCCAAGGAGGCGAATTCGCCCGACGACCCCATCGACGACCACCCCGCAGGGACGAGTTGCAAGCTCCGGGCAACCGTCCGGATCACATTCCCGGGTGGGCGTGAGCAGACTCTGAAAGTGACGGCGATCGCTAATGGAGAAACGGACTCGAAGTACGCAGGCGAGGCCCGTTCGATGGCCGTGAAGGGGGTCTTGCGGCAGTACAGCTTCCAGTTCCGGGAGGCCGTTGGAGCTCCGCAGGGATGATGTTCTCGATGTCTGTTTCGGGGATGGCACACCATGAGTCGCTTCGTCTATGATGACCGCACCGTTCCCGACATCCGGACCCCGCTCCCGGGGCCGCAGGCCGAAGCCCTGCTCGCCCGGGACGCGGTGTACGTCTCACCCTCCTACACCCGGGTCTACCCCCTCGTGGTCGGTCGGGGGAGTGGGGCCGTCATTGAAGATGTGGACGGTAACCTCTTCCTCGACTTCACCGCTGGAATCGCTGTGACCTCTACAGGCCACTGCCACCCGGAAGTTGTTGCTGCAATCAAGGACCAGGCCGACACGCTGCTCCACATGAGCGGCACCGATTTTTACTACAGGCCGCAAATCGAACTCGCCGAGCGACTGGCCAGGATCGCCCCCGGCCCATCGCCGAAACGGGTATTCTTCACCAACAGTGGAGCAGAGGCAGTCGAGGCCGCGCTCAAGCTTGCCCGTTGGCACACCAAGCGGAACCGGGTGGTCGCGTTTTTCGGTGCGTTCCACGGGCGGACCTATGGGGCGATGTCGTTGAGCGGGTCGAAACTCGTTCACCGTCGCGGATTCTCACCCCTGGTGCCCGACATCCATCATGTCGAGTTCCCGAGGAATTGCGGGCTGGGAGCCCCGGCCGGGTGCGCCAGTCTTGGTGACTCCCCATTCCGTAGTTGCAAAATGATCGCCGATATCCAGGACACGATCTTCCGCCGGACGGCGCCCGCTGAAGAGGTGGCTGCGATCTTTATCGAGCCGATCCAGGGGGAGGGCGGGTATCACCCGGTTCCGGCCGGGTGCATGCTGGCCCTGCGCGAGTTGTGCGATCGACACGGCATCCTGTTGGTGGTGGATGAAGTCCAGTCCGGGATGGGGCGAACAGGAAAAATGTTCGCCGTGGAGCATTACGGGGTCGAGCCAGACATCGTCTGCACAGCCAAGGGGATCGCCAGCGGGATGCCGCTGGGGGCGATCATCGCAAAAGCTGAAGTGATGGATTGGCCAAGCGGGAGCCACGCCAGCACGTTCGGCGGCAATCCGGTCAGTTGCCGGGCCGCACTCGCCACAATCGACCTCCTGGAGCGGGAGTACATGGCGAACGCAACGACCCGCGGGGAACAGCTCCGGGCCGGGTTGCGGGGGCTGGCCACCCGTCACCCATCGCTGGCGGATGTGCGCGGGATCGGGCTCATGACCGCCGTCGACATGGTTGACCCGGCCGACAGAACAACCCTCTTTCCAGACTTGCGGGAGCAGGTGATTCAGGCGGCCTTCCACCGCGGACTGCTCCTACTCGGCTGTGGGGAGAGCGCCATCCGCTTCTGCCCACCGCTGTGTGTGACGGCTCGGGAAGTCGAGACCGCTGTGCGAATTCTGGACGCTGTTCTGGCATCGCTCGAACCAGCCGCAGCCGGGCAAGCCCCAGCGCCGGTGGACGGAATTATCACCGAGGGAACCCCCACCGGAGCGTGAATAGCCCCTTCCCGGCCGATGCTTCGACATTGCGGGGAGACCGAACAAGTCGGTCAGTACTGCACCACTTCTGAAGGAAATCGGATTTTTATGCAGACTCTGGCGCGGCTTCGGTTACGATAATGCCGGGTCGGTGGGCGAGCGCCTACCACCGAAGACGACGGCCGCAAGCCCGCCTTCTATTTTCCTAGTCCGCCGCAGAGACCAGTGATGGCAAAGAAACTGTATGTGGGGAACCTGTCGTTCCAGGCGACCGAGGATGAGCTTCGCCAGGCATTCGGACAGTACGGAAGTGTGACCAGCGCCCAGATCGTGATGGACCGGGAGACCGGCCGCTCCCGTGGATTCGCGTTCGTCGAGATGGCCGACGGTGCGGATGAGGCGATCGCCGCACTCAACGGGGCTCAACTCGGGGGGCGCACCCTGACTGTGAACGAGGCCAAGCCTCGTGAAGACCGTGGCGGCGGTGGTGGCGGCCGCGGCGGTTACGGTGGTGGTGGCGGTGGCCGTGGCGGCTACGGCGGTGGTGGTGGCGGCTACGGTGGTGGCGGTGGTGGTGGCGGCGGCTACGGTGGCGGTGGCGGCGGTGGCCGCCGTGACCGCTACTAAAACGCTCGACCTGATCGGATAACCCCAACGGCTCTGGCACTCAAAGCCAGGGCCGTTCTCGACATTTCCCGGAGTTCGCACTTGGCAGTAGACAGGCAGAGCCAAGGCCGTTCTTGATACAGGAACCCGCTGAGGCTTTCGCATCCACGGAAAAACGATTGGACGTAGACATGGGAGAGCGAGGCTCCTGCCGAGCATCACCTTCACGCTCGGCAGGAGCCTTGCTCTCCCGTTATACTGACGTTGCCACTGGATTGAGACGTCCCCAGCGGTTTCCTGGATGAGTACCTCGACAACTCACCCCTTTGGCCATCTCCCGGAACACTTGCCACACCCCGCCGCGAGTGGGTTGGGATCGGTTGTTGACAGGGGCCGGAACGCACCCATACCATGATTTGCATGTGACCCGCTGCGCTCCTTATTGCCTCCGACCACCCTCCCCAACGAATTCGGTCCGCGAACCAGGGAGAAGGCAGATGAATCGCCTCTCGAGTCTCCTCCTCGGAATCTTCCTCGTGCTGCTCGTGGCCGTGGATCGGGGGCAGGCTGCGGACCCGATCCGGGAGAAACTGGACAAGGCCAAGACCACGTTCGACGAGGGGATGAAGAAGGCCCAGGTGGAGGCGAAGAAAGAATTCGACGACCGGGAGGCGAAAGCGCGGAAGGTGGGGAAAAAGGAACTCGTGGACAAGATCCTGGAGGAGCGAAAGGCATTCGAGGAGACCGGTGCCCTGACAGATAATGCGAGCCCGAAACTGCGAAAGATGGTCACAGCCCAGCGGACCGCAATCGAGGCCGCCTACGACGAAGCGATCAAGAAATACACGATGCAAAAGAAGGACGACCTGGCAACGGCGGTGGTGAAGGAGAAGGAGGAACTCCAGAACAAGGCCGTGGTGCTTGGCGCGAAGGTCATCCCCCACCAGAAAGCGGCGGAAGCGCTGCACCCGCACGTTGTGCTGGGGGTACAGCCTGCGTTTGGCAATACTAAATATGTCAAGATGACAGAGCCGCTGCCCGCAGGGGGATTCGTGATCACACAGATCCTTCTCCCAGAGCCATTGCCGCCCACGTTTGTAGATGACATTCTGCTTCCTTCATTGACAGAGATACACACCATTACTGATCTGGGTGGTCGCCTGACCTTATCTGAAGACCAATTCATCCGTCTAGGGGGTTTACCAATCGCAAAATCGGTGACCTCCCTGGATGCACAATTTGACCTCACGCCACGGTCGGTAGATATCCTAAAACAAATGTCAAATCTTACTGTTCTGTCCGGTTGTTCAGCAAAGACAGCCAACGACGCTCTGTTGGCTCGTCTCGGAGAGCTTCGCCGGCTTCGCTATTTACGCATCCACTCACTTGAGTTGAGAGAAGGCCTCACCAAGGCCGGACTTGAGAAACTAGCCGGTCTGCCGCTTGTGTCGTTGGCTTTTAATAGCTCGACAACTGACCGCGATTTTGTTCGGAGTTTGCCACAAATATCGACTCTGGGCGATATTCAGTTCATATATGGTACTATCAATGACGAAGACATGAAAGACCTGGTAGTGCGTTGTCCTAAGCTCTATCGCATCTGTCTTGTAGGCACCAAGGGCATAACAGATGGTGTGATTGGGCACCTGGGGAAATGCCAGGGTTTAACAACATTAGAATTCGATTCAACACCGATAACTGATGCGGCGTTAGAGCAAATCCCCAAGGTGTTGAAAGCATTAAAAAAAATTGATCTCCGAAGAACGGCGGTCACGGATGCGGGGGTCAAGAAACTTGCGGCGGCCCGACCGGACTTAACCATTCTCGTTGACAGTGGGACGATTGAACCAAAGAAGAAGTAAGGCGTGCAGCAGATGGACAAAGACCTGCCCCTGGGATGGCCGGACCGCCTTCCGTGGCAACTCCCCTGGCTCGGCTAAGAGCAATACCGTTGCACGAGGAGCNNTATACGCAGCGCAACTATATTCTGTACCTCGTCTTACGTCGCTGTTTCGGCCCGCAATCCTTCTCGTGCAACGGTATTGCGGCTAAGAGGAGTAGGTCGCCGCAAAGCAGGGGGGGTGGGGGGTGAAGCTGACTGAGTTGCGTAGGTTCCCCCCCACCCGGCCCGCAAAGCCGGGCCGACCTCCCCCACCAGGGGGGAGGTAAGAGGCTCGTACGGAACGGGATTTCGCCTATACCGTTGTCTAAGTTACAACAATCATCACCTGCGCCCTCTCACCTCCCCCCTTGTGG
>PLDW01000447.1 GCA_003136315.1 Gemmataceae bacterium | reverse complement strand
TCTTTCCTTAGATGCGACAGCCTCTGTGGGTCAGTGGGTTCCTGTCGGAGTTCGCCTTCCCGCGCACCCCTGCTACGGCTATACCTCGCGGTCCGTCGCCATCAGTGGCGGGGAAGGAGTCGTCCGCATGCCGACCCGCACGTCCACAATCGGGGCCGTCGTCCTCACCGTCATCGGGATCGGGGTAATCCTCATCCCCGCCCAGGGGCAGCAGATCCACCGGCACGGGTTCGCCGGCCGAGAGACTGTACTGCTTCGTGGAGATGCCAATGTCCGGGCCGAGGAAAGGGTCCACGATATCTCCGACCAGTCGTTCAAGAGCCAACCGGCAAGCGAACACCTGCAACTCGTGCTGGATGCCGGAGCGGGAGACGCTGCGTTCGTCCACTACTTCTACGAGACCCCGAAGGCCCCGGTCTCCCCACTCCTGACCGCTAGCGTGTGGGTCAGGTCGACCAAACCCGGCGTCGAACTTCGGGCACGAGTTGTCTTCCCGAAGGAGCCAGACCCCGCCCGGCCGGAAACCCCGCTCACCATGATAATCATCGGTAAAACGTACGAGCGGAAGAATCAATCGTGGGACAAGTTGACGCTGGAGAATGTGCCCGAACTGGTCGCCCGCCATCTCGCTCCCGTTCGGGCCAAGATTGGCCGGGATGTCAACACGGCGGATGCGTACATCGACCGACTCGTTCTGAACGTTTACACCGGTCCCGGGCCGGTGAATGTGTGGGTCGATGACCTGGACATTGGCCCAGTGCTGCCGACCCCGGAGACCCCCTCTGGCCCAGGTGCCCCGGGGGTGATGGTCGGGCAGACCCGCCCGACCGCTGCGGGTGGGCCGACTCCTTTGAAAGTCGAGCAGCGTGGCGGGCAGTTGCGAGTGGACGGGAAACCCAGGTTCTTCAAGGCGATCCGACACACCGGTGCGCCGCTGCATGTTCTCCAGATGGCGGGGTTCGACACGGTCTGGTTCCCGCCAGACGTCTCGGCGGAGGTTGTGAAAGAAGCTAGGCGTGAGGGGTGGCTGGTTATCCCCTCGACCCCGCCCACTGACCTCGTCAACGTCAGTACCAGCCCGAGGGGTGGCCCGTTTGATATCTTCCTCGACGCTTTCCGCGGGAAGTTCGCGGATTCGAGCGTGCTGTTCGTCGATCTCGGCGGTGGACTCACCGACGAGCAGGCACCACAGGTCCGGCAGGCGGTGACACAAATCCGCGAGAAAGGTGGTGACGGTCGCCGCCTCGTCGGTGGGGATCTCTGGGACGGCTATCAGGGGTACTCGAATTACCTGGATGTCGTCGGGGCACACAGGTGGCCTCTCTTTACCAGCCTGGATCTGACCAGTTACCGCGACTGGTTGATCCAGCGGCGAGTGTTGGCCGGGGGCAAACCGCTGTTCTGGACATGGATCCAGAACCACATCCCGGATTGGTACGCCACGAGCATCGCCACCCGCTCGGTCGAGCCCGACAAGGTGTATGCTGGTCCGATCGGTCCTCATCCGGAGCAAGTCCGGCTTCTGACGTACATCAGTCTCGCTGTCGGTTGCAAAGGGGTCGGGTTCTGGTCCGACCGATCCCTGTCGGAATCGCATGATGGTCGTGACCGCCTCCAGGGAATGGCCCTGATCAATGCCGAACTCGACCTGATCAGCCCACTGATCCTGTCGGCTGGGGCCGCCGGGGGAAGCCCCACCAAGTGGTTCGATTCCCGGTCCCACCCGAAGACTGTCAAGGTGGCGATACTCAGTGGTCAAAGGGGGTTGCTCATGATCCCCATGTGGCTTGGGCCGGGCGACCAGTTTGTACCGGCTCAGGGGGCCGCCGTCCAACTGAGGATTGTGATCCCCGGAGTGCCGGACGGATTTGATCCGTGGCAGATCACACCGGCTGGGGTGAAGTGCCTCAAACACCGGACGACCCGGGTGCCAGACGGTCTGGAGTTGGTCATCGACGAGTTCGACCTTGTGACCCCGATCGTGTTCACCGACGATCAAAAGGGGCTGGTGGTCGAGTGGCAAAACCGCACCCGGGTCACCGCCCGGCCGGTCGCCAGGTGGGCCATCGACCTGGCTGGCACCGAGTACGAGAAGGTTGTGGCAGTCCACAAGAAACTGGAGGCGATGGGTGTTCTGGTGCCAGACTCCACCCAACTCGTGAAACGTGCTCACGATGATTACATCGAGGCAGAGAAGCAGTTTGCGGCCGGACTGTACGATGTCGCCTACGAGAACGCCAACCGGGCTCTGCGCCCCCTTCGGGTGCTGATGCGAGAACACTGGCAGCGGGCGACCGCCACCCTCGACCTTCCGACCGCCAGCCCGTATGCGGTCAGTTTCTTCAGCCTTCCGCAACACTGGGAGTTAGCCCGGGAGGTGCAAGCGAGCCAGCCGGCGCCGTCGGTTCTGCCGCATGGTGATTTTGAACTGGCTGAGGAGATTCCGCTCACCGGCGCGCCGATCAACCCGCCAGGGGGGGGGAGCGGTGCTTTGCCAGGGTGGTCCGCGTGGGCCGGAACGCTACCCGTGGATCAGGTGAAGGTCAGCGCGGGGGTGGTCCGGTCAGCGATGTTGGAGGATTATATTCCCCCCAAACTCCCTCCGAAAACGCCGAAGACCGTCTTCTCCAGCAGCCGACCGGTGACGACACCGGACGAAACGTACGTTCCCCCGGCCCCAGAACTGGGCAAAGGGGTGTTGAAGCTTGAGATTGCCCCGACCTCGGAGAATGGAAAGCCGCTGCTGTTCCTCCGCCCGCTGGAGCGGACGTTTCTGTCGGTGTACAGTCCGGCGGTCCGCCTCCCTGCAGGGACACTTGTGCGCGTCTCTGGGTGGATGAAAGTTCCGAAGCCGATTACGGGGACAGCGGACGGGGCGATGATGTACGACGACGCGGGCGGCGAGCCGCTGGCGGTACGAGTGCTGTCGACTGTGGCCAATGTCGATAAGCCCGGGCAGGGGGTGTGGAAGCATTTTCACCTGTACCGGCGGGTTCCAGCGAGCGGCCAGATTGCGGTGACGCTGGCACTCACCGGATACGGTGTGGCCTACTTCAACGACATCAAAATCGAGCCCCTCGTGCCCAGTGCGACAGCCTCAAAACGAAACCCCATCGGCCCGGCACCGAAGGTTGCCCCTGGGGTCGTGAACCCCGTGAGTGGGGTCCGCGGACCGATCGTTCCGACCGGCTCCCCGCCACGGTGATGGCAGGTTTTTTCGGCCGGTTGGATCGCTTGCCTGTCCTGCCCGTCCTCGGACGGGCAGGATTTCTTGGGCTGTGAGTCGAGTGGGCCATGCCGGAGCCAATCCCGTTGAACGGTATTGCTCCACAAAGCCGGGCCGCCACGGAGGGAGGTCCGCCCTTGTGAGGTTCGCCCGTGTGAGGACCGTGGGAACGAGGGTCTGTGGAGGTTGCGGCCATGCCCGGCCACAGTCGCACCGCGATGCTCCACAAGCCTGACTCGCACCGGACCAGCGCAGCCAAGAAGCTCCGAGAACGCTGACCGGTTGGCGGGTTCACCTCTCACTCGTCAGCCTGCTCCGTCATGTCTGCCAGCGGGTGCCCGAGTGAGATCCAGGTTCGACTCAGCCATGCTCAACTCTCCGTTCGGCTCGTTTTCGAGCTAGACGGTGGGTCTTCGTCCACAGGTGGATCGGTCTGTGGAGGTAAAGGCACATCGACGAACGCCGGTTTCCCGCGAGTCGATTTGAGCTGATCGGCTGTGAGGGTTGCCCCGGTGAGGTCCGCCCCACTGAGGTTCGCCC
>PLDW01000422.1 GCA_003136315.1 Gemmataceae bacterium | reverse complement strand
CAGCATGGTGGATCTTGCCCATTACCTGTTGGATCTTGCTCGTTGTCCATTGTTGCGATTCATTCGTTACATTGTGGATGAGGCCGCCAATCTGGGATCGAGTCCCAGGAAAAGTCGGGATATCACGTCCGCTGGATGGAGAACACCGCTCCGAGGTCGGACGCGGCCAGAGACGCCCTGTCCATCGACATGGGGTTGGTCAATGTGACCGTTTTGGATGGGTCGTACAGCCGGGCTCCGCCGGTAAAGGTGGCGTTCGTCAGGGTCTTTGCCCGTGGGTCGCACGAACAGTCCAGGACCGGCGCTGTCTGTCCCGCACCCTGCCCCTGGAACGTCAAGGTGCTGATGGTACCTCCACCCCGCCAGTGGACCCGCACCCGTCCGGATGCGGCCGGGGTGGCGGTGACGGCACCCAGCGATCCGGAGAGGTTGAAGGTTCCGCCTGTAATGGCCAGGCCACTGACCGTTCCGGCCGCCGCAACCGTCCCCCCATTCTGGGTCAGGGCGGTGACTGTCGCCCCGGACCCGATCGTCAGGGTTCCACCCGCGACCGAGCCCGTCCCGACAGTGGCAGTCAGGGAGGCGTCGTCGGCCGCCAGTCCGACCGACCCACCGCTGACCGCCAGCACTCCCGTGGAGCACCCGGATACGTTCACCGCAGGGGCAGCCGTCGACTGCGGCGATCCGGTGCCGATCACCGTCAAGGCCAGTGTCGCACCGCACGACAGATTGACGAGCGTCGGCCCCGATCCCGACCCCGACCCGATCGTGATCGGGACACCCGACCCTACCGGAAACTCCCGGGGTCGATACTCGACGTACCCATTGCCCAACGCAGCCCCGATCCCCCCAGCATGCCGGACTGGTAACCCAATCGCTCCCGTGAATCCGGCTGTCACACTCAGTGATGCGAACGCCGCCGGGGTGAGATTGCCAAGCCCATAGAGCACGTCTGATCCGCCAGAGAGCAACACGTCATCCCCGTCTGCCGGAATGGTGCCGAGCGACCAGTTGGCCGGGTCGTCGGCGTGGTTCGGCCCTGTCGAAGGTGTCACGGTGGTGGCGGTCAGGGTTCCGGTCCCGGTGGCCGACGCGGTCAGGACAAACGGTACCCCTGGAGTCGCTGCGGTGGCCGTCACGTTGCCTGATCCGTCGGTCGTCCACAATTCCTCCTGGAATTCCGCAGGCGTGGTACTCAGACCCAGGAGCGCGGTCAACCCGCTGGCAATCGAGGGGTTCGTGTCGCCTGTGATCGCGGTGTAGGCAATCGTCTTCCCGTTGATCGTCACCCCGTACACCTGGCCGGCGACCGGGGTTCCACCAACCGTCAGAGTCACGACCTGGGACACGGCCGGCGCGTCCCCGCGCCACTGATTCGTGGCCATCGGCACATCCTCACATTGGGAGCAGGTTCGGGGAGGACGTGACCTCCCCCGGTCGGTCGAGCGGAGCGCACACCCCTCCCAACCGTGAATCCGACGGCCGCTGCGAACGGTGTGTCCGTCTGGCTGTGGCCCGTCGTCCGGGGGATCGTACCCGTTGTGGTTGCCTGCGAAGTGGAAATGAGGAGTGGCGATGGCTGCCCATCGCTCAAGGTTGCCGGTGGACGACCCCGTCTTTCATCACCAGTCGGATCTTGCGAAGTGCCTTGATCTCTTTCGTCGGGTCGCCCTCGACTGCGATCAAATCCGCCACCCGACCCGGTTTCACGGCCCCGATTCGCTCACCCAGGTGGAGAGCCGTCGCGGCAACGCTCGTGGCCGCCTTCAGGGCTTGTACCGGGGTGAGTCCGTAGTCCACAAGCAACTCCAACTCCCGCACCCCCTCGCCGTGGGAGAAGACGCCAATGTCGCTCCCATTCACAACCGTCACACCCGCTTCAATCGCTGCCTTCATGGTCTGCCGTTTCGACCTCAACCGAGCCGGCTCGGAGTTCCCCGGCTTCCACCCACCGTAACGGGCCATCGCCTCATCGGCTGCGAGCGTGGGGCAGAACCCGACCCCATTTTTCGCCATCAGCCGGAAAACTTCGACATCGCCCTCCCCACCATGCTCGATCGTCTCCACCCCGGCCAGAGTCGCTCGCCGCATCCCCTCACGAGTGTTCGCGTGGGCAACGACGGGCACTCCCGCATCTTTCGCGGTGCTGACCATCAACTTGAGTTCGTCGAGGGAAAAGGCTGGCTTCGACCCGGGGCGGGGGCCATGCGGGGTATCGGCGTACACCTTGATCCAGTCGGCCCCGCCGCGGATCTGCTCTCGAACGACCCGGCGAATGGTCTCTCCATCCGCCTCGTCGGCCCCCTGGGGGATCTGCCACTCCGGAGCGAACCCCCTCGGCGCGTAGCTCCCGGTTGCCACGATCGCCTTCGTGGTGACCAACAATCGCGGACCGGGGATAATCCCTTTCTCGATCGCCCGCTTGATCCCCACATCGGCATACCCGCCTCCCTCGGTTCCCAGATCCCGGAGGGTGGTGAACCCGCTCAGCAGTCCGGCCCGGGCGTGGGCTGTCGCCCGACAGACGCGCTCGGCCAGAGGCTCCTTGAGTACCTGATCCTCCCACGGAGCCTCGTCGTAGGGGTGCAGGAGCAGGTGCGAGTGCGCATCAATCAGCCCTGGCAAGACGGTCATTCCGGGGAGCGTGACTGTCTTCGCAGCTTCCGGGATCTTGACCGAATCGGGCGGACCGACGGCAGCGATCCTGTTGCCGACCACAAGAACCACCCAGCCCTCGTGTGGGGTTCCGTCAAGGCCATCGAAGACCCGGTCCGGTTTGAGCAGAACGGGGGCCGACACAGGCTCGGCCGCCACAGACAGGGTGACCACGAGGACACAAGTAGTGATCGGGAAGGCGAAACGCAACATCGGTGACCCTCAGATGAGAAGTGATTCACGACCAGCGGATCATAATCGCCCCAGCGCCCCAGGGTTTCGCCGGAAACCCGGCTCCACCCTGGGCTATTATCCGTAGCCCCTTCGGGGCCTCAATCCTGTGATTTTCCGCCCTAATAGGGGCGGTGGCCCTGGGGACGAGGCTTTACTTCATGATCGCATCCCAGTCGACGCGATCCTTGTCCAGGGTGGGGAGGTCGACCGGAAGGGCCTCCAGGTACTTCGGCGCGGCACCGGTGTTGAACACGACCACTGTCTTGTCGGGCGAGACTTCACCCGCAGCGATGAGTTTTTCCAGGACATCGAAGCAGACCGCTGTTTCGGGACAGATGCTGATCCCCTCGGCCGAACTTGCTCGTCGCATCCAGGGGCCGATCGTCGCCTCGCGCCCAGCGACCGCTTTCCCGCCGCTCGCCCGGATCGCATCCAACATCATGAAGTCGCCGACGGCTGCCGGAACCCGCAACCCACTCGCCACCGTTCGGGCGTTCGGGAAGAGTTCGGCGAACCGCTCACCCTTCTCGAATGCGGTCACAATCGGCGCACACCCCTCGGCCTGGCAGGAAATCAATCGAGGAGAGCGCGGAGCGCGGAGCGCGGAGCGCGGAACAGAAGACTGAGCCGTTTTCCGCTCCGCGTTCCGCGTTCCGCGTTCCGCGTTCCCCGAGAGCCATCCCAGTTCTGCGAGTTCCTGGAACGCTTTCCACATGCCGATCAGGCCGGTCCCGCCGCCGGTTGGGTAGAGGATCACGTCGGGAAGCGCCCAGCCCAACTGCTCGGCGAGTTCCAACCCCATCGTTTTTTTGCCTTCGAGACGGTACGGCTCCTTGAGAGTGGAGAGGTCGAACCAGCCCATCCGGTCGGTCCCGTCCCGGACGATCTTCCCGCAGTCGTTGATCAACCCATTCACACGGAACGCCTTGGCTCCGTACAGGTGGGCCTCGAACTGATTCACGATCGGTGTGTCGGCGGGCATGAACACAAAGCACTCCAACCCGGCCCGTGCGGCATAGGCCGCTGCCGCACCACCCGCGTTTCCGGCGGTCGGTAGCGCCACACGCTTCACCCCAAGCCACTTCGCCAGGCTCACCGCGGCCGTCATCCCCCGGCTCTTGAAGCTGCCCGTTGGGAGTTGCGATTCGTCCTTGACCAACAGCCGGTTGAGCCCGAGTTCTCGGCCCAGTCGTGGGCACTCCAGGAGCGGCGACATCCCCTCCCCGAGCGAAACCGGGCTGGCATCAGCGGGGAGCGGGAGCAATTCGCGATACCGCCAAAGGGTTGGCGGTCGAGTGGCGATTTCGGCCGGGGTGACGGCATTCCGGATGCGGTCAAGGTGATACCGCACCCAAACTGGACGACCGTTGTGCGTGTTCACCACCTGCCCAAACGGGATCACAGTGCCATCAATCGCTGCTTCGAGATGCGAAACGAACATGGTTGGGTGCTCAGGGGTCGTTGCGGGAGTGCCCAGGCTGTCTCATTCCATGAGCAAACATCGATCTAACGAGAGGGCGAGGCTCCTGCCGAGCAAGAGTGGTGCGGCTCGGCAGGAGCCTCGCCCTCCCATATGTACGTCTAATCGTCTTCCCGTAGATGCAACAGCTCAGCGGGTTCCTGTCTCAGCCCAGCGCAGAAGCCCTCGGAACCCCTGGTCCCCGGGTTGCCCGGTGTGTGGATTCCGCCGCCCACGCCCGGAGCGTCCACCAGGCCAGGGCCAGACCGGCGACCCACTGCACCGTGCTCGTCCAAAGGTAGGCCCGGTGGAGCGGCCGAAACGGTGGCTGGATCAGCACATAGGTCCGACTCGGATCCATCAGCGAGTCAAGCAGTCCATGCACAATGAAAAGGAGAAACTGGCACCCACCCACGACGGCCCAGCACCACCACCGGGCCGCTGTCCGTCGAGCGGTCGGATCGCAGGTGACAGCCAAATCCCACGTCATCAGGACGAGCCCGACCAGTCCGCATAGATTCAGCGAATCCGTCACGCGGGCGGTGATCGTCCCCTGTGCGGCCGACGAGCCAAGAATCTCCGTCCCCACCGGAACGACGAACGCGGCGTAGAACAGGAATCCTCCTTGCCAGAGCATCAGCGACTGGACGACAAGGAAACGGCGGAGGGCGGTCATGGGGTGTTGTCGGTCCCGAACTGGCGCGGGGAGGATTGTCTTGGGTCAGGCACGATGACCGCCCATTCTGCCGAACCGCGGTGGTTTGTTCCCGGGCGTTGTCGACCGCCTTTCGTTGACCCAATTGTATTGGGCACACACTCGTGCGTGGTCGGAATGTGCCAGTCGCGGGACCAGGATTGAAACGGGTTGCGCATGCGGAGAATGGGAGTCATTTGGGCCGGTCGAGGGCAGCGAGCCCGCCCCCCACCCCTTGACGCCAGCCCGGGACCAGTCAGAATCACAACATCGGAACCATTCTGCCCGCCCGACCGTCTTAATGGGATGACCCACCCGCTCTGCCGCAGCGAGGGGTCCGGCTCTGGGAGTTGCTTCATGTCTCGTCTGTCTATCTGGTCGGCGTGTCTGTTCGGACTCGGTTCTGCGATTATCGGACTGGCCCCGTGGGGATTATCCAAGGCCATCGGCCAACCTCCGGCCGCCAAGCAGACCGAACCCAAGAAGACCGAACCCAAGAAGACCGAGCCCAAGAAGACCGAACCCAAGAAGACCGAACCAAAACCGCCCGAGACCAAGACGCCGCCACCGAAGGCACCCCCCGAGTACGCGCCCACCGAAATCCCCGTCCTGATCCTTGATGGCGCTCCGTCGCCGCTGGAGTTGGTCCGTGGACTCCGCGAGCAGGGAATGTCCGACCTCGCTCTGGACTACCTTCACGAGATCGACACCAAGACCTTGCCCGAAGATGTGAAATCAGCCCTCCCACTGGAGCGTGCCCGGTGCCAGCTCGATGCCGCCGACGACGAGGCCGACGAAGGCACACGGACCAGCCTGGTTGCCGAGGCCAAGGACGGGTTCTCAAATTTCCTCAAGGCCAATCCCACTCACCCCCGGGCGGCGGAAGCCTACCTGGCACTCGCCCGCCTCACTTCACTTGAGGCGAAGGCCCAGTTGACGAAGGCCCGGCGGGTCGACCTCCCACCCGGGGAAGGCGGTGCCCGTGATGCTGCGATCCAGACTCAACGGGCCGAAGCGGCCGTCGCTCGCCCCCTGTTCAAGGCTGCGGCTTCCCAGTTCAAGGCCGCTGCGGATCTCATCAAGGCCCAGCTCGAAAAGAAACCCGACCCGGCCCTCCGCCGGGCGCTGACCCAGGCCCAGTACGACGCCGAACTCGCCAGCGGAACCAATCAGTTCGCCCTCGGTGACACCTACCTGCATGCATCCGCCCAGGAGAAGAAGGAGCGATCCGACACGATCGACGAGGCCCGCAAGACCTTCTCCACACTGGCAAACGATCACAACACTCCGGCCCGGGTTGGGTGGGTTGCCCACGCATGGGTGGCTGAATGCGAGTACGAGAAAGATAACGTCAAGGTCGCCCAGGATGGATTCAACCAGATCCTTGCCGCGACGGGCGCGGACGCCGAGGACGGCAAGCGGACCGTCCAGTTCTTCCAGATTCGCCGGAAATTCGTCCAGGGGTTGGGTAGCCTGCCCGACATGCAAAGCACGGAGCGGGAGGCACGATTATGGCTGATCCGGTACGGAAACGTCCGACGGGCCCAGGCCGAGGCGGTCGCCATCCGGTGGTATCTGGCGTACAGCATCCAGGCCCAGGCCGACAACATGCTCCCCCCAGCGCCCAAGAAGATCGACCCGAAGAACCCCCTGCCCCCACCAACGATCCCGCCCGGGGCCCGACTCCGGTACGCCGATGCCGAGCGGATCTACCGGACCATCTCCCAGACGGATAACGAGTATTCCAACCGGGCCATTCGCCAGCGGATGTACGTGGTCCGTCGGATGCTGGGCGAGGCAGACCGGCCGCCAGGCGATTACTCGTCATTCGAGGAGTGCCAGATGGCCTCCCTGATCCAAATGTCCAAACTCAACGACCTGGAGAAGGCCGAAGGGAAAGAGAGTGAGGTCAAGGCTCGACTGCGGACGATCGTGAGTCTCCTGGAGCGTGCCAGAACGCTGAGTACGGATAAGGACAACCCCAGCGACGTCGCCGAGGTTCTCATCCGGTTGATCTACTTCTATGAGCGGACCGAGCAGCCCTACGAGGCCGCCGTCCTTGGTGAGTACGTTGCCCGGACGATCAAGGTGGCTGGCGGAAAGGCTGCCTTGGCCGGAGCCCTTGGGCTCGATGGGTATACCGTCGCAGCCACCCAGATCCGGATCACCGAGGAGGATAAATTGGAGGCTGCCCGCCGCTCAGACCGCGACCGCGCGTTCCGGTTGGCCCGATTCCTGGACGAGAAATTCCCCAACGACACCGCCACCGACCGGGCCAGGCACCGGCTCGCTTCCCTCTTTTACGAAGACGGTAAACCGGTCGAGGCGTACGACATCCTGCTCAAGATTCGGCCAGGGTACGAGCAAATCGGGAACATCCGGCTATTCCAGGGGGCAGTTGCCGCCCAACTCCTCTCGGCCAGGGACTCGCCACTGTCGCCAGATCGTCGCAAAGACGTCTTTCGTCGGACCGCGGGTGATCTTGATAAGATTGCACGGCCTGTCGCCGAGGCAACGGTCGAGGCCACCCGCGCTTACGTCAGTTGTCGTTGCCGCCTCTCCCTCCTGTATCTCCAACAACCCAAGATCGACCCGGATGGCGAGAAGGCCGATCCCGGGTACGCGAAAGCGCGGAAGATCGCCGAGGAAGCGATTGCAGCCGTCCCCGGGTTCCGAACCCTGGCGGCGGATGACAAGGCCCTCAACCCGGACGGGTGGGAGATGAAACTCCTGGCCGAAGACGCCCGAACCCGCGCAGCCTTCCTCGAAAGCCAGACCGAGTTCCTGGCCCAGCATTACGATCCGGCTTTCGCTGCGGTCGGACCGATCCTGGCAGAAATGAAACAGGGGAAACCCTACGCTGACGAGGTGAAACAGGCACTCGGACTCGCCACCCCTTCAAAGAAAGAAGGGGCGAACGAGGAAGCCAGTAGTGGCCCCGACTCGGCCCTCAAGACCCGGGTGCTCAAGACCGCCGAGGGGGTGGACAAACTTCGTCGCGATGTGATCGTTCTGGCTCTCAGGGTTCGAGTCAAGCAGGGGAAGGCCGATCAGGGGGCCGAACTTCTCGCCCTTCTGAAACAGTACGGCGGCAGCATCGAGGCAAATATCACCACCCTCCAGCAGTTGACGGGCGAAATCGCCGGACAGATTCAGTCGCTGCGCAAGGCCGGTAAGAACGACGAGGCCAAGGCGATGTCCGAGGGCTTTGGCAAACTCCTCGACGTCCTGTCCCAGGAGCCGACCCTCCCTCCGGCGGTGCAGATCTTCCTGGGCCAGTCTCTGGTTCTGGTCGGCGAATTCGGGAAAGCCGAGGAGGCTCTCAAGAAGGTTCCGCCCCCGGCGGACAAGGGACTGATGGCCAAACCACTCACCGAGTTGAAAGAGGACCAGCGGAAACAGGTACTGGAATATCGCCGCGCCAACCTGGAACTCCTCCGATGCTATCGCCAGGCCAAGAAGTATCCTCAGGGCGAGGCCCTGATCCTGGCCGTGATGGGGACCAAGGAGAAGCCCGAGTGGGGGAACTCCAGCATGGAGTTCCGCAAGGAGTACGCATTCCTGTACGAGGCCCTGGGGGACGACGAATCGGACACGAAGAAATCGAACGGATTATGGGGCAAGGCGGTCCAGGAGTGGACATTCCAGTCGAATCTCGCCCGCAAACGGTTGGAGACCGTGCCGAAAGGCGAAGACGGCAAACCGGACAACGCCGCGATCTTGCGGAATAAAACGGCATTTTTCGAGGCGTTCTTCGAGTACCACCGCTGCATCGTCAAGGCGAACATGCATCTGGTCAAAGCGGGCCCCAAACTCCAGAAGACATTCGATGATATCGGCAAAAAATTCGCCGACATGGAACGGCAAAACGGTCCGGATATGGTCCCCGAGGTTCGGGCCAAATACGCCGAGTTCCTGCTTGAAGTCCCGGAGCTGAAAAAAGCCTACGAGGCTGCTGGTGGCAAGTTGTTCCTGGAGAAGCCCGCCGTAAGTGGCTGAATCTGGGTCGGTGTCGACCGGCCTTTCTCCCACCCGCGGACGGGGTGGGTGTTCCCATAGGGATGATCCGCAATACAAGGGGATTGGTAATGGTTCGTGAGGCGGCCCGCGGGGTTCTGGTCCTGGTTCTGGTCGCGGTTGTGCTGGAATCAACCGGCCGGGGCCAGCCGGCGCTCAATCCCGACCGGATCTACTACCGCGACAAGAAGGATCGCGACGGTGCGCCCAAATCGGTCGAGGGGGAGATCAAGGCAACACCGGTGGGGTATCAGATCCTCGCCAGCGGCAGCAAGGTGATCCCGATTTCCCCGATCGACATTGTCCGGGTCGTTCCCGCAGAACTCCCTGGGATCGAACAGAAAGATCTGATCGCTGTCGGCTTGCCCGAAAATGCCAAAGATTGGGAGAAGGCTCGACTCGGGTATGAGGAGTTAAAAAAGCAGACCAAAAACACCGCCGAGAAGACCCGCAAGTTCCTGGATTTCAAACTGGCAACTCTCACAGCAAGGACTGCCGACGCCACCGCCGACGACGCTGGGTGGAAGGAGAAGACGGAGGGTGCGGCCACTCTCCTGAGCCAGTACCTGTCCGATCACAAGGGCGGCTGGGAGGTGTATCCAGCCGGTCGAACGTGCGCCCGGCTTCAGACGGAACTCGGCCAGTTCGAGAATGCTTCCCGGACCTGGGCCAAGCTGGTGAATAACTCGGACGTCCCTCCCGACTTGCGGCAAGAAGCCCATTTCCAGGAGGTGGATTCGTTGATCCGGGCACATCGCTATCCGGACGCCAGTGCCCGGGCAACCGAAGCTCTCAAGTCGGCTGCGGCCGGTGGCCCAAAAGATCGGCTCGCCATCTGTCAGATCGCGGCCAAATACGCCGACACCAACCCGGTTGACGGGGTGGCCCCAATCGAGGCCGAGATCGCCAAATCGAAGGATCCGATGACCCGAGCGGTCGGGTACGAGATGATCGCGGAGTTGTATCTGGTCGCGAAAAAGCCGCGCGAAGCGATGTGGGCGCTGTTGTGGGTCGAGGTGGTCTACAACCAGGACCGCGACGAAGTGGTGAAGGCAATGGTGCGGCTGGCGGAATCGTTCCAACTCCAGGGCGACGAGGAGCGGGCCAAGGCCACCCGCGACAAGCTCCGACGGTATCGTGCGACATTGTGATCAGGGAACGCGAAACGGGGAACGGGGAACGGGAAACGCGGAGTGACAACCCCCGAGAGTCCCGGTTAATTCCCTGAACGGTCCGTTTCGATGAATCCACCAGCAAATGTGATATGACCTACGCGACTGCGTTTTGGGAGCGTCTCCAGACACTGTTCAAACCGACCCCCCGGGGAGTTGTCGGGCTCGTCGATAATTTGCTGGGGTTGTGTCGGGATCAGCAACTCCGATTCAACTTTCAAGACAGTCACTGCTACGTGCGTCCTCTCGGTGTGGACGCCAAGGATTCGATCGAGGTGCCGCTGCAGAAGTCGGTCTTTCGGGCAGTTCTGGCCCGTGTGGCCGCCCTCTGCAACGAACGGAGTCCAAACTCTGTCACGCCCTACCGCGGTGAGGGCGAACTCGCCGTCTGTTCCAACCCGCCGGCAGCCTTTCACGTCGCATTCACGAACACGCCCAGTGAGCAGCATCTAGAAGTCAAGTTCTTGATGAGCTCCGCTGGCGAGGCGAACAAATTCACGGTGTTATTGCGCGATAAGGGTACCGTCACGGTCTACGGCCATGCGCTGAAGTACGTGCAGAATTCCTCAAACCCAGCCGACTATGGCTCTTATGGGATTCTGTCTCGCGTTGACGGGGCCGAGGTCTTTGTCGCGCTATTCCGTGTCTCGGAAGTCCGAGGCGTGTTCCGAGGCGACATCAGCGCGTCGAGTGAGAGCGCCTAGTTCGCTACCCCGTGAGCCATGAAGCTGCCGCTTGGCGGCCCTCACCGCCTCGACAACGACCTTGACCGGCGGGGGACACTTTGTGCCCTACAGTGAGTTCTCGATCGATGAGGTGAAATCTCGTTTCAAACTGCGGATCGCCGAGACGGAGGAGTATTTCGGCGACATACCACCACACGATGTCAGTACCTTCCTCGTCGGCATGTTGGCTGAGAACGTCCCGCTGGCTGTTGCCATCAGCACAGAGAAGGCGCGGTCGGAGTTGATCATCGCGCCCGTCCTCCTGGAAGCCCGCCGCCAGGTCCAGCGGCGGGTGAGTCTGTTCTCGGGAGTCGAGTTTACAGTCGACCCGACCCAGGGGCTCAACGGTGTGTGCGACTTCTTGCTGAGCTTGTCGCCGGAGCAATTGACCATCGAGGCCCCGGCAGTGGCAGTTGTGGAGGCCAAGAACGACAATCTCAAATCGGGGCTCGGGCAGTGCATGGCCGAGTTGGTTGCCGTCCGGTTGTTCAACCGGCAGCGGGGACGGGAACTGGAGAGGGTGTACGGGGCCGTGACGACCGGGAGTTTGTGGAAGTTCATGCGTCTGGAAGCCGACGTGGTGTCCCTCGACCAGCGGGAGTACCCAATCTCGGAGTTGCCCCGAGTGGTGGGCATTCTTGTCAGTATGCTGCGTCCCCAGCCCGAGTCCGCGTGAACCCTGAAAACGGGTAGAAGAGTGCTTGTCCACACCGAATATCTACAAATTGCCGGGTCATTCGTAACCTGTACAATCCCCACAATCTGCGGATCAACCTGAACTCCGGCGCGTCCCCCGAGTCATCATGCGGTTCCGCATCCCGGTCTACGTCGCCCAGAACAAGACCGGCTACACCGCCCGGCCGCTGTTCTTCCCCTTGCCGTCCCCCTCGGACGCCAGTCTCAACCGTTTACTCACCCGGCTCACCCGGGAAATCGTCCAGGAGATCGAGCGGGTCGGGCGACAGGCCCGGCACGAGCAGGCCGCCGTTTGGGCGTTCTCACCCCCGCTCACGACCCACCGGGTGGCGCTGGCGCTCGAACTCCGCCGCCGGGTCGCCCGGGTGAAGTACCTGCTCATCACGTTCGAGCATTTCGGCCAGCGACTCGCATTTACCCCGAGCGTCCCTGACGTCTGGTTCGAGGTTGGGCGCAACGAGCGAATCGAGGACCGGGCACTTGCTGCACTCACCGAGCACTGGCGGTCGGTTGAACGGGACGCAACCGACGAGGAGGATGTCCGCCCGGAACTCGATGGCCTCGCGGGCAAGGCGTGGGTCCAGGTACTGGAGGTGTCGGCCGATCTCCCGCTCCTGGTCCCGGAGCCGCCACCATTCACCGCCCTCATGCTCGGAGGCGGAGTGCCAGCAGACGGAGCAACCGAACTGCGTCGGGTCGGCCGGTGCCTCGACTGGCTCTACCCGGACGAACTCGACCGGGCTGTGCTCCGCTCGCGGGAAGTCGACGAGTTGGAGCGTGTTCTCGCAGCTCCCGATCGGCGGCCGGTGCTCCTCTGTGGACCACGCCTGGGGGGAAAAACCGCTGTTGTCCACGAGTGTGTGGTCCGTCGGGTCGCGGCTCGCAAGGCGGTCCATGTGCAGAAGGGGAACGTCTGGCTTGTTTCCCCGCAACGACTCATTTCCGGGATGTCTTTCGTCGGGCAGTGGGAGGGGCGGCTCCTGGCGATCCTGAAGCACGCCCGGAAGCGCGATCACGTCCTGTATTTCGACGACCTGATAGGGTTGTTCCTCGCCGGGATCTCCAGTAACTCCTCCCTGAGCGCGGCGGTTGTACTCAAGCCGTACCTGGATCGACGTGATGTGCGGATACTGGGCGAGATCACGCCGGACGGGTTGCGGGTACTCCGGGAGCGGGATCGGGGGTTTGCCGATCTGTTTCACCTGATCCCGGTTCGGGAGCCGAACGATGCCGACACGCTTCGTATACTGGTCGATCACCAGCGTCGGCTGGAAGGGAAACACGGATGCCTATTCGGACTCGATGTCCTCCCCGCCGTGGTCGACCTCCAGCGGCGCTACGAGCGGACAGCCGCGTTCCCGGGGAAAGCGGCCTCCATACTGACCCGGCTCGCGGTCCGGGCGACGACCGTGGATGAAACCTCTTCCACGAAGTACGACTTTGGGAAGTGGGAATGCGGCGATTTCCCGACGCGCCCACTCGTCTCCCGCGACGAGGTGCTGGCCGACCTGGCCGCCCGTAGTGGGCTGTCGCTCGCATTCCTCGATCCCAAGCAGCGACTCGACCGGGACGACGTCCGGGACCGACTCCGGGAACTGGTGATCGGCCAGTCGGAGGCAGTCGAGGCACTGGCCGATATCGTGAGCATCGCCAAGGCCCGGCTCAACGACCCGGACCGGCCACTCGCTGCGTTCCTGTTCCTCGGCCCAACGGGGGTTGGCAAAACCGAGTCGGCAAAAGCGGTCGCCCGGGTGCTGTTTGGCGACCCCAGCCGGCTCCTCCGCTTCGACCTGAACGAGTTTAACCAGCGGGGCGCAGCCGCCCGGCTGGTCGGGACAATCGCCCATCCAGAGGGATTGCTCACCGCCGCGATCCGCCGCCAGCCGTTTGCGGTCATCCTGCTCGACGAGGTGGAGAAGGCCGACCCGGAAGTGTTCGATCTGCTGTTACAGGTACTCGGAGAGGGCCGGCTCACGGACGCCCTCGGACGGGTAGCCGACTTCACCAGCGCGATCGTCATCCTCACCTCGAACCTCGGAGTGCGCGAAGCGAAAGGGAACCTCGGCTTTGGGGCCGACGCCGATCGGTCGATCGTGTACACCCGGGCAGCCGAGCGTTTCTTCCGACCGGAGTTCTTTAACCGGCTCGACCGGGTGATCCCGTTTCGCACTCTCTCCCGGGACGAACTTGGCCGGATCGCCCGCCGGGTGGTGGACGATGTCCTGGCGCGGGAGGGGTTCGGCCAGCGGCAGTGTGTGCTGAACGTCTCCCCGGCTGCGCTCGACCGGGTGATTGATGCGGGCTACGATCCGGATCTCGGCGCGAGGGCGATGAAACGGGCGGTCGAGCGGGAACTGACCCAGCCTGCTGCTGCCCGTCTGGCTGCGCTCAGCCCCGAGAATCTCACAATCGTGACCGTGAGGGTAGCGGCTCCAGTCCCGGCCCAATCTGCGGCCGGGATCACCGTGGATGTGCAGGCCCCCGGGTGGGCGGCGAAGGTTCCTCTCGTTGCCGCAGCGGACGTGCCCTTCCGAGATCGAGTTTCTGCAATCCGCGTAGCTCTTGACCGGGTCGAGGAGTTCATCACCGACCTTCGACCACGCGAGCCGGTGGTGGCCGGGAAGATCACCGCCGAGCACGAGCGGTACTTCTCGCTGCGGGAACTGGCGGGTGAGATCGCCGACACGCTCGATGCGATCGAAGCCCGCCTCGAAACCCGGCGATACTCGTACCTGGAGAGCCGCCATCCGGAGTCGGTGGGTCGGCGGGCCAGGTATCGGGCGGTGAAGGGCCACAACCTCTCATTCGACGATTTCGAGAATCAGCATTTCCGCTCGATCCTCTCGGCGATGGGGATGGAGGAAGCGATCCGAGAGATGCTCGAAGCCGCCGAGCCCGTGGCTGGCGACCAGGATCTGTTCGACCTGGAGAACCGGCTGGCGCTGCTCAACCTGATGGCGTCCGCACCAGCGGACGAGAAACCGGTGTATGTGTGGATCCGCGGGTTTCCGGAAGGGCGGGACTGTCCACGGGTGGCGGATCTTCGGAACTTCTACCAGGCTGGTTGGAACGAGGGGCTTGGGGTTGAACTCGATGTCCGCAAACAGTGGTGGGAGGGTGAGTGGGATGCGGTCTTGCGCGTGAAGGGCATCCACGCCCGGCCGTTGGCGCTGACCGAAGTCGGGACGCACCTGTTTGTCCCGAAGCACGGCGGGCCGATCCCGGTGCGCATCGATGTGGCCGATTCCTGGCCGGTGACGCTCCCCGATCCGTTTGCGTTCGGCCCGATTGTCCGTGTCTACCCCATCGGACAGGCGATCTATGATGTCCGGACCGGGCTCGTCTGCCCGCCGCCGTTCGTCCCCGACATGATCCGGACATTGAGCCTCGCGGCTCTCCCACGACCCACGGTTTGATACGGTACGACCCCATGCCCACCGCCCACTACCCCGTGCTGATTTGCCGCGACCCGGCCGGGGGGTACTCCGCGTTCGCAATCGCCAATGGGGAGGTGGGATTCGGAGCGTCCGCACTCGATGCTCGTAACGACCTCCGCGACTACCTTCGCTGGTTCCACAAGACGCCCGCAGGGGCGATGCGACCCGACTTCCACGACCCGGAACTCCGCTGGTTCTCCGTCCCTGTCCGGCCCGAGTACGCCACTGCGACCCGCCGCTACCCGTGCGAGGCCGAGGTTTCTGTCGCGATTGCGTGCGTGGTTGGCACCCGGGCGAGCGGCCAGCCAACCGCTGATCTGCCACTCCTTGGGATTCGGTTCGACTACCCGAACCGGACCGAACTAAAAGACCTCGTCCGCCGGTACGCGCTCCAGAAACTCGAAGGACTCCCCCCGGAGGACGTTGCTCGCTATCTGCCCCCGGCATCGGTCGAGTTGATCGAAGTCACCGTCCCGATTCCCCGTGACTCGTCGAGTGCTTCGGCCACCGCCAAAGCCCCGCCGACCCTCACGAAGGTCGCCGAGCCGGTCGGTGACCGGGCGGTTCGGAAGGGATATGCCCGGGCCTGGGGTCGCGAAATGGAAGTCGCTGCGCTCGCAGCCAAGCTCCACATCGAGAAGGCGAATGTTCTGCTCGTGGGGGAGGCCGGAGTGGGCAAGACGACCCTCATGGTCGATGCGGTGAAGGAGGCGGAGAAACGAGCCGCGGAAGATGAGAAGGAAAACGGGGAACCCCGGGGCCGACGGCGATACTGGCTCACCTCGGCCGGGCGGCTCATCGCCGGGATGAAGTATCTCGGACAGTGGGAGGAGCGGGTCGAGGATGTGATCGAAGAACTGGGGGAAATCAGTGGGGTGTTATGCGCGGAGCGACTTCTCGACCTCGTCCGCCGTGGTGGGGTCGGACCGGCCGACAGCATTGCAGCGTTCCTCATTCCGTACCTTGGTCGTGGGGAAGTGCGGATGGTGGCCGAGGTCACTCCGGCGGAGCTGGATGCGTGCCGCCGCCTCCTGCCGGCCCTCCCGGACCTGTTCCAGATCGTCCCGGTGCGGGCATTCGACCGGGCGCAGGCCCTCGCCGTAATCGACAAGCAACTGGAGGTGGCTGCCTCCGCCCCGGGGGTGGAAATCGGGCCAGGCTCGGGGGAACGGATCGTTCGACTGTTCCGCCGGTTCATGCCCTACGCTCCGTTCCCCGGGCCGGCGTCCGGGTTCGCCCGGGAACTCGTCGAGGTCCACACCCGAGAGGGGAAAAAGCCCGTCACCCCAACGGATGTGGTGGGCCGGTTCCGTCGCCGCACCGGGCTCCCCGAACTCTTCCTACGTGACGAGATCACTCTGGCCCGGGAGGATGTACTCGGTTGGTTCCGCAATCGGGTGATCGACCAGCCGGAGGCGTGCGAGGCAGCAGCCGGGGTGGTACTGACCGTGAAGGCCGGGCTGAACGACCCAAACAGGCCACCTGCGGTGATGCTCTTCTGCGGCCCGACGGGAGTTGGCAAAACGCACACCGCCCAGGCCCTCGCAGAGTATTTCTTCGGCCACGCCGAAGACGGGGAGCGTGCAAAACCCGGATCGCGTTCTGAGTCTCGATCTCACGATTCCCCTCGTCCTGCTCCGAGGTTGATCCGCCTGGACATGAGCGAGTATGGCGGGTTTGATGCGGTCGACCGCCTGCTCGGCCCACCGAACGGAGAGCCGGGCGAGTTGGTCAAGCGAATTCGCCAGCAGCCGTTTTCCGTGCTCCTGCTGGATGAGATCGAGAAGGCCGCGGCCGACGTGTTCGATACCCTCATGGGCGTGTTCGATGAGGGCCGACTGACCGATCAGTACGGCCGGGAGACGAATTTCCGCAGCACGATCATCGTGATGACCTCGAACCTTGGTGCTGGCGAGTCCCGGACTGTCGGGTTCGCAGGCGACGAGGGTGGCCCTCGCTATCGCGACGCCGCGATGCGGTTCTTCCGCCCGGAATTCTTCAACCGGATGGATGCGGTGGTGACGTTCCGGCCACTCCTCCCAGAGTCGGTTCGGGCGATCACGCGGCGAGAGTTGGCTGCAATCGGAGCGCGGGAGGGTCTGACGCGGGTCGGGCTGGCTGTCCGGTGGTCGGATGCTGTGATCGACCGGCTGGCCGGGATCGGGTTCGACGCCAGATACGGGGCAAGACCCCTCCAACGGGCGATCGAGCGGGAGGTGGTCGCGCCACTGGCGAAGTGGCTGCTCGATCACCCGGCGATCATGGGCAAGACGATGATCGCGGACTGGATGGGGGGTAGCTGTACATTCCGTGTGATGTAGGAGTGCAATAGATCGGACGATCCTCACTTCAAGAAGGTCCACTGTCTGTAGAAGCAGTAATTCACCGGACCGGCCATTCGGCGGATGCCCGAAAGAATGGCACTCATCAGCCGCGGGAACGGCCCGGGCCGAAGAATATCCACGAACAGGCAGAACCGGGGCTCGTCCGACCCGTTACAGGACTGGTGTTGGAGCGTGTCGTCGAAGATGAAGAGCTTCGACTCCCGCCAGTAGTGGGTGTGGTTACCGACTCGGATATACACGTCCGGGCTGTCGATATGGTTGATGTTATATAGCACCCGCAGAGTGACCCGTAGCGGGCCATAGTGTTTACTCGTGGATTGACGTTTGTTGAAGACCGAGACTCCGATCGTTCGGATATATTTATACTCGTCGTGATACTCGGGAACATCGACAATCGCATTCATGTTCCGGCCGTACCACTTGAAAAACACCATCCCCCGCTTGCATTGATCCGTCCGACCCGCGAGCAACCCGACCACATCCCGACGGTGGGCGGCATCAATGATCGCACGGATCTCTGCCTGGTGCCGCTCGGGCAAGTCAGTGAGTTGGTAGATCCCCTTGTTCCGGTACGGGAGCGTCAACAGGTCCATCAGCAGATTGAATGGCGACAACAGCCAGGTAAAGAATCCGTTCCCGGCGAAGTAGCGGTCGATCGTGGCGAGGGTCCGCCGCGAGTTACGCAGAACCTCACGAAGGCCGCAAAGGACGTAAAACGCGAGGGGCACGGGAGCGAAGTAGATCGCCAGCGCGAGAGGGACAATCCTCTTGAATGCTTTCTTGGTGTATCTGCCCAGCTTGAGAGGTTGGCGTGGGGGGCTGGCGGGGGCGGTGACGGGCATCCTTGACTCCAGGCCGTCACCCGCCGGGGCCACGGCCCCACGCGGAACCGCCCGCACTCCCTGGAACACAGGCGTCCGTGCCTGCTGGTCGCGATCCAGGGGGAATGACTGTACCGTTTATCGCACCCCAGACGTGGTCAACTCGACGAATTTTTCCGATTGGAGTCATGATGAGAATCTGCCGCCGCCGTCACCTGCTGGAGTTCGGCCCTCCAGTTTTGACTGGCGCTTTGCAGAGATGATCATCGATTGGGCAGCAGGACTGGTTGGCGGCTGTTCAAAGTTTGTGTTCCTGCGTAGCCGGGCCGCCACGGAGGGCAGCCCCTACGTCGTGATATGTAGGGGCCGCCCTCCGTGGCGGCCCGGCTTTGCGGAGCAATCCCGTTTAACGGGATCGGCCAAGGCATGCCCCACTCGCCGATCATTGCCGCGCTCTGGAAATGCTGCACGCTCACGATCTTCACTGTCAACATTTGCAGCTCGCCACTTCGGGTTACCGATCAACGATTTCCAGTTTCGCCTCGGCGATGACCGGGGTGCTTGGGGTGGTCAAGGTCGCCCGGATCGTCAGGGGCATGTTGAACGGGCCGACCTCACCGGCAGCGAACCGGAGTACGAGTTCGCCCGTCGTCGCACCCGGCGGGATCACGACCGGGGACGCCGAAACACCCCTCCAGTGGCTCGGTAGGATCGCCTCCACTGTGACCGGTCCCGACAGATCCCGGCTCCGGGCCACCCGGACCGGCACCCGCACTTCGCTACCAGGGGCGGACCGGACCGTGAGTCGGTCCACGGCCAGGTCGAGCCGCCCGGGACCGACAACGACGATCATCTGCTGATTGATTCCGGTTGAGGTGAACACCACCGGGTGTTCCGTACCGTCCACATCCTTCACCCGGCCGGTTGCCATCACACACACGCGGCAGGTTCGGCCGAGCTCCATCCACGGCGGGAGGGTCGCCGGGTATTCAAAGACCGCCTTCCCGGGTGGGACCACCACCACCGGCCCGGTCACCCCCTGGAGGTGCCGGGCCTGTCGATCAGCGAATCGGACCTCGATCGGCCCATCAAACCCCGGATCACGCTCGACCCGGTAGGTTCGTCGGTAGACTTCGCCGCGCGGCGCGGAGGTCATCACATACTCGTCCACGAGTCGAAATGGTGTCGAGAGGCCGACCGTGAGGTAGGGTGTCACGGTCTCTGGCAAGAACCGTGTTCCCGGCACACTCGCCGTGACCCGAATCGGCTCGCGGCCAACGGATGCTGGCCCGATCACAGCCAGAATCGCTGTCCCGGTGGCAGCCGTGCCGGTCACGGTGAGGGGCACAGTCCCGATCAGGGCCGTCGAATCGGCCTGGAGGGTCAGTTCGCCTGTGGTCTGGTTGGCTGCGATCACCATCGGTTTGGCAGAGACACCTTTCGGGAGATTGGCAACCGTCACTTCGATCGGCCCGCTGAATCCACCCAGGCGTTCCGCAGCGATCCGGAGCTTGAGATTCGCCCCGCGGAGGACGGTATAGGCATCGGGTGGCGGAGTCTGTCGACCATCGCCCACCAGCGTCAGCCGGAACCCGGCTGGCACTCCGGTTCCGTCGGAGATCTTGAGCCTGTAAACGAAGTTCGGTCCGCCGCGTGTACGAAAGCGTTCACTGACCCGGATCGTGTACACTCCGTCGGCGGGAGCCTGGACTGTCAAGGTTGGGTCGGGTGTCGGCCCACCAGCCTCAGCGCGAGCAAGCTCTTTTCCGGCCGGGTCGGTTACGGTCACCACTCCGAACAGCGGCGACCCGAACCCCCTGGCCTGAAGATCGAGCGTGTATTTCGTCCCCTTTTTCAGCCCGACCCTCCATTCGTCGACCGCTGCCGGTCGGGCGATCCGGCCGTTCAACGCGATCGGTGCGGGGACAAGGTCATTCGCAGCGGTCACATTCGCCAATCCGTCGGCCGGAACCTGGAGCGGGAACGTGAAATCCGCAACGGTCGCGGTAGTGACGGTCAGCCGGTAGACATAGGCGGGTCCACCCTGGCCGCGGGCATCGCGGACACGCACCCGGTATTTCCCTGCCACCGGTGCGGTGAGCCGGACCGACGCATCGGCCCCGACGACCGGGTGAGTCATCGTCTCGGCGAGTACCCGCCCGGTGGCATCGAGCATTTCCAACTGCGGTTCAAGGGGTGAGTTCAGCCTGGCGGCCACAACCGAGGCGGTGACCATTTGCCCGGCCACCGCCTCGAACTCCCACAAATCCACGTCGTCACGGGGGAAAATCCGGCCGTTCGCAGTCACCGGGAGTGTGAGCCGTTCAGGGATGGGGTCGCCGTCTGTCTCATGCTCGACCACTTCGGGCAGATCGCCGACAACGAACACGAGCCCGCCAGCTCCCCCCTGCGACGTACACACCCACCCGCGGCAAGGACCGAGAGGAGCATCTTTCGCAATCCCGACTGTCCCGGCCATGTCGACCGGGTAATCTTCCTGCTGCTGCGATTCGGGAAGCGGGAGAACCGGTCCTTCGAACCAGAGTGAACGGGTGCGGGTGAGAACGGGGCTCGCGGTGAGACCCTTCCCACCAAGTACGAAGCCGCATTTCTCGTGGAGGAACAGCCCTCCAACTCGGACCTGGACGGTCGTTCCGCGCTGTCCACCGGCCGGGAAGATGTAGCCCGCAACCGGCGGGTCGGCGGACGCACTCCCCACGAAGACGCCAAGGAGGCACAGCGGCCCACAGAAGAAACGAACGACGTGCGGCATGGGAAGGCCCTCGTGATGCGGCCGGAGGGTTCGGACAAGTGGCGCGTGGCGGCGGGGTGAGCGGGCAGAGGTGTCTTTATCCTATCACCCTTGGCGGTGACTTTCTGCGAGAAAACCGCGGGCGGTGGGTTGGGGGTGTGGGCGTCACGATCGTGG
>PLDW01000203.1 GCA_003136315.1 Gemmataceae bacterium | reverse complement strand
GTTGGAATGTCCTAGGAGAGTGAAGAGGCACTGGCCGGAGTCTGCGTCCCAGATCTTCAGCGATTTGTCGGACGATCCGGAGGCGATCCGCCGTCCGTCTGGGCTAAAGCTGCACGCATTCACACCGTAGACATGTCCGAGGAGAGAGAGGAGGCACTGGCCGGAGTCTGCATCCCATATCTTCAGCGAAGGGAGGAGGCACTGGCCGGAGTCTGCATCCCAGACTTTTAGCGATTTGTCGATCGATCCGGAGACGATCCGCCGTCCATCCGGGCTCCAGTCGCACGCATTGACGCTGTTGGAATGTCCAAGGAGAGTAAGGAGACACTGGCCGGAGATCGCATCCCAGACCTTCAGTGATTGGTCGTCCGATCCGGAGACGATCCNNCCGCCGTCCGTCCGGGCTCCAGTTCAAACCTGAAATAATATATATATGTAGATTATTATATTCTATTATTATAGATTTGTCAGATTGGAGTGGATTTGCGAGGTTGACGGCCCCTGCGACTCCCGCCCAGCCGTTGGGCAAGGTGGTGTTGGTGAGATCGACATTGATCCACTGACAGCCGAGCTGCGCCTTCGTGAGGTCGCGACCTGAAAGTGAGCCTCCGTGCCATTGCAAGCCAGCGAAGTCGGCCCCTGCCGCCTTCTCGCCCGCGGCATTCACATTTAGGAAGAGCGCCTGGCGCGCTTCGAGGCCGGTCAGGTCAGCTCCTGTGAGGTCGACGTACTCAAGTCGAGATCGATTGAGCCTGGTGCCGGCCAATCTCGCGCCTCGCAGGTTTAGTGGCAAGTCTGCCGATCGGCCCCGGATCGTCCGGCCTTCAAGGTTGACACCGTTCAGATTGACCGACCTTGGGCTCGGGATGGGATAATCCTTCTCCAGGGCCAAGAGCCAGTATTCGAAAGCCAGACCCACTGCGTCGCCATCCTCCCCATCCAAAATCGTTCCGAGTGTGTTCAGTGCTTTGGGATTCGGCTCATGCCCCAGCAACTGCCCGAGAAAATCCAGAGTCTCCACCGACACTTTCGGCTGCGACCAGCATTCCGGCTTCCCCTCGTTGAGTGCCCGGACGAGGTAGGCCGCCAGAAAGAATTCCTGAAAGCTGGTATGGGCAAAGCGGAATCGCCGGGCTTCGGCGTCCGGGCGGATGAGGAAGGTGCCGGTGCGGAGGTCACCTTCCAGCACATCCGCGGAGAGTCTGTCGAATTCGATTCGGGTGCAAATATCGTCGTTCCGTTTCAAGAAGAGCAGAAACCAGGAATCAAGTCGCTCAATGTCGACTTGCTTGAGCCCTTCGGCCCAGAGGAAGGCCGCTAGCCCTTCCATGATGCGAAGCTTGTGATCGGGCTTGAGTTTGTGCTTGCCGCCATCCCGCTCCAGCCATCGCTCGACCATGCGGTTGTAGATGTCAGCGGCAACTAGCGACCGGCCGGTCTGTGCCTGCATCCTTTCCAAATCGTCGATCTGTTCTATTAACATGGCCAGCAACACCGGACGAGGGGCCATCTCGGAGAGGTTGTGAATCGAAGCGAAGAGTCGCACGATATCATCAATGCGTTCGGGTTGCTTTCCCTCCAGTTTCAACGCTTTGTCAATGTAAGCTCGGATCTGTTCGATCCTGAAAGGGAGGATAATAAGGGCATCACAATCCGCGTTGCGGAACCCGCCCCGTTGTCGGCCAGTGAGCATCTGCCGTTGCTCTTCCAGAGTGCGAAAGTAGTGGGACCGGCACGAGATAATGAGCTTGCCGGGTCGACCGGTAGGTTTACCCGGCGCGTGGTCACCGTCGGACCAGAGAGCGGGGGAGAGGGCCTTGAAGAGTTCGCGGATGAATCCCTCTGCCTGCCGTGAGGTCATGTGGACGATGCGTTCGTCGAGGCCGTCGAAAATGAGCATTGCGCCGAATCGCTGTACGGCATCAAGAACCATGCGCGGGGTCTGTTTCGGGCCGTTCGTCGGAGTGTGATCCAGAATGCGGCTGAGAATTACCTCCAGTGGGGCATCGGGTGGGGTACCCTCCGCACCATCGCGAAGGTCAAGGTAAATTGGCACAGGTAACTTTGGTTTAGTCTGTCGCTTCTTCTCCAAAGCCAACGTAAACCGCTTCAGGCTCGTCGTCTTCCCGATCCCGTATTCACCCAACACGGCCATATAACGCGAGCCCTGGGAATCGATTGCCCAGTTGATGAGTAGTTCCATCGCGTCGCCGTCCGAAGCATACTCGACTGGTCGTTCAGCTGCCGTGGTGGCGTGCATCGGCAATCGCTTGGCAGGCGTTTCGACGATGCAATCCCCTTCCAGTCGTGCCCGCCCCTCCGACCAGGCCCCGAGCCAGTCGAGTCCGGTCTTCCAGGTGCCGCGAGTGAAAGCATCATGGACGAATGCATCGATCTGGCGGAATAGCTCTAGCGCAAACGCCTCCTGCTGGCCTTTGTCACATTCGCTGAAGAATTTTTGACCGGATCTCGTAGCGAGACGAAACTGTTGGATCGGATCGAATGACCCATCGGATTGTGATTCATCGAATGGTGCGAGGCCAACGGGAAGTGCTGGTTTACCCAGGCTCCAGCCGCGCATACGTTCGAGCAAGTCCACATCCCCGAAGAAGGCGGGATTCAACAATGGCAAGAGGATTTCGGCCTGATCCGCCTCCTCGACGAGCTGAAATTCCCATGTATTGTGGGCCTTCAGGTTCGTCTCCAGCAACATTAGTAACTTGTGAGCGTGCGCGTTCTCGTGGGGCCGATAACGTGGGACGAGACGGATTTTCGGCTTGCCGAGGTAGGCTGGGTTGGGGACATCCGGTAGGTTGCGGACATCAGCAACCAGGGAACGGAACGGCAAATCTAGCTGAGGACCTTCGATCCGGCAGAATCGATTATCCGCGCCAAGGCGTTTATTTTCGTCGATGGCGAATTCCAGAGGGAAACTCGGCGATGCCTCCCGGCCAGCCTTTTCCACCCGCGCCCGGAACGCCTTGAAGGCATCGACGGCTGCCTTGTCCTCCTTGTCCGGAAAGAGGGCCTTCATGCAGGCCGCCATTGTGGCCTGGGCGTTGTCGCGGAAAAGTGGCGCAATCCTTCGCAACCGCACCGCATCCTCCCCGACCTTGCCAAGTTTCTCGATGGCCAGGAGGATCTGCTCTTCGTAGTAGGGTACGTGGATCATGGGGTGCTCCCGGCCAGACGGTTGTGGAGGGCCTGGTAGAGTCCCAGGGCGAAGTCGTCCTTTTGCTGGCGGGTTCGGCATTGCGTATAGAACCTCTCGCCGCCGCCCGAAGTCTTGAGCTGGAAGACCTGTATGGCCTTGAGAGCGGGCGGCAACTGCGTGGCGAAATCGATTGGCCGCAGACCCACCACCAACAGCTTGGACGCCGCCAGGAGGGTGGGAATCTCGACACGTTGGATGTAGTCCGACGCCAGCGCGGCCGGGCTCAGCAGCAAGAGCCCCGAAACGGCCTGCGTCATGGCGTCCTTGATCACCTGATCCCAGGCCGTTCCGATGAGAATCTGGCGGTCGGACCAGATCTCGACCCGCAGCGAAGTACTGGCAGCGAGATGGTGTTTGAGACGCTCCACCAGCGACTGGACATCGCCGTGGTCTTTATGCGCGTAGCACTGAAACAGGCGAATCGGACGTGGCAATGGAACGGGCATCGGGAGTGCTCCCCGGGATGGGAATTGCACTTCAATTGTGGCGGACGGTTCCGAATAGGTCAAGCTTTTTTACCGATTCATTACTATAAATTTTAACCCTTTTGGAATACAGTAATTGCGTCATTACTCGCCCACCCAGGGCGTTGCCCTGGGCTGAGAGATCTCACCCATTCAGGGTGAAAACCGGCGGTATCTCGAATTCCAGTACACCGTCGTCCGGGTGTGGGAGGAACCGATCGGCCCACTGCTGGCTGGCGGACCCGGGACTGCGCCTCTGGCCCTCTTGACCGATGAGTCGATCACCGACCTCTCCGGAGCGATCACCCGGTTCCGGAATCGGTTGCGAGAACCCGATGTGGACCGTAAAGTGGCCGATGAGGTGCTCGGATCGGCCT
>PLDW01000256.1 GCA_003136315.1 Gemmataceae bacterium | reverse complement strand
GAGCCGGAGTAACCGGCTTATGAGTATGAGGGGTAAGGCGGGGGGCAGGAGCTAATATACCCGTGAGTTTCGCGACCAAGTTCCGAGCGAGCGGCGAGCCGTAAGCCGCCGGTTGGAACTAAAAGGTCGCAGACGCTTTAGCTCAAGCACCGGCGGGCTGACGCCGCGCCGCTCGCCAAACCCATTGCTGGGTCGCCATCCGCGCCACTAATCGGGTATCCTTTCTCCTGCCCACCGCCTCACACCTGCAGCCCCACCGCACGCATCAGTGCCAGGCCATTTCCATGTGGGACGACGCCTGGCCGCATCGTGTAATCGAAATGCAATTCGCCGCCGGCAAAGCCGTCGCAGAAGTGGACGTTTGTGGCTTGACCGCCGAGCCGTCCGGTCACCCCGGTCAGCGCCAGGTCGTGAGTCGTCACTAGCCCCACTGCCCCGGCATCCAACAGCGCCCGGAGCACTCCCTCCGCACCAGCCACCCGATCGGCCGAGTTCGTCCCGGAAAACACCTCATCCAGCAAAAACAGGAGCGGTGGAACATTCGCTGCGGCAACGTCCAGGAGCTGGCGGATCTTGGTCACCTCGGCGAAGAATCGCGAACGGCCTGCCTGGAGAGAATCCTGCACCCGCATCGTCGCTCCGACCGCTAGCGGGCTCAAACCTAGTCCACGCGCCCGCACTACCCCCCCAGCCAGCGCCAGAACCGTGTTCACCCCCACTGCTCGCAAGAGCGTGCTCTTCCCAGACATGTTGGAGCCACTCACAACCAGAACCCGTGGTCCGCCTCCGCCGAATCGGACATCATTGCGGACCGACTCCCCGGCCGGCAGAAGTGGGTGGCCAAGCCCGTCTGCCTCGAAAACGGCTGGACCGGATGAGACAGTCGGGAACACATCGGCCGGGTTTTCGTGGGCGTACCCGGCTAGCGACGACAGAGCTTCCGCCTCACCGACAGCCCGGAGCCACGGGCCGACCCGCGGCCCAGACCACGCCCGCCAGGCCTCCAGTTTGAACGCGAAGCGGACATCCCAAAGCCGTAAAACCGCAATGGGCACGAAGATCGCATTCCGCTTTGCAGCCAGCCAGGTGACGAGATGGCGGAGGTCACGGATCTGGGACGACGACGAGCGCCCATCGGCTCGCATTGCGCTCTGGAGTTGACGGAGTCTCGGAGCGGACACTCTCTCACGCTCGAATTGGGCGAGTACGACTTCGAGAAGGGACAAGTCCCGCTCGGCCCGCTCGATTGGAGCGAGAACCCGCCGGCTCCATCTGAGCAACGGGACCGCCACGCCGACCGAGAACAGCCCGAACGCGAGGACCGGAAGTGAGGTCGTCCCGACGAAGATCCACCCGATCCAGGCCACGATATTTCCCCAGCCGAGCACTTCGACTGCCCATCGCTTCCAATGGGGAATCGCTTCCAGGGGAGACTCGCCCCACGCCACAAGGGGAGAATAGTCGGCCCCGGCTGGCAGTTCCCCTCCGGCGACAGCCAGGGCTTCCCGGAGGTCAAGCCGGGGCGCGAGGTCACGGACAGCCGCCTGGCGGGCGGCCACCTCGTCCGGGTCGGCAGGACCCTTCAACCAGGCCGCGAGGGTGTCTTCCCCGGCCCGAGTCCGGCAGGTGGTGAGCCTCTCGAACACGGATCCCGGGCCGAACAGGTCGAGATCGGCCGCGTATGGGTGGGAATCATCAGCGAATCGTTGGCCGTCGGCTCCACCTGCTGGTTTTCCGCTGAGCCGGTCAAGTCCCCCCGCGTAGAATCGGATCGCCCGTCCAGCCCAGGCCAGCCGTGCACGCGCCATCTCGAACCGCAACACGAGCCAGAAGAACACAGCGACCGGGATGAGTGTCCAGAATGGAGAAATGACTTTCGTGCCGAAGCTCAGCCCGGCGACGGCGAGCCCGACCCCGAAAGCAGCGAGCCGGGCGAGGCTGATCCGGTCCAGGCGGGACCGGAGTTCGGCGGCCGTGGCCTCACGCGCGGCCAGACGATCCGCATACACCGCGGCAGGGGAATCGGAGTCGGGCAACGAACCATCCTCGGTCGGAAGTTGCTCAGAGTTTGACCCCCGGCAATGGCGTCTCAGCACCGGTGAACGATAACCCAGTTATATTACTCCGGCAAGGAAGCTGATCATTGTCAGTGATAGCAGACCCTTTGGTCTGCCGCTCTCAAGTCTGACTTACTGCATTGCTGAATGAGAATAAGAGATGGACAATCGAGATAAGTCCGAAGCGCCAGCGCGGGGAAAGCTGTCCCTCGCTGGCACTTCGGGCTTGTGAACAAAAGCGATCTCACCCCGGAGAATCAACGTACATCGGCCTCATCCAAGAACCCGCGGAGGCTGTCTCATTCCCGGATCGATCATCGTTCTAACGGGAGGGCGAGGCTCTTGCTGAGCGTGAGACTGGTGAAGCTCGGCAGGAGCCTTACGGTCCGTCATCCGCCGTGAGATTCCGTCGGTGCTGGAATGGGTAACTTTTGACGATCCCGAGAACCAGTACCGAGAATCGCTCACCGTTCTTGCCCAGGTCGGCAACGACCTCCTTCACAGTCGCGGCGTCAGGGGCCTGGAGTTCTCGGCCGAGTGCGTAGGACAGGAGCCGCTCGGTCAGGTTCTCGACGAACCGGCCCTTTCGACCCAGAAGAACCTGTTTGAGCCCCTTCGGACCGTCGAATGTCGCCCCGGTCGGGAGCTTCCCGGTTGCATCGATGTCTGGCCCGGACTTGCGGTACCGGCCGACCGCATCAAAGTTCTCTAGCCCAAACCCGAGCGGATCGATCTTGGCATGACACCCGGCACAGGCTGGGCGGGTGGCGTGGGTCGTCAGAAGTTCGCGAAACGTCTTCGCGGCCTTACCCTTCTTCGAGTCGTCGATCTGGCCCACGTCCGGGGGCGGCGGCGGTGGCGGGGTGCCGAGGATCACATCCAGAATGTACTTCCCGCGAAGGGTCGGGCTCGTTCGATTGGTGTGCGACGTGAGGGCCAGCACCGCTCCCATCCCGAGCAACCCGCCACGGTTGGGGTCGGTCAGCGGCACTCGGCGCATCTCGTGCCCTGAGATACCCTTCATCCCGTAGTGCGAGGCAAGTTCATCGTTCACGTAGGTGTAATCCGCATCCAGCAACTCGGTGATCGGGCGATCATCCACGCGGAGTTTGTCGAAGAATGTGGCCGCCTCGTCGTACATCGCCTGGCGGAGGGCGGGGGTGAAGGTCGGAAAGAACTCGGTACTCGGGCGAGCGTCCGCGAGCTTCCGCAACCTCAACCACTGCGTAGCGAAATCATCGGTGAGGGCTCGGGCTTTGGGGTCCGCCAGCATCCGGCGCACCTGCTTCTCGAAGACATCGGGTCGGCTCAGTTCGTTGCGGTTGGCAAGACCTATGAGTTCCGCATCCGGCATGCTCGACCAGAGAAAGTACGACAGGCGAGTGGCAAGCTCGTGGTCACTCACACGGTAAGGGGAGTCCGGGTCGGTGGCCCGGTCCCGTTCGATCCGAAGCAGGAAGTTGGGCGACACCAGCACCGCCTTGAACACCGGTTTCAACGCCTCGCGGTAGCCCGTTCCCGCAGTTGAGGCCCGATCGAAGAGGGTGAGCAACCGATCCACTTCACGAGCCTCGATCGGTCGACGGTACGCCCGCCGTGCCAGTCGTTCCACCACCCACTTCGCAGCGACCCGGGGAGGCATCACCCACGACGGCGAGACCGATACCACCCTCTCGAATGCGGTTGGCGGTGTACCCGGCCTGGGCTTCTCCCCGCGTGGACGGGCCGTTTCGTACAGCTTTTCGAGGATCAGGTCGGCGGCGGCAAAGTACTTCTCCATCAGCGTATCCGACACATTCAGTGCCGCAGCGAGGTTGTCGAAAGCGTCGCCGCCGGTGTCGTCTGGCATTCCGACTGCCCCGGAGACGTCGAAATCCACGCCGACGAGATCGCGGACGGTGCGGTTGTACTCTGATCGGGTGAGCCGACGGACAACCGACCGGCCCGGGTCGGGGCGTGTGCGATCACGCTCGTCGGCAAGATCCAGCGTCCGGGTGATCCAGGCCACCATCTGGTCGCGCTGATCCTTCGGGAGGGGCTTTTGTCCCTCGGGCGGCATCGTGCTGCTCTTGAGTTGCTCGGCAACCTCTCGCCACACTTTCCGTTGCCGCAGAACCGATTTCTCGTCCGGGAACACCGCCAGGTTCACCCCCCCTTTCTGGACCTTCTCCCCGTGGCACTTGCTGCAATACGTCGTTACAAGGCCGCGAACGTACACGAAGGCAGGTGGCTCGGCTGCGATCGCAACCGGCAGGGGATCAGGCGGGGTGTGAATGAACAGACAGGCAAAGAGTAAGACGAGCAGCAGGAGAAAGCGTAGCCGGTTTTGGGATTTGCCCACGCCGGGCCGCCACGGAGGGCGGCCCCTACGTACGGTTGGTTTGTAGGGGCCGCCCTCCGTGGCGGCCCGGCCTGTCCCTGACGGGTGGTCATCCGCCAACTGCCCCATGCCTGACGTGGGCAGGGTCGCGAAGTGTGCCCTGCGAGGGGCGGCAAGGAAATCCGGCATGGTTCAGCCTGGGTGGGAACGCGCTTTTTGAGGTAGTATATCTCTATCGGGCTGGTTGCATGTCCGGGAATTCAGTCGCGGAACGGCCCAACGCCCTTCCTCTAACCATCATCCATGTATGCCTTCAACCGCGATCGACCCGATCCGGATGATCCGGCCCCGCCGTGAAATCACCGGGATGTCGGCCGTCCTTCTCCCCTTCACCGATGAGGGCGAGATCGACTGGCCTGGATTCGCCATGCATGTGGAGCGGACGGCCGCGGCCGGGTTGATCCCGGCGGTGAACATGGACACCGGATTTGGGAATCTCCTGGATGATCCGACGAAGGCTGCGGTTCTCGACCGGACGAGGGCGATCCTGGACCGTTACCCGTTCGCAGCCGGAGCCATCGTGGGAGACCGGCCCGGCGCGCCGTTCGACCCTGATGGGTATGCTCGTGCGGTGGGTGCGATCACGGCCCAGGAAGGTATGCCGGTTATTTTCCCGAGCTACGGACTCTCCAGTCTCCCGGATGCCGAGTTGATCGCAGCGCACGAGGAGATCGGTCGCCACTGCGACGGGTTCATCGGATTTGAACTTGGGACGATGTTCGCCCCGTTCGGGAAGATTTACTCGTTGGATGTCTACCGCGGGCTCCTCGGGGTGCGGTCGTGCATGGGGGCGAAGCACTCCTCGCTCAACCGCGAACTGGAGTGGCAGCGGCTCCGCCTCCGGGACGAAGTGCGGCCAGATTTCCGAGTACTCACTGGAAATGATCTGGCAATCGATATGGTAATGTATGGGAGCGATTACCTTCTCGGGCTGAGCACCTTCGCCCCGGACCTGTTCGCCCAGCGAGACCGGTACTGGCGAGACGGGGATTCGCGGTTCTACGAGCTGAATGATGTCCTCCAGTACCTGGGGTTCCTGGCTTTCCGCAGTCCGGTCCCTGCTTACAAGCACTCGGCCGCGATGTTTTTGAAGCTCCGCGGGTGGATCGATTGCGACGCCACCCACCCCAAGAGCCCGACCCGGCCGGATAGCGACCGTGCGCTCCTCAAAGCGATCGCCCGGCAACTGGGAGTGTGAGAGATGATCGATGGCCCCGCGGTGGTGGCAGCGATGGAAGCCGCCGGGTTCACCCACCTCGTGTGGATTCCAGACAGTCACTTCGGCACGTGGGAGTCAGCGCTGGTGGGGTCGAAACTCGCTCCGATCCGCCCCTGCCGGGAGGGCGAGGCGGTGGGGATCGCGGCGGGGCTCATGCTGGGTGGAGCAAAGCCGCTGGTGGTGATCCAGTGTACCGGCTTCTTCGAGGCCGGGGACGCAGTGCGGAATGTGGTCCACGACCTGAAATTGCCGCTCAAGATGATCGTCGGGGTGCGGAGCATGATGGCGTGGTTCGCCCGTAAAACCAAGGACAACTGCCCGCATTTCATCGAGCCACTGATGCGTGCGTGGGAGTTGCCGTTCACCCCTTTCGTGCCGACATCCAGTGACCCCGACGAGCTGCGCGAGATGCTCACAGGATTCCAGGGAAAGCCCGAAGCGGCTGTAATCCTCTGGGCGGAGTAGCTGGAATGATGACCCACCGCGACGCGCTGGATGTCCTTGCTGCCCACCGTGGGGATCGTGTCGTCGTCACCACGATGGGCTCGGTCGGGATCTGGCCGACGATCTCCGAGAGTCCCCGCGATTTTCATTACCTCCCCTCCAGTATGGGCCAGGGCGTGCCGCTGGGGCTCGGGCTGTGCCTGGCGAAGCCTGGGCTTGGGGTCATCGTCGTCACGGGCGATGGCGGGCTCTTGATGAACCTGGGGTGTCTGGTCACCGCGGCCCAGTTTCAGGTGCCGCTATTCGTCGTGCTGATCGACAACGGGCTCTACGAAGTGACCGGCGGCCAACCGGTGGCAGGTGCAGGCCGACTCGACTACGTCGCAATCGCCCTGGGGGCCGGGTTTGAGCGGGTTTACGGGTACGAGACCCGCGCGGAGTGGTCGGCCGGGGTCGAGGAGTGTCTGACGGGCGAGGGGCCGGTGTTCGTCTGGCTCAGGGTGGCCGGAGAGAAGGGGAAAGCGACCCCGACCGCCCCGCTCCCGATGGCCGAGCAGATCGAACGACTGAGAGGGGCGATTGGGTGATGCTTCCCCAGGATCCAGGCGTTACCCATTGAACCCAGGGCGTTGCCCGAATGGCACTTCCTGG